>CALUWN010000018.1 GCA_944324495.1 uncultured Mucispirillum sp. | reverse complement strand
AATAATATTACAACCCTATACAATTAAAAAGGTTAAAAGAAACTGCTTCGCCTACTATCGTAGGCTCTGAATGACAGCTATTACTATTATTTCTATTTTTACATATATTATCAAGTAGTTATAGCATTTTTTAATAAAAAATGGGGGTGAAGCAGTATGAATTGGTATTGACAATATATGATATATCCCATAAATTAAATATAAATGAGGTTATAAAATTAATGAATTTCAATATTGAATTCTACAGAGATAAAGAAAGTAAAAGATGTTATATTGAAGAGTTTTTAGATAGCTTAGATACAAAATCAAGAGTACATACATTAAGAAATATACAACTTTTATCAGATTTTGGTTATTCACTGCGTGAGCCATATTCAAAAAATATAGATGATGGTATTTTTGAACTGCGAATAAAGCAGTCAAGTAACATATATAGAGTGTTATATTTTTTTTATAAAGATAAAAATATTATTTTAACAAATGGTTTCATTAAAAAAACAAATAAAACACCTAAAAATGAAATTAATATTGCAAAAGAATGTAAAAATAAATATTACAGGAGCATAGAAAATGAACGACCTAAATAAATATATAAAAAAACAACTTAAAAACAAAGAGTTTAAAGAAGAATGGGAAAAAAGTGAAATAGAATATCAAATAGTTCATGCTTTAATAGATGCTAGAGAAAAAAATAATTATACCCAACAACAGCTTGCAGCATTAACAGGTATAAATCAGGCAGATATAAGTAAACTTGAAAATGGACGAGCAAATCCATCTTTAAAAACACTTCAAAGGCTTGCAAAAGGTTTGAATATGCAGTTGAAAGTCGAATTAGTACCTAACAAGTAATTTTAAGAGCCTGTATAATATATACAGGCTCTTTTATGATTAATCTTTAAAATATTTTGAATATATTTTATCGTATGTGCCGTTTGATTTTAATGTTTCAAGGGCTTTATTTATATCTTCAACAAGCTGTTCTTTACCTTTTGGGATAGCTATAGAATATTCTTCTTCTGCCAGTGGAGTTTCTACTAATTTAAGACCTTGGTTAAACTCAACATATTTTTTAGCAGGCTCCATATCAATAACTGCCACATCCATTTTTTTAGAGTTTAATGCTAAAATAAGCTGGTCGCCAGAATCAAATTTAATAATATTTGCAGTATCTTTATATTTTTCTGTTACAGCTAAATCACCAGTATAACCAAGCACAACACCAATTGTTTTACCTGTTAAGTCATCAAAATTAGTAATAGTTGAATCACTACGAGTTAAGATAGCTTGTTTTGATACAAAATAAGGAGTAGAAAAATTTACAACCTGCCTTCTTTCATCAGTTGCTGTCATGCCTGAAATACTAATATCAATTTTACCAGACTGGATAGCGATTAAAAGGCTGTCAAAACCCATGTTTTTATATTCTATTTCTTTATTAATAAGTTTACCTATTTCATTCATTAAGTCTACATCAAAGCCAACAATATTGCCATTTGCTTCTTTATATTCAAATGGTGGAAATTCAGCATTTAAACCAACAACAAGTTTATTAGATTCTTCAGCTGATTTTTTGCAACCTGCAACCATAAATACTGATACTGCTGCAATAGCAAGTAATAATAGAAATCTTTTCATTTCATCCCTCGTAAAAGTTATTATGAATAGTTAATACTTTATTTTATAAAATAAGTAAATGAATAAATAAAATACTACTATATTTTTTATATTAAAATACTGTTTTAGGGTATTTCACCATAAAATCATCAAGTAATTTTTTCATTTCTATATATACTTTATCTTTACTGGTTTTCATTTTTTCATTTAAAGTTTCATAAGCATATTTAAGGTTATTTGGTTCTTCCTGTATAAATTCTATATAAAAAGCATCATTAAGAAGAAATTTTAATGCTTCAAGATTACCATAATATACTGCAAAATCTGCCAAGTTAATTGTCCTGTTTGCATCCCACAAATAATGTTTTGATATTAACCTTAAACCAACCATATCATGAACTCTTATCATTTCAAACATTACACCTTCTGCCGTTGCATATTTATAACGCTCTACCTGTGCACTTTGTTCTGCTGTTTCAAGCTCATAAAGGTCATGAAGAAAATTATCATAAAGCTCACTGTGTTCTTCTGTATAGCCTTGAATTGAAAATATAGATGCCAGCAACATAAATATTATTATTTTTTTCATGTTTTTATACCACCTATTTATATTTATTTTATAGATTATCAATAAAATGGGTTTTGAACTCATCACTTGTATAAGTATATACTTCTTTAAATAAAGTACCTTTATACTCACCCATATTAAATCGAATAATATTATTACGCTCTATTTTTGAATAATTTAACATACTATCTTCAATCTTCTGTTGAGATATTTCTTTTAACAATGGTTTCTGTTTATAAACCAAAATAAACTTAACATGCTCACGAATATAGTCTGTAGTCAAACCCGAAATATCTAATAATACATATATAGACCCATATATTTTATATTTAACATCTTCTTTAACATTTTTAGCAGTATTTTTAAATTCTATAAACACTAGCTCATCATCATTCTGAAATAGTGCATCAAGGGACTTCATTCGATTATTTTTAATCATATTAATTTCAGAATATTCCGCAACTACATTATCAAAATTTACTGCATTAACTTCAGAATTAACTAAATATTCATTCTTACTACTGTCATAAGATATTTGTTTAAATGAAACAATATGGTTTGAAAGAATATTATTATATTTTTCCTTTATACTAATCATTATATATCAACATCTCATCATCCAGTATTTGAAATGGTTTATACAATAGCCTGTATATATCTTCTGTACTATTTGTTTTATCCAATATATGGGAAATGCTATCTTCTATATTTTCAGCTAAATAATAGCTACATCTATTATCAATATTATATTTTTTAGAATACACTTGTATGGCTCTCAAAAAATAAGGACTATGAGTATTTAGTAATATATGTAAATTAAGTGATTTTTGTAAAATTACTATTAACTCTGCAAATACAATCTGCCACTCAGGATGAAGATGTATTTCTGGTTCATCTAAAATAATACAACCTTTTTCTTTAATATGTCCATTTAATATTAGTGTTTTTAAAATGATAAAAGTTTTTAGACCAGATGAAACATTTGCTAATTTTATTGGTTTCCTAATATTTGTTGTCTGATATTTATATTCTTTTGTATAAAAAGATTTATCTTGTATTAGTTTACCTACACCGATCTCCTCAAGTTTATCCATAACACTTTTTAGTTTTTCTTGAAACTGTATATTTGCCGTCATATTAGTATCATCATTTTTCTCAATTAACTTTTGAATTATATTACATCTATGCTCCAATTCATCTATGCAATTATTGTCCTCTATAGAGTCAAGAACAAAAGGACTATCAATATATACAATATCACTTTCTAATTCCATATATTGATTATGTACAATTTTATCATTATAAATTTTGATATTAATTTTTTTTTCTTTTATTGTTAATTCAATAGAACTACTACGTCTAGAATTAATAAAATTAACTTGATTCTTAAATTCTGCTTCAAAGATGCTTTCCAATCTATGTATATAAAAGTCATTATTGGGTATATTTAGCACATCTTGAATATCAAATAAAGCCTTATATATTTCATCAATAGACAAATAAAGCAAATCTTGCTCACTTTGTTCTATTTCATTATACGCTTTAGTTACCAATTTCTTTGCTTTATCTAAATCTAATGATAAAATTTGTTCTGCAATTTTTTTTATTATATCACTATTTTTAGTGATAATCTTTCTGGTGGTAGACAATGTTCTAGTTCTAAATAAATTTCTTACTTCACGATATATATAAGCATATTTATCATCTTCTATTTTTTTTTCAATATTATATAAACTGCTAAATAAACAATACAAAGACTTACCTACTGTACTTTTTCCCGTATTGTTTTTTCCAGCAATAACCGTTATCCCATCAATCTTAATATCTGCTTCTTTTAATTTACCAATATTTTTCAATTTAATTTGCATATTTTTACCCATGAATAATATTTTGCATTCTATACTATTTAATCTAACTTTGCAATAAATTATTTATTCATGATGCAGTGCATCTATTGGGTTTAATCTGGAAGCTTTCCTTGCTGGCAGATAACCAAATATAATGCCTATAAAACCAGAAAACAAAAATGAAGTAACAGCTATCTGCATATCAAAAGTAAAAGGAATATTTAGTTTTGATGATAATAATAAAGTCATTAAAAACCCAAATATTATACCAATAAAGCCACCAACTGCACTAATTGTGGCACTTTCTACTAAAAACTGTAACAGCACTTCTTTTTCTAATGCTCCGATTGCAAGGCGTGTACCTATTTCCCTTGTTCTTTCTGTAACTGATACAAGCATAATATTCATAATACCAATACCACCAACAAGCAGGCTCACCCCTGCCACAGCCCCTATAAAAATAGTCATACTGCCAATAGATTTTTCTACAGTCTGCTGTATTTCTTTTGTACTTTGTATTTCAAAAGTATTAGGTGCTTTTTCTGGTATATTTCGTAAATGCCTTAAAATTGTAGATATTTGCTCTGAAGCTATTTTATAATCAGTTTCTTCTTCCAGCGATATCATAATCATTTGAATATTATAAATAGAATCACTTGGCTTTATACTTCTTTGAAATGCTTTTAATGGCATTAAAATAACATCGTCTTGGTCGTTACCTCTGCCGCCTTGGCCTTTACTTACAAGCACACCCACAACATCGCATACTATTGAGCCAACTTTTAATCTTGCCCCTAATGGCTCAGCTTCACCAAGCAGATTTTTTTTAACACTTTCACCAATAACACAAGAATTTACACCAGCTACATATTCCCTGTTTTCAAACTTTCTTCCCATTGATACATCCCAGTCCACTGCTGTAAAATAACCGTCTGTTACACCTGTTATGGATGTCTGCACGTTTTTATTTGTATATTTTGCAACAGCAGTACTCATGGATACTGGAGCAACAGCCTTAACACCTGCTGTTCTTTCTGCAATATTTTCTACTTCCTGCATGGTAAAATTACGGCTTTTACTTGTGCCGCTTGGGTTTAGGTGTGGTGGAGCGTGTATCATTAAAAGGTTGCTGCCTAAACTTTCTATGGCTTCTTTAATCATAGCTTGAGTGCCATTACCAAGATTTATCATAATAATAACTGCACCAACGCCTATAATAACGCCAAGCATAGTTAAAAATGCTCTCAAATAATTTCTGCTTATCTGCCTTAGGGCAAGGAAAATTGCATTAAAAATCATTTGATAACAGCCTCCACCTTATTAACTTCACCGTCTCTAAAATGAACTTCTCTTGTGGCATATTTTGCCATATCTGGCTCATGTGTTACCATTAATATGGTTATTCCTAAATCTTTATTTAGGTTTGATAATATTTCCATAATCTCTATACTTCTTTTAGTATCTAAGTTACCAGTTGGCTCATCTGCCAGTAAAAAAAGTGGGTTTGAAGCAATAGCTCTTGCAATTGCCACACGCTGCTGCTGACCACCTGAAAGCTGGGCACTTGTATGCTTTTCCCACTCTAAAAGCCCTACCATATCTAAAGCTTCCCTTGCTTTTTTACGCCTTTCTTTTTTTGGCATACCCCTATATAAAAGCGGCAGTTCCACATTTTCTAAAGCTGTAGTTCTTGCAAGCAGGTTAAAGCCTTGAAATATAAAACCAATGTAGTTTCTGCGTAAAAGTGCCGTTTCATTTCTATTTAGTGCAAATACATCAACACCGTTAAATAGGTATGAACCTTTTGTGGCTTTATCAAGGCAGCCTAATATATTTGCCATGGTAGATTTGCCACTACCTGAAGGCCCCATTAATGCCACAAACTCTCCAGCATTAATATCTAAATCTATACCCTTTAATGCTAAAAAAGAGTTCTGCCCACTGCCATACACTTTTACTATGTTTCTTAATTTTATAAAATCACTCATTGTCTTCTTTTCATGCTTGTAATTACTTCATCAGTTTCTGATAACCCGCTTATTACCTGTATATTCTTGCCATCGCTTACACCTGTTACAATATGCCTTGCTTCAGGCAGACCATTTACAAGCACATATATTGTAGCATTTTTTGACGAGATATCTGTCTGCACTTCTTTTGGGGCTTTCATTCTATGGCTTGGCGGACCTCTTAGCATAGCAGGGCGTTTTTCAGCATCTGTTAATGAAAGAGATAACGGCTGAAAAAATAAAGCAGATACGGGAATAAGCATAACATTTTGGGCACTATCTGTTTCTATATCTGCTGTGGCACTCATACCAGAGCGAAGTTTTAAGTCTTTATTATCTATATAAATTGTAGTTTCATAACTTACAATGCTGTCATCACTTTCTGTGGCACCCTTATTAACCCTATATATTGTAGAAGTAAAAGTATCATCAGGAAAAGTATCTACTGTAAATTTTACTTTTTGGTTTTCTTTTACTTTACCTACATCTGCTTCAGATACATTTACAACCAACTTCATTTTCTCTAAGTTTTCAGCTATTACAAAAAGTTCTGGGGTGGAAAATGATGCTGCTACAGTCTGCCCTGCATCTATACTTCTTGTTAAAACAACACCATCTATTGGGCTTGTGATAATAGAGTTTTTTAAATCAATTTTTGCACTGTTTAAGTTTGTTTCCACTTCCTTAATACTTGCTTCTTTTACCTGCACATCTGCTTTTGCAGTGGATAACTCCATTTGAGCATTATCAAGCTCTGTTTTAGAAGGTGATTTGCCACCAGTTACTTTATATACTTCTGATAACCTGTTATAATTAATAAGCTTATTATTATACTGCACTTTTGAAGAATTAAGGCTTGCTTTAGCAGAATTAAGCTGAGCTTCATATCTAGCAATAGTTTGGTTTATGGTATCTGGGTTAATAATTGCAAGTACATCGCCTTTTTTAACATTATCATTTTCTTCTACAAATACAGCAGATATTGTGCCTGATACCTGACTACCTATTAATACTTCATTAGTAGCAGAGATTTTACCAGTTGCACTAACCAGTGATGCCACATTACCTTTTTCACCTTTTACTGTGGTATATGTAAATTCTGGGCCACTGTCTTTAAATATATTGTATAAAATTATCAGCACTATTACAGCAATAACAGAAGCCGTTATAATAATATTTCTCTTTGTTCTTTTAGGACGAAGTGAATCATACATATCTTTTGTACTTATCATAAATTATCACCCCCATTATTATTTTTTGCAGAAAAACTGCCACCAAATGATTTATAAAGCATGATAGATGATGATATATTTTCATACCATGCATTATAAAACGAGATAAATGTATTTAAAAAATCGTTTTGTGCCATTAAATATTCTAAATCATCAATTATACCGCTTTCCCACCTGCTTTTTAATATTTCCATAGATGATTTTGCATTTTCAAGTATATCTTTTGTGTTGTTATATGACTTGTTAGATGACGTCATTATATATGTTGCATTTTCAATATCTGATATGGCAGTATTTATATATTTTTGTAAAGACTGCTCTGCCTGATACACTGTTTCTTCCTGTATTTTAAGCTGTGCATATAATTCCTGCCTGTTTAAAAGTGGAGCTGTTAATGATGAAGCTATCTGCCATACTAAATCAGTTACGCCATTACTTGATGCAAGCAGTTTGCCAATATTGCCACTAATAGAAAGGCTTGGAAGTAAACTCATTTTTCTATTGTAATGATTATATAGTTCACTGTTTAAGGTATATACTGCTGCTCGCACATCTGGTCTATTTAATATAACTTGTGCTGGTATATTATTAATCTGCGGAATATGGGGAGCAAATGATGTATCATATACTAAATCTGTTGCTATATTTATTTCTTTATTATTGATTAAAGCATATAATGCATTTTTATTCTGCTCTGCTTCCTGAGTGTATTTTTGCAGGTTATTTTGAGCTGTTAGATAATCCATAGTTGTTTCAATATATTGTGTTTCATCCACAAGCCCAATACTTCGCATTTGTTTATAAATATCTAATATTTCTTTATAGTTTTCTACCATTTGGCTTGCAAACTGCACTTGTGCTGCTGATTTTCTTAATGAAAAGTAATATGTGGCAGTATCAGCAGATAATGTTACCTGCCCATTTACATAGTTTTCTGAAGCATATTTTACAAGCTCTTTTTTAGATTTTCTTAAGGCATCAAGCTTGCCGTAAATATCTACTTCCCACGAAAGATTAAGATTACCATTAAGACCGTCGTTATTATCGCTGTAGCTGTAATCAAGGGAACCATTAACTTTTGGTATCATAGCACCTGTTGCTGATTTTACTTGATAGCGTGCCTGCTTTACTTTTGATATTAATATTAATAAATCTGGGTTTTCTTTTGAAGCAATATCTAATACCTTAATAAAATCATCATCTGGCAGCATGGCTTTCATTTCTGCAAATGGGTCTTTATATTCTGATATTGTTTTATTATCATTAAGTTCATTAATGTAAGACTGGTTGCGAAAAGCTTGTGGCAAATTATATTTAGCAGATACTTCTTTTTCAGAGTATGTGTGAACGCAGCCTGTTAAAAAAATTATTAATATTGCACTTAATATGTAACGCATTTACTTCCCACAAATTTTGTAAATAATTGTATTATTAAGTAATGATTTTTTTATCACAAAAAAGTTTTAAAATAAAACAAAAAAATTTATTTTGTTCAAAATCATAACAAAATTTGTAAGAAGCATAAGATATATAAATAATTTAGTGTTTTTAAAATATATATATAATATTTATTTAACTAAAAAATTACCATAAATATCTACCACACCAGATGCAAGCATTACAGTCATATCATATGCTGAAAAACCACAGCTTAAAAATTCATATACTTCTTCATAGTGTTTAGGTGTTTTGTCTGTTTTTCTTATAAACATGTAACTTTTAATATTTAAAGAATATCCATCTTTTGCATATATCATTTTAATTGGTGAATTTTTATACATATTTTCTAATATATGCTTATTTTTTCCATTTTCGTGTTTCATTAAAAAATCTGTTATTCTTGTAAATCCTTCATTATATATTGTATCAAAACAATCAGTTAAAGGTGACATATCTCTCATATTATGAAAATTATAATCATATTCATCTATATCTACTACATCATATTCACCTGTTGGAGTTTTCTTCCAGCAGTAGTTACGCTTTGAAAGAATATCATCTGCAATTTTTTTCAACTCTTTCCTATCTTCATTATCAAGCTTATTATATACATATTTGTAATATCCATTATATATTTTATCTGCTCTTGATATATCGCCATCACTACATATTTTCTTTTCTAATGGAGTAAGGTTTTTTGCATTACAGTTAAATGAGTGCTTTAATTCATTACCTCTTGAAACACAATAAAAATCTTCTAGATGATTATCTCCACGGTATTTATCATATCCTTCCAATAATGCTGTTATTGCATCTTCTCTTAAGTTTTTACTTAAAATATATTTGCCATTTTTATATTTATAGATATATCCAGTATCACATTTTTCTGTATAAATATTATTACCAATTTTATATTTATAAATATGATTACGAATATCCCTATTTTCATAATTATTCATAATGCGTTTTTCATTTTGGTATTGGGAAATATTATCTACTTTAAAATTACCTTCATACTCTATTTTTGTATTATCAGTGCTATAATCTTCTATAATCTTATATTTATAAACATATCCTTCTTTAAAATCAACTTCTCCACTTTCTGCAAATAATAAGGTTGGGAAAAAAACAATAAATGCAAGTACGGTTAATACATATTTCATAATATTCCTCCTAATTATCAAATTCTTTAAATATACCTTAATTGCCCTTTACTGCAAAAGAATTAAAATGGTTTGTTATATTATTTTTAGATAAATTTTCTTCAGCAAAGGCATTAAAGCAAAATATTATAAAAATAAATATAAATAACTTTCTCATAACATCACCATTATTTTACAATAAATTTAAAGTTATTATCTATTAAATGCATCTGAAAAATGCTGGTTTTATATATACTTTTAGCAGTTTTTCTTTAGCATAAGAACTTATACTAATTAATAATATAAGCAGCATACTCAAAAAAAAATTTTACATAATAAACCCCTTATATATAACTACATTCTATACTCATACATTACTGTTTAATACATAATCTACTGTTATACCAAATGTATATATTACAATAATACTTTTATTATTAATATCTCCAGTTAAACCAGAAATCTTTTCCGTCATCAATATGCTCTATAAATCCGTTACTTGTTTTACGGTATAATTCAAAATCCACTAATGCATATTTTGTGCTGTCATGATGTCTAAAGTTGGTATCATCTCCAAAAACACCTATTCCAACCATTCCTTTATAGTAAACAAAAGCTATATTTTCATACATTGTAGTCTTCGCAGGAAACTTGGCAGGTATTTCATATTCATAATAAATATTATACTGTTTTGTTGCATTATAAAATTCCTCATAACTTTTAAATTTAGTTATAGATTTTGTGATTTCAAACCCTTCATCTCCCTGTCTGGCTTGCCCCATAAATATAGAACATTTTGTTTCATATTCCGCTTGACATTCATCAGGTTTGAAAGTTTTGCCTTTCTCCCATGCAAGATAATAATCTATCTGCCTTTTTACTTCTGCTACTGCTTCTGCCTCTGTAAATTCAGTATCTTTCAAAGTCTGCTTAATATAAGGTGTTTCACTACCTTTTGGTTCAACATTATCTAAATAATCTGAAAACTTAATAGGTTTATCTAAATAAATTGCAATATGCATGGCAGCTTCATAGTCTGAATATTTTCTAAAAAAACTTTTATATTGTTTATTTAAACTATCTTTATTTTCAGTATAAACACAAGCAAGTTTTCTACTACCGTCATTATTATATGAAAAAATTCTTACAAGTGGGCTTTCAACTTTTATAACAACTGATTTATCATATACTGGTGGGTCTTTATCATAATCTATACCATAATATTCTATATCATTATATATTGTTAATTCTTTGATATACATATTATTTTTATGTACAACTGGCAAACTAAATGTATATATGCTTTGTCTGTCACCCATATCATTAAGTGGTTCGTCCTGCTGCATACGAACAATATTGCTCCAAACTAAATCTTCTGGAATAGATTTATATTCGTATCCATAACTTTTTCTTTTAATAAATGGTTCATAATATCCTTTTTCGTTTTTCTTTAAATATTTAAGTGGTAAAGGAAATTTTCCATCTCTAAGACCAAAATATCCATTATTATATTTTGCTAAATAGAAATTTACTCCATCCAACAATGTTGTTTTCTGCATAGAACCATCGCTAAGCTCTTGATAATATTCTTTTAAAGGTTCTGCTTTTGAGATAAACTCATTAAAATCAATTATTTTTAATGATGATAAATTTTGGCATATTGCATCATTATTGTATAATACATACACTGGTTTTTTTGCATCTCTTACATAGCCATTCATAAAGTAAAACGATATTGGTTTATATTTCCAATAATAAGCCACATCTTCATCATCATAGTCTGATAAACCTGCTGGAGAATATCCCGGATTAAATGCATCCCCTAATTCATATATAATACGGTTATAATGCACCTTTAAATTCTGAATATCTGTAATTTTATTACGCTCTCTCATCCAGTTTCTTTGGGCTTTTATCACTATATCTTTATAATCTGGCAGGTTATTTGATATAAACTCTATATATTTATTATAAAGTTCATTTAATTCTTTATCTGATTTTGCAAGTTCTGCATCAGAACATATCATTTTCTCTACTTTTGTGCTGGCTTTTTTACAGTCAAAAGATGGCTCAATTTTCTCTTTCGCATAAGAATTAATAGTTAATGATAATAAAAATAATGAAGCTAAAAATACTTTTTTCATAAAATACCCTCTTCCTGTATGTATTAATACTATAAAATATTACATTATTAATTATATTATTACAAGAAGATAATAGAAAAACAGCTATAAACTGCCTTTAAAGACTATCAAAAAAGTTATTGATTATTTTAAACTTATAATAAGAAATATTATCTACATTAAAAATTAATCTGCTTAACTAAACTTGGAGCGTGTATCCAAGTTTAGTTTACCATTAAGAGCCTAATAGAATGCGTTAAGCATTATCAGGCTCATCAAAAGACTGGCGAAAAAATGTATTTTTTCGCCAATTTAAAAGGGCAGCTGTTAGCTGCCCTTGTATGTGTAATAAAGGAATGATATGCATTTATTATAATGCTTTTTTAACAGCATCTATTGCTGCATCATAGTTTGGTTCATGAGTTACTTCACTAACAAGTTCAGAATAAACTAAACTTCCAGATTTATCATAAACAAATATACTTCTAGCAAGTAATCTTAATTCTTTAATTAATACGCCATAATTTTTGCCAAATTCTGCACTATAGTGGTCTGATAATGTTTCCACATTTTTAATACCAGCAGCACCACACCACCTACTTTGAGCAAATGGTAAATCTAAACTAACTGCTATGATTTTTACATCATCAGATAATGAAGCTGCTTTCTCATTAAATTTTCTAACTTCCATATCGCATACGCCAGTATCAAGTGAAGGAACTGCAACTATTACTAAAACTTTACCTTCATAATCTTTAGCAGTTCTTGGTGATAAATCATTTGCTAATAATTTAAAATCTTTTATTTTAGAATTAAGAGCAGGAAACTGCCCCTCTAAAGTTAATGGATTACCTTGAAATGTAACTGTACTCATCTTTCACTCCCAAAAGTAGTTTATATTCTATACTAAAATAGTATACTTTAAATTATTTCTCTTCAATAAATATAAATTTCTTTTACATACTTTCTACAAAATCATTATTTAATAAAAAAAATATCTTAATATAGCTTAAAAAATAAATATATTAAAAAAATAGTTCTTGAAAGATACAAAAAATAATTATATATATTTTTCGATAAATTTAATAAAAAAGAGAAGTAAATATGTTAAAAAAATTTTTAAAACAAATAACATTTTCATCTCAGGAAGACTTTGCACTTAATTATGAAGTAGCAGTACCAAATAATTTTAACTTTGCATACGATGTGGTAGATGCCTGGGCTGAAAAAGAACCGAAGAAAAAAGCTATGCTTTGGACAAATGATGAAGGCAAACGCTTTGATTTCACATTTGCTGATTTCAAAAAATTTTCTGATATGACAGCATCTTTTTTTGCACGCCTTGGTATTAAAAAAGGCGATACTGTTATGCTTATATTAAAGCGTCGTTTTGAGTTTTGGTTTTCTATGCTTGGGCTTTCCAAACTTGGAGCAATAGCAATACCTGCCACTCACCTTTTAACTGAGAAAGATATTGTTTACAGAAATAATGCAGCAGATATTAAAATGATTGTTGCCTGTGGGGACAAAAATATTATTGAACACGTAAATAAAGCAAAACCAGACTCCCCTACATTAGAACATACTGTTTCTATTGGTCCAATTATTCCAGAAGGCTGGGAAGATTTCCATAAGGGCATAAACGAAGCTCCAGAATTTGTGCGTCCTGAACACGTTAATAATAACGATGATATTTCACTTATTTATTTTACTTCAGGCACTACAGCAAACCCAAAAATGGCAGCTCATGACTTTTTATATCCATTAGGACACATTATAACAGGTAAATACTGGCATAACCTTGATGAAAACAGCCTGCACTTAACTATTTCTGATACTGGCTGGGGTAAAGCTGTATGGGGAAAACTATACGGGCAGTGGATAGCAGGTGCTAATATTTTTGTATATGACCATGAAAAATTCACCCCTGCTGAAATATTAAAAGCTATTGAAAAGTATAAAATTACGTCATTTTGTGCTCCCCCTACTGTATTTAGGTTTTTAATAAGGGAAGATATTTTAAATACAGACCTTTCATCTTTAAAATGGTGCACAATTGCAGGGGAAGCCTTAAATCCTGCTGTGTATGATACATTTTATGAGATGACAGGTATTAAATTAAGAGAAGGTTTTGGGCAAACTGAAACCACATTAACTGTTGTAACACTTCCTTGGGTAGAACCAAAGCCCGGCTCTATGGGGCTTGCAAACCCTCAGTATGATGTGGATATTATAAACAGCGAAGGCAAAAGCTGTGAAGTTGGCGAACATGGGCAGATTGTTATTAGGACAGATAAGAAAAAACCTTTAGGCTTATTTAAAGAATACTACAGAGATAAAGAAAAAACTTATGCCGTTTGGCATGATAATATTTACTATACTGGTGATATTGCATGGCGAGATAAAGACGGCTATTTTTGGTTTGTAGGCAGAGCTGATGATATTATTAAAAGCTCAGGTTATAGAATAAGCCCATTTGAAGTGGAAAGCGTACTTATGACACATAAGGCTGTTGTGGAATGTGCTGTTACTGGTGCTCCTGATGAATTAAGGGGGCAGGTAATTAAAGCAACCGTTGTAGTAGCTGATGAATATAAAAATGCTGATAAAGATGAGCTTATTAAAGATATTCAAGAATATGTGAAAAAAACTACAGCTCCTTATAAATATCCGCGTATTGTAGAGATTGTGGATAAACTGCCAAAAACAATAAGCGGTAAAATAAGACGAGTAGAAATAAGAGAAAAAAGTAATTAAAATTAATAGGGCTTTAAATGAGAAGAGCCCCATTTATTGGACAAATAAATGGGGTTCGGCTCAAATACTTTTCAATATTTCTGCCATTTATAAATAATTTATAATATTACTTATTTAATAGTGGAAAGCCCATTTTTTCTCTAGTTTCCACAAATTTTTCAGCACAAATTTTTGCAAGCGCTCTAACACGAGCAATATAGCTTGTACGCTCTGTAACAGATATAGCACTTCTTGCATCAAGCAGATTAAAAGTATGGCTGCATTTTAAACAGTAGTCATAAGCAGGAAGAGGAAGCCCCATTTCTGCAATACGCACACACTCTTTCTCGTATGTTTCAAAAAGATTAAAAAGTGTTGGCACATCAGCCACTTCAAAATTAAATTTTGAAAACTGAACTTCGTTTTGGTGGTAAACATCACCATAAGTTAAATGCTCATTCCATTTTATATCAAAAACAGATTCTACCTGCTGAAGATACATGGTAATACGCTCTAAACCGTAAGTTATTTCACCAGATACTGGTTTTAAGTCAATACCACCTGCCTGCTGAAAATATGTAAACTGAGTGATTTCCATACCGTCAAGCCAAACTTCCCAGCCTAAACCCCATGCACCAAGAGTTGGAGATTCCCAGTCATCTTCCACAAAGCGGATATCATGGTCTAATAAATTTATTCCTAATGCTTCTAAGCTTTTTAAATAAAGCTCCTGAATATTATCAGGTGATGGTTTTAAAAGCACTTGAAATTGATAATAATGCTGCAACCTGTTTGGGTTTTCACCATACCTGCCATCTGTTGGGCGTCTGCTTGGCTCTACATAGGCAACTTTCCATGGCTCAGGCCCTAAACACATTAAAAATGTAGCAGGGTTAAATGTGCCTGCACCCACCTCATTATCATAAGGCTGGTAAACTATACAGCCCTGTTCTGCCCAGTAACGCTGCAAGTTCATTATCACATCTTGAAAATACATATATTCTCCTTATTTTTTACGGCTTGCGTGCATTTTTAATGGTAATGAATGGAGTTTAATAAACCCTGTAGCATCGCTTTGGTTATAAGCACCACCGTCATCTTCCATAGATGCTATTGCCATATTATATAAAGAATAATCTGAACTTCTACCAATACATGTTACATTACCTTTATAAAGCTCAACTTTCACTTTACCTGTAACATATTCTTGAGATTTATCAAGTAAAGCACGCATACAATCCATTTCATGAGAGAACCAGTATCCATTATATACAAGTGTTGCAAACCTTGGCATTAAAGTTTCTTTTAAGTTTAATACTGCCCCGTCAAGAGTAAGGCCTTCTAAATCTCTGTGAGCTGCCATAATAATAGCTGCACCCGGAGTTTCATATACACCCCTTGATTTCATACCAACGTATCTGCTTTCTACCATATCTACTCTGCCGATACCGTTTTCGCCACCAAGTTTATTTAAAGCCATAAGCATATTATATGGAGTTAATTTCTCACCGTTTAATTTAACAGCCACGCCTTTTTCAAATTCAAGCTCTATAACAGTTGCTTTATCTGGTGCATCTTTTGGGCTTTTGCTGTATTCAAACATATCATCTGGTGGGCAAGCAGCAGGGTCTTCTAATATACCTGCTTCAAATGAAATATGTAATGCGTTATCATCGCTGGACCATGGTTTAGAAGCTGTTGCTTTCACAGGAATATCATATTTAGCAGCAAATTCTATAGCCTCTTTTCTTCCTTTTATAACGCTGAAAAATTCTTCATCTCTCCATGGAGCTATAACTTCTAATTCTGGAGCAAGAGCTGCTGCTGTTAATTCAAAACGAACTTGGTCGTTTCCTTTACCTGTTGCACCATGAGCAAAATAAGAGCAGCCTGTTTTTTTAGCAGCTTCAACCATACCTTTTGCAATTACAGGGCGTGCTAAAGATGTACCTAAATAATATCTGCCTTCATATAATGCATTAAAAGAAACTGCTGGGAAAACGAAATCTTTAACAAATTCTTCCCTTAAATCATCCACTATAACTTCAGTTGCGCCTGATTTCTGAGCTTTTTCTTTAATGCCATCCCAGTCAGCATCCTGACCAACATTTGCTACATATGCTACTACATCATAACCTTTTAATGTGAGCCATTTTAATATTACAGATGTATCTAAACCACCTGAATATGCAAGTAATACTTTTTCTTTTGCCATTTTTATATTCCTCCAATACAATCTATCAATATAGCTTTTTGAACGTGTAATCTATTTTCTGCCTCATCAAATATAACAGAGTTTTCGCTTTCCAAAACTTCTTCGCTTACTTCTTCACCACGATGAGCTGGCAGGCAGTGCATAAAAACAGCACCTTTTAAAGCAAGCTTCATTACATCACTTGTAACTTGATAGCCTTGAAAATCTTTTATACGTTTTTGGCTTTCTTCTTCCTGACCCATACTTGCCCATACATCAGTATATACCACATGGGCATTTTCAACAGCTTCTTCCACTTTATGAGTTAATGTGATAGTACCGCCATTATTTTCTGCAATTTTTTTTGCTTTATCTACAATATCATAATCAACCCAGTAACCTTTTGGTGAAGCTATGGCAATATGAAAACCCATTTGAGCAGCACCGTTTATCCAAGAATGAGCCATATTATTGCCATCACCAACATATGCTACTTTTAAGCCTTTTATTTTGCCAAATTTTTCCTGCATAGTCATCATATCTGCCATAATCTGGCATGGGTGAAAACTATCTGTTAAAGCATTAATTACAGGCACAGATGAATACTCTGCCAATTCTTCCACCCTTTCATGACCAAAGGTGCGTATCATTATCCCATGAACGTATCTGCTTAATACCCTTGCAGTATCTTTAATTGTTTCTCCTCTGCCAAGCTGAATATCACGGTTGCTTAAAAACATAGGGTGGCCGCCAAGCTCATACATTCCTGTTTCAAAACTAATACGAGTTCTAGTAGATGATTTTTCAAATATCATAGCAAGAGTTTTACCCTCAAGCTCCCTGTGTTTTATGCCTTTCTGCCTTTCTTCTTTTAATTTTATGGCAGTATTAATCAAGTTTTGCAGTTCTTCTGGTGTTCTATCTAATAATGTTAAAAAATGACGCGGTTTTATCATAACTATTTTCCCATCTCTTTTATTACTGATACAAATATTTCAGCACCTTTTATTAAATCATCATCATTTATATTTAATGGTGGATAAAGCCTTACAGAATTATTACCAGCAGGCACAATCAAAAGATTTTTACTAAGGCACTTTTCAGCTACATCCTTTGGAGTATATGGTGTTTTTACCCCTATTAAAAGCCCTTCACCTTTTACGGTACAGCCATTAGGTAAATTATTATTTAAATACTCTTTTAATTTATTACCTTTTGATTTTACATTATCTAAAAACTTATCCCTTAACATTTCATCTATAACAGCTATACCTGCAGCACAGGCAAGTGGGTTGCCACCAAATGTAGAACCATGAGTACCTGCTGTAAAAAGTGAAGCAACCTTATCTTTTGCAACAACAGCCCCCATAGGTACACCGTTTGCAATAGATTTAGAAAGTGACATAATATCTGGCTCAATACCAAATAACTGATATGCAAACATATGGCCAGTTCTACCGTAGCCTGTTTGCACTTCATCTAAAATCATTAATATATCCTGCTCGTCACATATTCTACGTATTTCTTTTAAAAACTCAGTATCCACAGGCATAACACCGCCTTCCCCTTGGAAAAGTTCAAGTATAATTGCACAAGTATCATTTAAAGAAACAGCCGCTTTTAAAGCTTCTATATCATTAAATGGTATGTACTGATTATATGCAGGCATAGGCGTAAAACCTTGTTGGATTTTTTCCTGAGCTGTAACACCCATAGTAGCATACGTTCTGCCATGAAATGAATTATACATTGATATTATTTTATATCGTTTTCCATAGTGGATAGTATTGCCATAAAGGCGGGCAAGTTTAATTGCTGCTTCATTAGCTTCTGCTCCAGAGTTACAAAAAAACAGCTTTCCACCAAAGGAAGCTTTTGAGATTTTATCAGCTAATCTGCTTTGAAGTTCTATTTCATAAAGATTAGATGTGTGTATAACTTTTTCAGCCTGTTCTTTAATTGCTTTTGTAACAGGTTCAAAATTATGGCCTAAATTGGTAACAGATATTCCAGAAGCAAAATCTAAATAAGATGTGCCTTTTTCATCATATAAATAAGCACCTAAGCCATAAGCAAAACTTACAGGGAAACGCCCGTAATTACTCATTAGAGATGACATATACTATCTCCTAAAACTTCAATATATTTTTGCTATAATTTATAAACCATATTTTAAAATAAATCAATGAAATATAATACTTAATTTACATATTTTTTTATTTTATACTCCTTTATTCAAAAGAATAAAATAAACCTTTACCTTAAAAATATGCTTACTATTTTTATTAATGAAATAAAAAATTATTAAAATCAAAAAAATCTATTGAAAATAATTTGTAATCATATTATATATAATGCTGTATGGATATTAGAAACAGTAAAGAAATAATTAAAGACATTTTGGAACGTTACAATTTTGCCAGTATTTATGCAGGCAGTAGTAACACTTTGGGTCTTGAATCATCTAAAAATTTTGTAGATGAGCATGATGCCCTTGATTTTTTATACTCATCAGCAGTAATTGGTAGTAAAGCTTTAGGTATATTTAATGAACTGCCATTCTTTCATATTAACACACCATTACGTGCAGAGTGTTTACTTGTTACATTTACTCTTCCTAAAAAAATATGCACGCCAGTGGTTGTTATTAAAACAGCGGAAGAAATTATTGCAAAACTCACAATGAGTTTAAAGCTTACATTAGAGTATAAAGTACCTGTTACTGTTGTGGTCACAGCAAATGCTCTTAATAATTATGCTGAGTTTAATAAATCAAACAGCGATATGGGTAGAATATCTCCATACATTAGTAAAGCTACCTTTAAGCAAACTATTTCTCAAGATGAACTTAAAGAGATATATGATAATATAAGCAAAAGTCTTAAGCAAAGTTTTAATAAAGAATATAATGGTGAAGTTTTTTCACTTCATTCAAAACATGGCTTTTTTCCAGATTATTTTCTGCCTGCTGCTCATACAGAAAATATTACATTTCTTAAATCAAAAGTAGTAGATGTGTATGAAAGCGAAAAAGAAGCTCTTTTATCATTCTTCTATGAAAACTATAATATAACACTTGAAGTTAATAGTGTGGCAGATAGAGTATTCCCTAAAGTGAATGATTTATTATGCCCGGGGTGTCCGTTTGTTAATATATTAAACAAAGGTGTTGATACAGATACCATTATATATACTGATATTAAATGCGAAGGTGTAAAAAAAGCTTTTAGTGAGCTTAACTTTATATCAATAGATGGCTATATTGGTATAATTTCCAGCGAAATAAAAGTACCTACTCTTTTTGTGGGCTATGCTTCATCATATAAACCACATTACTACAAATTTTTAACTAAATGTGGCAGAATGATATTGCTTAGTGATACTGGTATTAATAAAATAAATGGTTTTACATTTATAAAACACCCTAAAAAACTAGGTAATACAAAAAATACTTTATATCCGTATAGTTGTAATAATATTAAGGATTTCTCAAAAGTGAGAGTAAAACTTAATAAATGCAGCTGTTCAAAGGATAATACACCATGTAATGTTATAGAAAAAACATTATGCCCTGCTATTTATAAGGCTGCTAACAATATGCTTGTAGATGCTGATATGTGTAATGGCTGCCTTGCTTGTAAAGCAGTGTGCGGTAAAGGAGCGATTTCATGAATTACCGTATTTTTTTAGCAGGATACCGTTTTAAAACTTATGATGATTGTATAAAACTATTAACTTATAGTGCTTCTCAGTCTGATTATATAGTGGATATAGAAGGGTTTGAAAAAAACACACCTTATTCACCATCAAAAAATTATATTTTATTAAAAGGTAGTTCAAAAAATATATACAGTGATATTGTTATTGATTTTGATGATTTAGTAGGCAGTGTTGAAAACGATAAAACTATTACGGTTTCACCTTCTACCCTTGAAGCAGACCCAACCCCTGATGCTATCCATTACTGGAAAGCAATGGGTGCTGTATTTAAAATAATCAGCGACTTATCACCTGCTTATGTTACAGGCTATCTGCTTGAAAAAAATATGAAAAAAGAGTTAGAAGCCTTCAATGGCTCATTAGGCAGGCTTCCTTTTGCAATTCAAATAGCAATTAATGAATTAATGACGGATATTGATTAATGGACGGAAAAAAAGCCTTTAAAGCTTTTAATTTTTCTATGCTTTCCGTTATTATTTTAATTGCTCTTGGTCTTGTTCTTGTTATTATTTTTACAAAATCTTCCTTTATTTCTAATATAGATGAATATGGGTGTGACAGCAGTAAAGGCTATGCTTATTCTTTTGCAAAAAATAAGTGTGTGCTTGTATATGAAGAAGCATTAAAATTCCAAAAATCAAATTCATATAACAGAAATGATTTACAAGCTTTCGTTATTTTTTCTGATGATAATAAATCAGCTGATGTTTTCTTACCGGGCAGAATACGTGCATTTCTTATATCAAAAGATAATTACACACTCTATCAAGATAATCAATCATATTATTCTATAATAAATACTTCAGAAAAGTTAAGCCTGCAGGAAAACGGCACAGAGATTTATTTTATTAGTAGATAAAATTTGAGGCGAACCCCATTTATTGGACAAATAAATGGGGTTCGCCTCAAAAAAACCGCTTTTATTTTTTAACTTGAATTTAAAACTAAAATATTTTAAAAAATTTAAAACATGCTTATCGCAATACTAACCCGCTTTTTATCGCGAGCCGCTTCAAGTAAAGAGTTCTTTTACATCTTCCTTAGTTTTTATTGTGTTTTTTTTGATATAATCATTAAACAATATTGTATTTAATAACAACATTTTTTTGGCAGGATATGATTCTTTTACAGATGAAACATATTCCATTATTAAGTTTTTATCAATTTCAGCTCCCATCACTTCTTGGGTTTCCAGAAACGAGCTTAAATCATTCCTCCCTTCGGAACGCCTGCGGCGTGGCTACAATCCTTTGTGCGAGAAGATTTTTATCAATGGTGTCCGTACACACCCATTGATGTTGTCAAAGAGCTCCTTCTGTACGGAGATAGGGGGAGGGTTATTCAAAAGTTATTACCATATGCGAACCAACAGTTTTTTCGGTTACTTTCTGTATTATCTCTTTTTTGTCATCTTCAGTTAATGGCTCGTTTTCTGGAACAAGCCAATTTTTCATTGAACTTTTATAACAGACAAAACCGCCAACTATCATTTCGCCTAATATTCTTACAGTTCTGCCATCGAGTTCTACATCTATGTATGTGTTTGTTCCGGTGATTTTTGTCATAATTAGTCCTTTTCTCTGTCCCAGATTTCCTTAAATTTTAAACCTTTGATATTGTTTTTCTTAACAATATCTATAAACTCATCTGTTACAAAATAATCTCGAATAATTAATTGATTTTGTAGTTTAACTTGAAAAAGAGGTGGATAATTGTTTTCCTTAAAATAATATTGCTCAACACCTAAAATATCATTCTCAAAATACTTATATTTAGTTTTTTTTCGATCTAAGCAGTCCAACACAGTTAAATTATTTAATAGTACAAAATCGTCATTAAGCGGAACAAATCTTATATTTATTTGAGAAATGTCAGAAAGTACTGCCATAAATTTTTTATTTATGAAGAATCCTCTACAATCATAACATTCACAAATATCCCCTGCAGGATTATTAGAATCTCTATCGTATTCTAATTGAAAATCAGAAGGAATGCTTATTTCTATACCTTTATTAAACTGACGTAAAATTTTTCTATCAGTTTCTTCGTTTTTTATATAGCATCCTTTGTAATTATCAATATCTGTTTCTAAAATGTATATTTTCATATATCCCCCCCTAATTGTGAATTTTTAAGAAACCACTCAATAATTCCTTTCGGATTGTTTGTAATTCATTACAAATAAGTTTTTGAATTAAAATGTTTGAATATCAACTTCATCCTTCCAAACGGGGAATATTTTAATAAATGAATACTCTCCCTCTAATAAGAACATTATTATAGCCAATTCACAGTCCTCATATTCCTTTACAATTTCTTTTCCACCTGAATTATAATCCAACCAGGTAAGATTTCTCAATGTGGTTATTATCCAGGATATCCACTCTTTTTTTATGACAATAGTATTCCACAACCTTGATTTTTCAAAATGTCTTTTCTGTAGGGTGACAGGTGGTTAATACTTATTAAGACGTAACTCAAGATTCTGCTTTAATTGGGCAAGGAATTCTTTTGCTGTTAATCTTCCAAAATCATTTGCAGACATGGGGATATTAAACCAATGTTCATAATTTCCATTTCTTATTTGTTCATCACTTCCTATTACAATCTGAGCTCCATCTGCAAGTTCATGATGTATTTTTACTGTAAATGATTTGTATGCTTCAAATGTAAAATTTATATGCCAGCCATGATAATCATAATTATCTATGATTTTAAAGTTTTCAGCATCTGAACCAAATGCTTTTTTTACCTCTTCAATCATAAAATCCAAACATTCATCTGTTGTCTTAAAATTGTCATTTTTTTCAGCTCGTTTTAGTTCATTGAATTCTTCTTTTGATGAAACTGTAATATAGTCTAATCTTTTTTCAAAAGACTCATAATTCTTTCCGTTTAATACTTGTAAATATTTCTGTGGAATTGTCAACTTTAAAATATTGTCTATGTCGTTTACTATTTCTTGACTTTCCATTGGATTATACAACTTATTATTTGTAATTTCTTCTTCATCTTTTTTGCAAGAGATTGCTTTCCAAGTTAATCTTTCATTTTTATATTCAAAAATAACATCGTAATAGTTATAGAATTTGAATCCAAATTTAAATTTAACAGGGGATATATCTACAAGTTGTTTTACATTTGACATTATTCCTCTAATTGACGATTTGCAAATAATGTCATAAATAGGATCAACAATAGGATCTATTGTCTCATCAAAAATTGTGTTTGTTCCGGTTATTTTTGTCATATATTAATCCTATGCATTATCCCATTCGTCTTGAAGAGCCTGATCCCATTCAAATGTCATATCAAAATGACCGTCCTTTTCAAGTGTGTAAACAGCTTTGTTCCATTTATGCTCAGGAGACATAGATGCTTGAAGAGCAAAAACATTTTCTCCCAAATCTTCGCTTTGATTATCCTCAATTAATTCAAATGCATGTTTTTCTTCATTGTTATAAAAATAATAGGCATTGGTTGATAGCATTCTTCCTAGAGAGGATTCTATTTCCACAATTGCTTTATCCCATTTTCCATTTATTGAATTACAAATCATGTTGGCAATTAATTTGTATACATCAGTCATAATACGTTTCCTTAGTTATAGAATTTATATTTCTTTATTTCTTGAATTCCTTTTTTATCAACAATTATACTTTTTACTTCAAATCTTTTTGGTCTTTTACTATTTGAATTATAAATGATTTGAATATCAACTTCAACCTTTTTTCCCTCTGAAAGTGCATCGTTCCATTTTTTTTCCATGGTTTTCCATTCACCATTATTTAGTTTAGCAGTTTGTGGAACATAATTTATTTGTTCTCCAAGACCATTGAAAACTCTTGCAATAATATGTCCGCTTATTTCAATGATATTACCAGCAATCCGCCGTTTACTGGTATTATCTGAGCATTCAGGCTTGTATCTGAAAAGATATGGCTTATAAAGTTTTGTACTTCTTTTCTATTTGTCTGATATTTATATGGAGTTTCTGCTTCTTCTGCCATAACGAAGCCATATATTAATATATCATCAAAAACTACACAGGCATTTTTATTAAGTTTTGGGCGTAGAAGTTGCCATATATTAAAATATTCCCGCTTTACACTGTCAATAAAAGCAAAATCAAAGGTTTTATCGCAAGTTTTTAAGTACTGCTCTCCACGCATTTGATAATATGCTACATTCTTATAATCTTTAAAATGGTTTTGAAAGAAAAGCCCGCGTTCTAAATTACTATCTATTGCTGTTAAATTAGTTTCAGGAAATCCTTTTAATATGGCATAGCTTGATACACCAATACCACAGCCTATATCTATACTTTTTTCAGGCCGCTTAATTGATACAATATTAGTAAGAGCTGTACAGGCATTTTCCTCCAGTGAAGGCACGCCCATTCTATTTGCTGCTTCCCGCAATATTTTATAATCTTCTATATTATCAAGGCTTTTTAAGTAATTTTCACATATTGTAGGGGAAAATGATACATTCATATACTACTTCTTCTTATCATCACCAAAAACTGGCTGATATGTAAGCCTTTCTGCCATTTTAGATGCGTATTCTGGGTTTGCTTTACCAAGTTCGTTTAAAATTTTACCTGCTACGTTAGGTGTCATTCTGCTAAAAATTGCGACAGCAGTATCAATATCCATAGTAACAATAATATTTGCTGCTGCTTTTGGTTTTGATGTAGAATATACTTTTACAAGCTTATCAAGCTCTTCATTTTGCTGCTCGCCTAATGATTTAAGCTGGGCAGAAACTTCATCACGGATTTTTTTAATATCTGCTTCTCTGGCAAGTAAATCCTGCTCCATAGCGTTAAGGCGTGCTTCTTTTGCGTTTAAATCTGCCTCTCTAATATTTAAGTTTTTCTCTTTTTCTCTTAATTCTTTTAATATTGCTGTGGTATCTATAACGTTTTTATTTTCTTGTGCATATAATAAATTTACAGATATTATTGTAATTACTAATATTAATACAACTTTTTTCATATTACTCTCCTTATTACTCTTTAAATCCTCTTGTAATATTTATCTCATCTATCTGCATTTCTTCCTGTTTCTTTACATATTCCTGATAGGCCTGCAAATGCTTTTCCTTTAACTTTTCCATAACTTTTACATCGTTTAATGCTTTTCTTAAAACTTCTTTTTGGTTTATAATATTTTGCTCAGCCTGTTTTCTTCTTGTTTCACACTCTATTAAATCTTTCTGCCTTAGTTTTATGTATTTATTATACATATCAATAAAATCAAACCTGTTATTTTGCCTGTCTTCTTCAAGTTCGGCTGATTTTTGGTCTATATCATCAGCAATTACCTGCCTTTCTGCTCGTATTTCTTCTTCAATTTTTATAAGTTCAGATAATTTTATTTTTTCTTTTTCCAGTGCTTTTTCCCTTAATTCAAGCACCTTTTCCATTTTAAATTTTTTAGTCATATATTATTATTTACCTACTATGGATTGCATTACACCTAAAGTTTCTTCCATAGTAAATTTTTCATTTTTACCCTGTTTTAAAAACGCTGTAATAGCTTGGTTTTTTGCAATTGCTTCATCAATTTTTGGGTTTGAACCTTTTGCATAAGCACCAATATTAATTAAATCTTCAGCTTCTCTATATGTAGCAATTAAATCTCTAATTCTTCCTGCCATAGCAATATGCTCAGGTGTTGCAACTTCTGTCATAAGACGTGAAGCACTAACCATAACATTTATAGCTGGAAAATGGTTTTTTGCACCTAAACTTCTATCTAGTACAATATGGCCGTCAATTATAGAACGTACAGTATCAGCAATAGGGTCATTCATATCATCACCTTCTGATAAAACTGTATAAAGCCCTGTAATAGAGCCTTCGCCCTCTGAAGTACCAGCACGCTCTAAAAGTTTTGGTAAAAGACCAAAAACTGAAGGCGTGTAACCTTTAGATGTTGGCGGCTCACCAACTGTTAAGCCTATTTCCCTTTGTGCCATGGCAAAACGAGTAACACTATCCATCATAAGCATTACTTCTTTACCTTTATCTCTAAAATACTCAGCTATGGCAGTTGCTACAAACGCACCAAGCCTTCGTACCAAAGCAGACTGGTCACTGGTTGCACAAACTACTACGCTTCGTTTCAAGCCTTCCTCACCTAAATCACGCTCAATAAACTCTCTAACCTCTCTACCCCGTTCACCGATTAATGCTATAACGTTTACTTGAGCACTTGTATTTCTTGCTATCATACCAAGCAGTACACTTTTACCTACACCACTACCTGCAAAAATACCGACACGCTGTCCGCTGCCTGAAGTTAAAAGACCGTCTATTGCTTTTACACCTGTAGAAATAGGTGTTTTAATTACTTTTCTTAATAATGGTGGGGGAGGAGCTGCTGTAATAGGAACAGGTGTTACATCTACAAGTGGACCTTTACCGTCCATTGGTCTGCCAAAACCATCTAATACTCTACCTAAAAGGCTATCCCCAACAAAAACTTTATTACCGTCACTAACTTCACTAACCATACTTCCAGGGGCTATACCTTCACTTTCACCATATGGCATTAAAACAACCCTGTCATCCCTAAAGCCTATGATTTCAGCAAATATTTCACTGCCAGTAACGGTTTGAATAACACACCTACTGCCAATACTTAAAAGGGGCCCATCAGCTTCCACCACAAGCCCTGCAATTTTAGTAACTCTGCCTGTTAATATTATTTTAGTTGTCGGATTTACTGTCTTCAGCAGCTGTAAGTTGCGCATTTATTTCCTGCTCTAAATCTTTTATCATTGTATCTGCATCTAAAGCTATTTCACCAGATTTAGAATCTACAATTACCGCACCTTTAGGAATAGATACATCACTTGTAACTTCATAATCATGTAATGCTTCCTTAGTTGCTTCTAAATCTTCAGGATTTACTTTAAATTTTAAATCTCTATATTCATGAAGACGTGATAAGTTCTGCTTAATTAAATTAGCAGCAAAACTATCATTTATCTTTCTTTCTGCACCAATTAATGTTTTTACAAAACCAATAACTGTTGAAGGAATCTGCTCATCTAAAGCATCAACAGCTGCTTTGATTTCATCTATTTTTGCAAGTACATTACTATAAAACCCATTTAATTGGTTTAAATAATCACTTTTTTCTACTTCATATTTTTTTTCAAACTGAACTTTTGCTTCATCAAAACCTGTCTGCTTTCCTTCATTTTTCGCAGCTTCCACCTGAGCTGGAAGCGTTTCTTTTAATGTATTTAATTCTGTTTCAGCATTTTCAAGCTGTTTATCACGCTCCATTAATGCTTTTTCAACAGTTAATTTCAATGCTTCCATTTCTTCTGCGTGTGCTTTATACCCATCTATCTTTTCTTTATATTCTGCTAATTCATTTTTAAGCTCTTCCAATTCGCTTTCTGTAATAAGTGGTGACATATACGGGTTTGGAATAAACTCATCACTTTCATTTGATGCATTTTCTTCTTGATGCATACTATGTGTTTCTACTGGAGTTTCTACTGGCATTTCTGTATGTTCTTGTAATGACTGCTCATCACTTTGCACCTGCATAACAGGCACATCTTCTAATGGTAAATCATCTTCTGCTCGTTCAGTATCTCTATTACGAATAACGGTTGGTGATTTTGGACCGTCATCAAACCCGTCAGAAAACATTGGTGCTTCCACAAACCCTTGCCCAAGTTTTCCTTCTGGCAAATCTACTTTTTCACCAACAACACCATCTTCTGCCTTTGCAAGTCGGCTTGGTGGCCAGTAATCTTTTTCTGTTACTTCATCTTCATACTCTTCTATT
The DNA here is from genome assembly GCA_944324495.1 of uncultured Mucispirillum sp. GTDB lineage: Bacteria > Chrysiogenota > Deferribacteres > Deferribacterales > Mucispirillaceae > Mucispirillum. Next base: position 7,851 of record CALUWN010000018.1, on the reverse strand, counting down.
GTTTCTGGTTCTTCTTCACCAGTATCACTAAACATATCTTGAACAGAAAGCTCTTCATCATCTGCAAAAGAACGCAGGTTGTAATCACGCTCACCACGCTCAACAGTAGCAAACTCTCTCATTTTAAATACGCCGTCTTTCCTGTCTTCTTTTATCACTCTTGAAGGCATAAAATCTCCCTAACAGAAAAATATGAAATATTCATGATAAAATAAAAAAATATTGACTATATTCATAATCAATACTTTCTATACTTATATTACTATAAATTAAATAGTATTAGTATATTTAAAAAATCTACTGCGGGCATATACCCACAGTAAATATATTTTTTAAATAAATTGTTCCTCTTCACCACCACCGATACTAATAACGCCTTCTTCATCAAGCTCACGTACAATAGCAACGATTTCGTGCTGTGCTTTTTCCACATCTTTAAGACGTACAGGGCCCATGTAATCCATTTCTTCCTGCATGGTTTCCATAGCACGCTTAGACATATTTTCAAAGAATTTCTTCTTAGTATCCTCATCTGCCCCTTTAAGTGCAAATGTAAGTACTTTTTTGTCTGCTTTTTTAAGGATTTCCTGAATAGCAGCAGTACCAAGTACTTTAATATCATCAAAGACAAACATCATATCTCTGATTTTTGCAACAAGCTCTGGGGAATCTTTTTCTAACCTGTCAAGAGTAGTTTTGCTGGCTACCCTGTCCATACGGTTGAAAATTTCTGCCACAGATTTAACACCACCAACTTCCACATTGTATGATGAAAGTGCTTCAAATCTTTCTTCTAACACTTTAGAAAGTGTTTTAACAACGGCAGGAGAAATATCCTGTAAATTAGCTATACGCACCGCAACTTCTGCCTTTAAATCCTCAGGCAGTTGTGCCATAGATTCTGCCGCGTGGGATGGGTCTAAATGGGCTAAAATCAAGGCAATAGTCTGTGGGTGTTCGTTCATAATAAATTTTGCAAGCTGTTTTGGGTCAATCTTAGTTAAAAATTCAAAACCAGAGGACTGCTCCAACATTTTAGTAAGCCTGTCAATAATTTTACGTGCTCGCTCAGGGCCTAATGATTTTACAAGTATTGATTTTGCATACTCCAAACCACCCTTAGATATAAATTTTTTCGCAAGCATCATATTGTAGAATTCTTCTACAACTTCATCTATCTGCTCAGGTGGGACAACTCTTGTTAAAGCAATCTCTTTAGATAAATCAGAAACTTCCTCATCATCTAAATAAGCCATAACTTTAGAAGATATTTCCTCCCCTAAAGCAACCATTAATATAGCAGCTTTTCGCATACCTTGTGATGACTGTATGCCCGATAGGGCAGCCATCATGGCAGCAGTATCTTCTCTAGCCATCTCTAATTGCCTCCTTGACCGCCACCGCCTTTAATCATAGCTTTAACTAAATTTGCTATCATCTCAGGGTCTTCATTAGCCTGCTCTTCGATTTTCTTCAGCATAACTTTTGATTTAACTGCTTCTACATCAATTGGTGTAGATTCTTCCAATTCTGCTTCAATCTCACGTTCAAGTTCTTCCACTGATTTAGGGAAACCACTTTCATCGCCAACAGAAATATCAAGCCCTGCCATTTGAGCATCAAGAGCAGATTCTCCAAGCATTTCTTCATCAATTTCTCTAGCTTTATCAATCCTTTTAATAATAGGACGTAAAATCAGCAGCCAGAACATGAAAATAATCACAATAGCACTTGCATAAGATGCAACTTGTCTTATAATTTCCATACGCCTAGCACTCTCTTCTGCCATTAAATCTATCTCATCTTTTGTAGTATCAAAAGATATATTTGTAACTTCAACAACATCCCTGTCTGCAACATAACCAACAGCTGCTGCAACATGAGCACGAATACTTGTTATTTCTTCCTCAGTACGTGGTTTTCTAACAAGTTTTCTCACCCCGTCAACGGTTTCTATAGCCTGCCTGTCATCTACTACTACAGCAACAGTAATTCTCTTAATCTCACCACCTACTTTATTTTCTCTTGTAACAGTCTTATCTATTTCATAGTTTGTGGTTTCATCGGTTTTACTGTATTCACTAACAATGCCGTCAACTAATATATCAGGCTCTGCCAAGTTTGATTCAACACCCGGTATCCCTTGAGGACCTTTACCTGTTTGTTTAGAGTTTATTTCTAATGTTCTTTGGGAACGTGTAACAGGAGTATCTCCAAATTTTTCACTTATTATTTCCCTTTTGCTAAAATCCATAGCAACACTAACACTAACTATAAAAGGATTATCGGCACCAAGCAAAGGAACTAAATCTTTTCTTAACTTTTCTTCTAAATATTTTTCATGGTCTCTTTCATAAGCTATTTGATTTTGTGTAAGCCTGTATGGTTCATTTGCTTCTGTCATAAAAGCACTAAGCAGGTTACCTGCTGTATCCACCACTTGAATATTTTGCGGTTCAAGCCCTTTAACAGCTGCTGCAACTAAATGGCTGATAGAACGTACTTCATCTTCAGTTAATGTTTGGTCCTGCTTTAATTTTAAAGCAACCGATGCTTTTGCCTGCTGCTCTTCTGAAACGAATAACCTTTCTTTTGGAAGTGTAAGGTGTACTTTTGCTTCTAATACTTTATCCATAGTAGCAATAGTATTACTTAGTTCACCCTGCAAAGCACGCTGGAAATCTACATTCTGCATAAATTCTGTTTTACCAAAACTAGATTTATCAAAAAGTTCAAACCCAGCAGCAGGTGGTGTTTTTGGCAAACCCTGCTCTGCAAGCATCATACGTGTAGAATAAACATTTTCCTGCGGAACTTCTATAGATGTACCATTTACTCTAAAAGGAACTGTGCCTTTACGAAGCTCATTAGATACTGCCTGTACATCTTCTTGTGTCATTTCTGTATATAATGGTTTATATGCTGGTTTATTTGCCCATATAAGCAATACCGTAACAGCTGCAATAACAGCAACAGTGGCAGCACCAATTGCCGCTTTTTGAAGTGTAGTTAATTTTGCCCAGATATCTAAAAATTGTGTGGATAGATTACGTACCGCCATATTTGGTCGCTCCTATACTATTAAAGTATATAATCACTAAAAAAAATCAAACAAAACAACTTATAACTTAGTGATATAATTGCAATATATATAATTTATTCAATACTTACAAGCATTTTTTTATAACTTACTTTAATTTTTTTGCTTTATTTTCAAGCTTTACCAATCTGCTTGCTCATATTGATTAATTCTTCTAATCCATCAGTAAAATAAAATACAGCAAAAAATGTTGCAATAATAAGCACTATAAATATTACAATAAAAGTATTTCTAAGCACTAATGGCATACTTAACCATAACTGCTTATACTCTGAAGGTATTTTTTCCTGCTTATTATTAGTACCTTCTGGCATTTCTTTATCCATTTATACCTCAAAACATAAAAACACTATTAAAGATTTTTAAAATAGACAGCAATATAAGGCATAACACTTATATTACAGTAAGGATGAGAAAAGTGCAGTAAATAACTAATAAATATTTACTACACTTGTGTTTTAATAACTTCTTGATAAGCTGATAATAGTTTGTTGCGGACTTCCATCATCATTTTAAGTGATGTATCTGCTTTTTGCATAGCTATCATAGTATCATGCACATCAGTATTTTCACCATTTAATGCCTGTTGAATAGCTTCTGTTGCAGTATGTTGAGCAGAATCCACACTACTAAGAGCAGTTTTTAAAATATCAGAGAAGCTGTCCCCTTCCACAACATTTGGCTGTTGTGGAGAACTGTAATTAGTTTGCAGACTGTTTGGAAGTAAAATATCCAGTTTATTAATGTCAGCCATTTTATGCTCCTATCTTTCTCTTGTATATAATATATAATCTTTTTTAAAAAGTAGCAAGTTTATTTATTATTATCCCACTATAAAAATGCTTTATATATTATATTACACTATTTACTATCAATTATTGTGCCAAATAAAATATATAACACTTACTAACACACTAACTAATGAAGGTGTAATATATGTATTTTTTTCCTATTAAAATATTCCTATGGGAAAAATTTTCCCAATATACTATTATTGTCGTCCAATTTCAAGTGCAGCATTAGATAATTGTTTTGCTGACTGTAAAATTGTTAAGTTGGACTCATAAGCCCTTGCTGCTTCCAAAAGGTTTACCATTTCTTCCACAGGGCTAATGTTTGGCATGGCCACATACCCTTCCTCGTTAGCATCTGGGTGGGTTGGGTCATACTGCAACCGTGGAGGTTTTGTATCTTCATAGATTTTATCTACCTGCACACCGCCTTTATGTTCACCTTGAAGTACCTGTTTAAATATAACATTCTTCTTCCTGTATGGCCCGCCATCTTCTGTTCTTGTAGTATTAGCATTTGCCATATTAGAAGATAATACACTCATTCTAATTCTTTGTGCTGAAAGCCCTGTGGCTGCAACATCTAACACATCAAAATAACTCATATCATCACCCCATCACTTTCTATTGTGGCGTTGTTTTAGTTAAATTCACAAGGCCTGTTACTTTTTTACCTACTATTTGAGAAAGGAGTTTATACCTTAACTCAGCATCTGCCTGCTGGCTCATTTCATAGTCCATATTAACATCGTTACCGTCGTTTCTTACACTTGGGTTGTTTTGGAAACGAACCAAAGTTCTTGGGTCTAATTCTTCTGTGCCTGTTGGCATATGCATAGCATTTGTTCTTTTAAGAGGCATAGGGTTTCTTTCATTGGAATAATACTCTTCCATAACTTCACTGAAAACTAATTTTACAGCTTTATATTTTGGAGTATCTTGGTTTGCAATATTTCTTGATATACCATTATTTTTTACAGATAATGTATCAAGAGCAAAGTTCATATCATTTACTTTTGTTTTATCAAAAATCCCTATCATTTCACACCTCTTAAATTTTTATTAGCAACATAAATGCCATTTTAAAATTCACTTTTCACTCACTTGCTTTTTATATAGCAAAGGGCGTGCCAAAACTATTTTTTTATTTTGCGTGTCATGGTAAATGATTTTTCATAAAAAATTAAAAGCGGTATAGTTACGCCTACAGCTAATGCAGTGATTATGGAAACAGTTGTTATTCCATTATCAAACATGGTAACAATTAAAGCCTGTTTTTCTATTAAATCAGTAGTTTTGCCGTATTCTACAATAGAAAGAATTGTTTTATAGGCATAAAGCCCCGGTATCATTGGTAAAAGTGCAGGAAATGATACAACTTCCATAGAACATCTTAATTTATTCGCCATAAATATACCTAAAAAACCAATTACTAAAGCTGCAATAAAAGTAGCAATGGATAAACCTATACCATATTGAGCAATAATGAAATATCTTACGCCCCTGCCTGCTGCTGCTAAAAGAGCAGTAAAGAATATAAGCCTTTTAGGTGGGTCTGAAATTAACGCAAACCCAACAGCAGCCATAGCTGCAAAAACTGCTTCTAATAGTGATGATGTAATTATATCTATCATATAGCCCACCTTGTAATTGCAAGGGTTGCATATAAGCCTATTGCAATACATATTACAAGTATCATGGCGCTAACGCCTCTTGCCATACCTGTTATTACATGACCATCTAATATATCTGTAACAGAGTTTATTATATGTACCCCCGGTATTAAAAATAGTACACTTGTAGAAACTGCCACATCAAGGGTATTAGTATTAATCAAATATTTTCCTATATAATAAGCTGTAATAGATGCCGTAAAAGAAACAGCAATAATCATAGCCCTTACATCAAACTTGATTTTAATTAAAAAGAGCCTTAATGCAAAAGCTACTATTGTAGATAAAAATACGATTATCATAGAATGGAAATCACCACCAAAAAGTTCGCAAAATGCGGCAATTGCTAAAGATGCAAAAACAAGTACAATATATTTATTTGAATGAGCATTTGATACTATCTCATTATATTTTTCTTTTAATTCATCAAGAGAAATATCAGTGTCAAATGACTGCCAGCTTAATGCACTTAAATCATTAACAATTGATAAGCTTAAATGGGGTGACATTTGCTGTTTAACGTATGTTCTTCTAATGGAATGGTCATTAGGGTTAGAAATAGTCATAGTAATATTACGCTGAAAAATGGCAATAGCTGTTTCATAACCAAATGATTTGCATATTCTTGTAACATTTCTAACAGTTCGCTCTGTATTTGCTCCAGAACGCATAAGCATAACGGCATAATCTAGTAAAAAATTACTAAGTTCTTGAATATCTGCAGTTTTCATAGCTCCTCACTCTATAGTTAAAGAAAGAATTTTTATAATACTAGGATTTAAGCTTGTCAATAAAAATATCCACCAAAATAAACAGTAGTAAATTCTAAAAACGGGTAAATTCTAAAAACGATTGCGAAAAATAAATAAAAAAAGTGGTTGTTACTCTCTTAAAATAAAGTAATATTTTTTAGCCAAAAAAATAAATAAGGAGACAACAACCACTAATGGATATTACACTAAAACCGAGAAAAAATAAACACTTAATTTCTTCAGAGTGCTATAAATTAGAAGTTTTATTGAAGAGCAATATGAAAGTGGAAGAGATAGCAAAGTTATTAGATAGAGATATAAGCACAATGCCTATTATTCTTTGAATGTAAGGCAAGGTATAATGAGTAAAACTGGCAGAAAATAACAACTGATATGTTAAAAATAACTTAATGATATATAATTGGTATTATAATATTATTAATATATTATTTATTATAAGTACTATAATTATAAAATATATTAAATAACTGGTTTAGTAAAAAATACAATTTTTAGCTAGACTTAAAGAATTTATTCGCAGATGCACGCCATGCTCATAAGTAACAAGTATATAAAAAAAATGCGGACATCCTGTCCGCTTGACACGAGAGCTCCATCTCCCAGGCGAAGTTGTTCTCCTACCCAACTCTTATTTAGCAAGTTATATGCCATTATTATATAATTATAACTTATTAATAACATTAATTTTTTTATATTTCATTAAATTAAATAGAAACGGAAAATATTTCCAATAGGAAAGAATAGTATATAATTTCTTATATTTCATTTATACCTGTTAATTCAAACTAGAAAGAATAAATTAAAAAAAATTTGTAAATAACGAAGAATAAATAAAAAGATAAAAACAAAAAAGAGATAGCTAAAATTATATATTTTACTACTATATCTTATATTACAAATTATATTTTAATTTATTAATCTACGCTTATTTAGAATAAATTTTTTATCCTTGCAAAATAATTATTTTAGGAAACAATAATAAACTATATATAAAATAGAATAATATGATGTATAAGAAGACGTAAAGCTGTTTTTAAGATTTTTATTTTAGACAAGGCGGCTTAAAAATTCACGCAGGGAGTTTACATTAAACGTAGGTAAATGACCAAGTGAATTTTTAAATAACGCAGTATAAAATAAAAAGATAAAAACAAAAAAGGGTTATCAAATGATAACCCTTATATATCTATTAGCTTTGGCGGCGTCCTATTCTCCCAGATGTTACCTTCATCAAGTACCTTCGGCGATGGGGCCCTTAACTGCTGTGTTCGGTATGGGAACAGGTGTAACCTCCCCTCTATGACCACCAAAGCAAAATTTCATTCAATTTTCAATCATAAGTTTCTTCGCATACGCTAAGAATTACAGCTTATTCTCTTTTTGAAGTCCATGGAAGGACTTTTTTAGTAATCAACAAGGAATTCACTTCCGTAGTTGCATACTTAATTACGCAGTATTTTTTAGTTTAGACAAGGCGGCTTTAAAAATTTACGAAGGAGTTTACATCATTAGTA
>CALUWN010000017.1 GCA_944324495.1 uncultured Mucispirillum sp. | reverse complement strand
GTGTTTGTATTTATTATATTTAAGATTTTTTGCCTAATGGCTCCGCATCAAGGTGACATAAGGTGTTGCAAAAAAAAATGGGGGTGAAGCAGATTTTATAAATTCTATACGGTGAATAATATATTTTTCAATATGGCTTTTATCTGCTTTATTAAATATTATGCTCATAGTATTACCTACTTTGCAAAAACAAGCACATCAATTCTTCTTGCCCCTGCACTATATAATGCTTTCACGCATTGGTTTATGGTTGCCCCTGTTGTAAAAACATCATCTATTAATAATATATTTTTAATATTTTCATTATATTTTTTACATTGAAAAGCATCCTTTACATTTTCAACCCTTTCAGATTTTGAAATGTGAGATTGAAATGCTGTATAGCGCACCCTTTTTAAATGGTGAAGTACTGGCACATTTAATTTATATGCCACATATTTTCCTATTACATCAGCAGGGTGATAAAACCTAAACATACGCCTAAAGAAATGGCTTGGTACAATTTCAATACCGTCATATTTTGTAACAAAATTTGGCAGGTTTATTAAATGCTTTAATGTATAATTAATCCTGATATTGTAATGGAACTTCATTTGTAAAATAATACTTCTTGCATATTTATTATAATGATATAATGCATAGATATTTGTAATACGATTTGAGATTTTACCACTGCACCTGTAACAGGAAATGCCCGGCTTTGTAAGTGGAAAACCGCATTTGCCACAAAAATGAATATATGGTTTTAAATGCTCTCTACAGTTACTGCAAACTGGCTCATTTAAAGCAGATGCCCCGCTGCATACGGGGCATTTACCTGAAAATATTTCTTTAAGCATATATGCTTTCTTTATTTATGCTAATAAACTTTCCCCAGTCATTTCTTTTGGCTGGTTTATTTTTAATGCTTGTAATATGGTTGGTGCAATATCTGCTAATTTCCCATGCTTGCCGTTTAAATTACCACTGTAATTGTAAACTGCAAATACTACAGGGTTTAATGTATGTGCTGTATGTGGCTGGTTATTTTCATAATCCCACATTTGTTCTGAGTTGCCATGGTCTGCTGTTACAAAAAGTATAGCATTCATATCTTTGGCTACCTGCATAACTTTTCCTAAACATTCATCAACTGCTTTACAGGCCTTTATAGCAGCTTCTTCTATACCAGTGTGGCCTACCATATCAGGATTTGCAAAGTTCATAATCACCACATCAATATCGCCTTTTCTAAAAAGTTCTTCAAATTTTGATTCCACTTCGTAGATGCTCATTTGTGGTTTTAAATCATAAGTTGCCACATCTCTAGGGGAAGCGATTAACGCCCTTTCTTCATTATTAAACGGCTCTTCCCTGCCACCATTAAAGAAATATGTTACATGAGCATATTTTTCAGTTTCTGCAATACGTAACTGTTTTAAGCCACTGTTACTTATTACTTCACCAAATATATTAACTAAATCTTCAGGTGGATAAGCTATTGGTAAACCAAATGATTTTTCATATTCTGTCATAGTTATAATATTTAAGTTTGGTTTTGCACCTCTATTAAAGCCCTCAAAATCATCTTGTATCATAATGCTTACAAGCTCTCTAACCCTGTCTGCCCTAAAGTTCATCATAAATACGCTGTCGCCGTCTTTTAACGTGCCGTCTACCCCTGCTATTTTTACAGGTTTAACAAACTCATCTGTTTCTGTGCTTGCTTTCATAGCATCAACTGGTGTAGCTGCTTCACTTTCGCCCTTACCGTTTCTAAGTAAGTTCCAAGCTTTTTCAACCCTGTCCCAGCGTTTATCTCTATCCATTGCATAAAATCTGCCTGTAATATCAGAAATTTGACCAGCATTGTTTTCTTTTAAGAAATTATCTAAATCAGTAATATAGCCTAAACCACTTTTTGGTGGAGTATCCCTGCCGTCTGTAAAAGCATGGATATATACTTCTTTTATGCCATATTCTTTTGCTATTTTGCATATACCTTTAAAATGGTCAATGTGAGAGTGAACTCCACCGTCTGATATAAGCCCTAAAAGATGAAGCCTGCCACTGCCATTTTTTGTTTCTTCCATAAACTTTTTAATAACAGGGTTTTCTTTTGCTCCACCATTATTTATATCATTTGTAATGCGAAGTAAGTCTTGGAAAACTATTCTACCTGCACCAATATTTGTATGCCCCACTTCAGAATTACCCATTTGACCAGCAGGAAGCCCTACTCGTTCTTCTGAAGCATCTATTAATGTCCATTTATTATCCTGCATAAGTGATTTGAAATTAACAGGGTTTGATTCTAATACTGCATTGTGTTCTATATCTTTTCTATAACCCCAGCCGTCAAGAATAAGAAGAATGACTTTTTGTTTATCCATATTTATTCTCCCTTTTATAATATTTTTTAAATTTTAGTTTAGATTACTAAAAATTACAAGATAATTTTAAGAAATAACCACTATTACAATATATTTGTAATAAAAAAACAAGCCCCGCATTACACAAAGCTTGTTTTATAAAGGAATATATTTATGAATTTTAAGTTATTATAAATTAAAAACCACTATCGTATTTAAAAGTTAAAAATATACTATTACCAGATTTATTTATGGTATATTCAAAAGATTCTTCACCTTGACCTTCGTTTGTTGCTATGGTTATTTGGTCATTAGTAAACTTACCATAAATCCTAAATCCATTTCTTTCATAAGATTTTACATATGAAAAATCTTTTTTATGATTTTTAAATTCGTTGACTTTTTTATTAAATTCTGACTGTGAAAAATCGCTTTCATTTGATAATATTTTAGATGATGCATCTGCAATATTTTGTATAACATCTTTATATACATCTTGGATAGTAATCCCATTAAAGCTGCATTCATAATCATACCAAAATGCAGGGTCAAATCCATCTTCTGACGCATCTGAAACTTTTGTGCAAGATGCACCATTTAAGTTTTCCACATCAAATGCAAAAGCATTAAATGCAATAAAAATGAATAATAATAAAAATATTTTTCTCATTTTTCACTCCAAATTTATATTATTTTCACTCCAAATTAATATTATGGTAATATATTTTACTGTTTATATCAATGATTATTTGTTTTGAACCATATAAAGAAATACAGATGCTTTAAAACATCTGTATTATAAATTTTAGATAAGTTTTATTTTACTTCTACTTTTGCTTCTGCTAATGCTTTACGTAATTTTTCTTCATCTTCATTAGTTAATGAAGTTTGTATAATAGTGCCACCAGTACCTTTTAATTCTTCCAATGCTTTATCATTTAGTTCTGAGCTTAAAAGTACGAATAAAGCAGATGTACCCGGTTTAAATTTTTCAGCAATTTGTTTTATAAAATTATCATCTATACCAATATCTGATAATGCACCACTTACTGCACCTGCTGAACCACCAACTACAAAACCAAGTAATGGGTTCATAAAAATCATACCAATTAACATACCCCAAAAACCACCGCCTAATGCACCATAAGCTGTTAAATTATGCATCTGACGAAGTTTTACTTTTCCGTCCTGCTTTTTTACTGCAACTACTGCATCTTCAAGCTCCACAAGGTAGCTTTTTTGCATTTTAATAAAATCAAGCCTTACCTGCTCTGCCTTAAATTCATCGTCATAAGAAACAACTATTAACTTACTCATTTTATCATCTCCATATATTTTGTAAAAAAATAATAGCAAATCAGATAAATTCAGTCAACTATTAAACCCTTACATTTGTCATCATATTTCATTGATTTGTTAACATTATTTACAATAAAAATATATTTGTATATTATTTATAACGCCATATTTTATATGATGAGAGTAATAAGATAATACTAAGCACTAGTTTATTTACAAACATATTTAATAAATACTACAATAGGCTCATAGTAATGAGCCTTATTTTTTAAATTTTATTCTTCGTAGCTTTGAGTTTTTTCTATTTGAGAATCACCTTTAGAAAAAACATAAGTAAGCTTAACATTATCTTCCTGCACTAGATTAAAGCTGTGGTTTTCGTTTTCCACCCCAAGATTAGTAGATATTTCAGCTTTCTTGTTATTATCATATGTTGGCTCAAGATATATCATACCTTTTATACCAATTTGAGTGATTTTATGTTTAGCATTTTTCTGATTTAATGCATTTTGTACATTTTGTTTAAATTGAGTTTTGCTTTTTGGCATTAATATTTTTTTCTCAATATCTTTTGAAAGGTCATTTATAATTTCCTTATATGCAAAACTAAGTGGAGTGCCTTCTGCAAAAGTACAAGTCCAAGTAGTTATTTCAGTATCGTTTTCAGTAGTTTTTACAGGAGCATCGCAGGAGATTTTTTTTACTCTTTCTACATCGAAAGCAAAAGCATTTACTGCGATTAATGTAAATACAATAACTAATATTTTTTTCATATTACCCTCTTATTTATATATACCTTAATAAGTATGCATTTAAAATTTATGTGCTTTTTAAACAGTATAATCGTATATATGGTTTACTTTTATAAAATAAAAGCGAAGCAGTATGCTTCGCTTTATATATGTTGATATCTTATAAACTTATTATTTAACGAAAAGAAGAATAAGAGATACAACTAAACCGTAAATAGCGATAGATTCAATAAGAGCTACACCAACAAGTAAGTAAGTGAAGATTTTACCAGCTACGCCAGGGTTACGAGAAATACCTTCAAGACCGCCTCTGATAGCACTACCCATACCAACACCAGCACCAAGACCAGCAAGACCGATAGCAAGACCAGCACCAACAAATAATGCCCAAGCAGAAGTAGCATCAGCATTTGTAGCTGCAAAAGCAGGAACTGCAATTAATGCAATTAAAGTAGTTAAGATAACTTTTTTCATTGAAAAGTCCTCCAAAAAAATAAAAAATATTTTAAGCGTAAATAAAACGCTAGTTATCAAATTTATATAAGGCCCTATGAAAGCCTTTATATTTTTAATATTTAAAACATCACAAATTAGCTTCTCAAGCCTATGGATAGGCTTGCTTTAGTAAACTCTAGGGAGCATTTACTGCCACTGAGTGCGTTTTTTTAATTCCACGGACGGAATTAAAAATAAAAATTTAATTAGTTTAGTCTTAATAAATTCAAACACCGCAAATTAGCTTCTCAAGCCTATGGATAGGCTTGCTTTAGTAAACTCAGGGAGCATTTACTGCGACTGAGTGCGTTTTTTTAATTCCACGGACGGAATTAAAAATAAAAATTTAATTAGTTTAGTCTTAATAAATTCAAACACCGCAAATTAGCGTGGATTTTTTCTTTAGACACGTCGAAAAGTAAGAGAGCGAAGGGAGTTTACATAATAGTTTAGACCTGAGCTCTTTTACTTTTCAACTCTGCAGCAACTTCTACAGTTGCTTTCTGGTCTTTTTACTGAGCATCAATAACTTTTTCCATAGCTGTTGAGTTTTCAGTCATTACTTTACCAGTAACTACAGTTGATTCTTAAGAGAATACTGGTAGACCAATAATAATGAAGAGTGATAAAAATCCGATAACTTTTTTCATTTAAAAGTCCTCCAAAAAAATTAATTAATATTTTAAGCGTAAATAAAACGCTAGTTTTTAAATTTATAATAAGCCACAATAACTGGCTTTATATACGAATGATAAATATAGCTAGTGATTATACTAAAATAACATATATTTTTCAAACGCTATACCAAACATCGCAAATTAACTAAGATTTTAATTTTAGACAAGGCGGATAGTTTTAAAACGCAGGGAGTTTACATAGTAGTAAATGACCAAGTTTTGAAACTATCCAACACAGTATAAAATTAAAAGATAGTTAATTTTAGTGGGCTTCTTCTAAAGCACCAGCTATATACACCATAGTCAACATCATAAATACAAATGCTTGCAGTACACTTGTAAATATCATTAAGAAAAACATTGGCAGTGGTACTATAATTGGTACAAGCATAAATAATATAACAACAACTAAATCTTCACCTGCGATGTTACCAAAAAGTCGCATTGTAAGAGAAAGTGGTCTTGCTAAGTGGCTTATAAACTCTATAATTAACATAAACGGAGCAAGCCATGCTAAAGGTCCTAAAAAGTGCTTAATGTAACGTGCACCGTGTTTTTTAATACCGATGAAGTTGTATAATAAAAATACAAATATAGCAGGTGCTGCTGTTGTATTCATATTACTTGTTGGTGGTATAAGACCCGGAATTAAAGCCATAAGGTTTGATACTGCTACATATAAACCAATGCCAAAAACAACAGGTATATAAGCTTTACCCTCTTTACCCATAACATCCACTGCTAAATTACTAACGCCACCAACTAAAACTTCAAAAAAGTTTTGTGCTTTGCCTGGCACTTCGCTACGCAGTGTACGAGCATATAAACCCATAATGAAAATAATTAAAACAGCTACAAGCAACATAATAACATGTAAATAATGATGCTGAATACTAGCTGGTAAAAACGATGTTAAATTAAGAGGATGTTCCATCTTCTTTCCCCCGAAAGATTTGATATATTCCAGTAATAAAAACCCCAAAAAATGGAAGTATTATACCCACAGCAAATGACCATTTGTACATATCAAGCTTAACAAGAGCTATATATATACAAACAGCAATAAAAAACCACCTAAATATACTTTGCATTAAAAAGCCAGCTGCTGACGAATTCCTAAATGCATTATTTAGATAGCGAGCTAAAAATAATAAATCAATACAAATTATAATAAAACCACCTAAAAAAGCGTTGGCATATGCAAAATCTACAAACAATAAAAATGCTGCATAGCCTAAAACCAATAATGCAAATTCAATTAAAAGTGTGCTTTTAAAGCGCCTTACCATAATACCCTTTCATATTATATCATATATTTATTTTTAGCAAGTATTTTCTTAATACCTATTAAAGATATATTTTTTAAAAATATCAATAAATAAGTAAATATAATACTTTATGTATAATAATTTATCTATTTTTTATTTTTATCATCTTTTAAGCTTTCTAGTTCTATACCTGCTTTTTTTATATAATAAAGGACATTCTTCACACCAGCAATAAAACCAAAAACTATAAAGATAAATAAAAGCCATGGGGATGTGCCAAGCCATTTATCTAAAAAATAACCGATAGCACCCCCAACTATTACACCAGAAACTAATGCCATACCAACTGTGGCAGCATTAAAAAGTTCGTTATACGTCTTTTTGCGTTCAAGCCGTTCTTTTTCTTTATCTTCATCCATATTACAACTCTTTTAATGATTCATAGTGAGCTTTTATTGTTTTTTCAATATCATCATCTGTATGCACGCTTGAAACAAACATAGCTTCAAACTGAGCAGGTGCTAAAGATATACCACGTTTTAACATATTATGGAAAAATTTTGCATATTTTTTAGTATCACTTTTTACAGCTTCTGCATAGCTTTCCACTTTTCCTTCTGTAAAAAATGTGCATGAAAGTGATTCTATTGTATTAAAAGCATAGTTTAACCCTAATGATTTAGAGTTTTGCCTAAAACCTTCCCATAACGCATCTGATTTTTCTTTTAATTTTTCATAAAAACCATTAGATGATAATTTTTCTAATGTTTTAAGACCTGCTGTCATAGCAAGTGGGTTACCTGATAATGTACCTGCTTGATATACAGGGCCAGCAGGAGATACCATATCCATAATATCGCTTCTGCCACCGTATGCACCAACAGGCATACCACCACCAATAATTTTACCCATAGTAGTAATATCTGGGTTAATGCCAAAATATTTTTGTGCTCCACCTGCTGAAAGCCTAAAACCAGTTATAACTTCATCAAATATTAATAATGCACCATTTTCATCACATAATTTTCTTAAACCTTCTAAAAAGCCCGGTTTAGGAAGCACAACACCCATATTAGCTGCCACTGGCTCAACTATTAAACAAGCTATTTCATTTTTATTTTGCTTAAATATTTCTGCCACATTTTCTAAATCGTTATATTGTGCTATTATTGTATTTTTTGCTGCATCTTGTGGAACACCGGGAGATGATGTTTCCCCAAAAGTAAGCAAACCGCTTCCTGCTTTTACAAGCATAAAATCAGAATGACCATGATAGCAGCCTTCAAATTTAATAATTTTATCGCGTTTTGTATATCCTCTTGCAAGGCGTAAAGCACTCATTACAGCTTCCGTGCCTGAAGATACCATTCTTACTTTTTCAATAGATGGCATAAGCTCTACTATTTTCTCTGCCAGCTCTGTTTCTAAAACAGTTGGTGCTCCAAAGCTTGTACCGTTTTCAACTGCTTTTATAACTGCCTCATTTACATCTTTATCACAGTGACCTAATATCATAGGGCCCCATGAGCATACATAATCTATATATTCATTATTATCAGTATCCCAAATATGGCTGCCCTTTCCTTTTGATACAAAAAATGGCTCGCCACCAACAGAGCCAAATGCTCTAACAGGGCTGTTTACACCACCAGGGATATATTTTTTAGCTTCATCAAAATAACTCATAATTATCTCCAAAATTATTTCAGAATAAACACATTAAATACTATTATAACAAATTTTTCAAGATGAGATTTATAGTATTTTATTATATTACATACTTTCTTAATCTTTATTCTTCTTCATAAGGCTTAAACACATTTAAAGTGTTATTATCCAGTGTGCTTTCTAACGACTTAATATGCTTTGCCATACAGTTTACTGTGCCGCTATAACTGTCTGTTTTTTCAATACATGAATATATTGGATTATCAAAATAATAAGAAACATCTGAAACATAATCCTGCAACTTTGCTATTCTATCATAATAAGCTGAAAGAGTAAGCAGAAGCCTGTCACTGCATACTATACTGCGATATAACGCATCTTCCCTTCTTTCTTCATCATTAGGGTCTATTTCATCACACTTCCAGCCATACTTATATTCTAGTGCATAATTAATTATTTTATCTATAACATCTTTGTTCACTTTCTTATCTTTCATGCTGTATACTATATTATCTTTATAAGAAAAAGTACCCATATTTGATACCCTATGTAGAGCTGACAGCTTATTCCCTTCCTTTGTATCTGGGAAATCAGCCGTATATTTAACTGCATAATCTGTATTAAAAAGAACTGGGCTTCTTACTTCTATTTTCTTTAAATTCATTTTCTCATCAGTATTAATAATATAAGTTACACCATCAAATGGAAAAATAAATAAAAGACCATTATAAACATTATTTGTACAGTGTTGTTTAGGATATTTACTGTTATCATATGACACATTATCCTGTTTATAAAAACGCGGGTATAAATAATTCAAACTATCATAATCTGATATATAGTTTTTTTCATAAATATTTAAAACAGCTTGATTATTTACCTGAGTAATTTCTACCCAGTCATAAACTTCATCATTATATATATCAAAATATCCTTGATTATATAAAATTAAATCTAAAACATCTGCCTTTTTTGCTTCTTCATAAAAATCTACAATTGTTTTTTGACCCATATCAAATGTATCTAAAAGATGCATCAGTTTTTTTAATTTATTAGCTGTTTGATTATCACTTGTAATCTCTGCAAGAATATCATCATTGTTTTTTTCACTACTCGTAAAAGCTCGTGCCCCTGATGATGCACTTTCATAATCATATAAACCATTAAGCATAAGATTTAATACAACCAAATACATTCCATATATTTCAGAATGTGGAGAATATCTAAAACTGCGAATATCATCTTTAATTTTTCCTATGACAGCATTTTTGAGAGCTTTACCAACCATTTTTGATGTTATTGAATAGTAATACATATTAGATATTTTACCATCTAAAATTTTATCAGAACATGAAAGTGGTATTTTATTTGAAGGGTTATATTTAAAGCCACCTTCTGTAAATATACTGCTTGATAAATCAGGTGCTTGAAACTTTTTGATTAAATTATTTTGCAACGCCATATATTCAGCAAAATATTTAGCAGTATAGTCTTCAATAACATCTCCATCTATAATTGTTTCTGATAATTCTTCATGGCCGTTAAAATCAGCCATTATAGTAAAGCGTAAAGCATAAGGGCCATAATTCCAGCTGTAAGTATCTTTAAAGGCATCATAATCTCCTTCTGAATACTCATCATATTCTCCATACTCTTCTTGAGCAAAACTATAAAAAACACCTAAAAAAATAAACATTAAAATTAAAAATTTCTTCATATTACCTTTCCTTAAATTTATATATTAAATATTTAATATTTCCTTATATACTACTCTCTTTGCTGTATCAATTACACGTTTTTAAGAGTTTACTGCTTAGTTTTTTCACCCATTATTAAGTTAAATACAACATCTAGCAAAACAAAAACGCTTTATATAAGATTTAAAATTTATTATTTATTCTCATCTTTTACATATCCTTTTTGCCTAATTAAAAGCTCCATAGCTTCTATTTCGTTTTCTATATTAAATTTCATATATTCCACATCGCTTTCATATATTAATTTAAACACTTCCGATATACTATTAAGGGATAATATTATTTTTTCTTGAATATTAGCTATGCTTTCATCCTCTAATTTTATATTTTTAAGATACGTTTTCACTAAATATTCTATATATGGTATATACCTTTGGTTTATTTTAGTTATATATTTACTATATTTATCCTCATGTAATATATTGATATGTAATATATTGATTTTTTCCATATATAATTTCATATCACATAATATGTTTGTTATATCTGCTTGTGCGTAAACAGTACTTTCTATAAGTTTATCTGTAAGTTTTAATGAATTTTCCAGATTATATGCCATATTTTGTTCTTTTTGCTGATTAATTTTTAATGCAGTATTTCCAAAAATTATCATTTTATCATCTATATCTAATAAGACATTATTAAGATAGCTACCAATATTACGCTGAAACCACTGCTGCAATTCATCATTATCTATATTTATTTTATTAAATTTAGATGTAATATTAGTTAGTGGTATGCTTCCATATTTACTTAACGGGCATAAAATATATACATACCTTACATTAAAAAGAAATACATAATAAAGGCTTAAAACAAATATAAAAAGTAAAATTGGTAGAAATACATATGTTAAATAATCGGTTTTATCAATACTGTTTGAATAAAAAGCAAAAAACACAAGCATGGCTAAAAATAAAAAATAAAACAAAAATATAGTAAAATTAATATAAAAATTTGCCACATATTTATCATGCTTAATCATATTTTGGTATTTATTAATAAAACTTTCATGTCTTCTGCCATATATAATTAATAAGGATAAAGTATATACAGCATATGATAAGCTTACAATCATACTCAAAAATAAAGAAAAAACACTAGAAATAAGGACAAATAAAATTGAAGCTAAAAATATGTATAATGAAGTACATTTAATAGTATGATATAAATTATATATATTTTTAATAATAAAAATTGTTGCTAATAATATTACAGGAAAAGCTGCTGCCATCTCAATAGAAAAGATATCAGCTATTTTATAATCTGCAAAATAATGGGCAAATGTTATGCTGTTAAACATAGCTAAACAGTAAAAATACACTGATAGTGTAAAATTTAGCATAACTTTTGGAAGATTAATTTCTAATTTAGAATAGTCTTGTAATGTCATCTTTACCCTTTTGTAGTGTGTTACAGTATATTAAATACTATTATACAAAAATTTTCAAGAAATGATTAGAGCCTGTGAAAAAAATATAATCATAGAAAACTGAATTTACAGATTTTTTTTCACAGGCTCTCTTTTATCAACCCTTTTTGTCTAATTAAAAGCTCCATTGTATCTATTTCGTTTTCTATATTAAATGCTATATATTCCATATTACTTTCATACATTGATTTAAACACTTCTAATATATTATTTAAAGACTCCACTATTTTTTCTTGAATTTGGTTTATTTTTTCATCTCTTAACAATATATTTTGCAAATATGTATCCACCAAGTATTCCACATATGGAATATACCTGTTATTTATTCTATCAATATTTTTATTATATTTTCGTTTATCCTTATGAAGTATATTTATCTTTTCAAGATATGATTTCATATTATACAGCACACCTGTTAAGTGTGTGCCATTATGCACAACTTTTGCCATTAATGAGTCTAATTTCTTTAATGAATCATCTAAACTGTATGTAATATATTCATAATCGCCT
The DNA here is from genome assembly GCA_944324495.1 of uncultured Mucispirillum sp. Classification (GTDB taxonomy): domain Bacteria; phylum Chrysiogenota; class Deferribacteres; order Deferribacterales; family Mucispirillaceae; genus Mucispirillum. The sequence goes on along the minus strand of CALUWN010000017.1, from coordinate 27,114 downwards.
GTTTCAACTTGCGGTATTTGGCTGATATTTTCCTTATAATTAACTGATGTATCACCATCGCCAAAAACTATCATTTTTTTATCCACATCTAAATGGATACCTTTAATATACATACTTATATTTTCATTAAACCATTCCTGCATAACTTCTTTATTAACATTAGCATTTTTAAATTTATTGGTAATTGCAGAAAGTGGCACTTGGCAATATTTGCTTAATGGGCATAAAATATAGACATACTGGCATTTTAAAAGATAAGTTATATACATAGTTATAATAAAGTACAAAATTATTAAAGGAAATATAATATATACTACTATAAACATATGCTCTTTAAAAGTATCACCAAAATATTTTAGTGCATTAAAAAAAGCATTACTAAAAAATACCAATTCATGTGAAGCAATAAAACTAAGGCTTAAAAAGGCTAGTAGTATAAAATATGCTAGAAATAACACAAAAACTACAGAAAAAACTGTTACAAACTTATTAAAATCAATCATATTTTTATATTGGTTTATAAATTCTTCCTGTTTTAAGCCATAATTATAAAGCAGTTTCAATGTAAAAAAAGCATATAATAAAAAAGCAGCATTACATATTAAAGTAGTACTATATCTTGTTAGAAATACTAAAATCAGTATAGAAATAAATATGAAAAGTGGTGCCATATTAGTATGTATACAAACATTATAAATATATCTAATCACAATAAATGTGCTTCCAATAATAGCTAATAAAAATAAAAAAGAATATTCATGAAAAAAACTTAAAAATACTAAAAACTGTAGTATATAAAAATATACTGATAACATAAAGTTCATAGTAACTTTTGATATATTTATTTCTATTTTAGAGTAATCAATTTGGAGCATAAAATCCTTTTTGTATTATATATTTATAATTTTATCTGCTATTTTTTTATCATTTTCTCTATTTGCTGTATATATAATAGATTTACCTTGATTTTTAGCCTGTATAATCTTTTCTGCAACCTTTTCTTTAGATATTTCATCTAAAGATACAAAAGGTTCATCTAAAAAAATAAGTTTTTTCGTTTCAAGGTATCCATATATAAAAAGCAGACGTTTTTGACCGTCACTTAAATAAAATGGGCTCATATCTTTTAAAGCATTTATTTCATTAAGTAAATTTTCTGCCATTAATTCATTATTATCACAAATCAGCATAGCCTCATCAAAAGCCGTTTCTTTAAATATTAAATGCTCTGGAAACTGCAGGCATACTCCATACTCTTTTTTATCAATAAAAAAATTAATACTGCCCTGCTTTTTTTCCATTATACCTAATATGGTTTTTAAAAGCACGCTTTTTCCACTGCCATTAAACCCAAAAATACAGATTATTTCACCATTTAAAACTTTTAAATTTACAGGCTCACTTTTCGTGATTGTAACTAATTTATCTATTTCTAATAATACATTATCCAATTAATTATCACCTTTTTTATTATCTTTATAACCGTTTTGAGAAAGTATATATGGAATAAATAAATGGTATAATTATTTTATTCAAATCTATGCATTTATTCATAACTTATCTGCAAATTTTATCTTTCAAGTATATTTATAGCAAAATCTTGAACTTTAGTGCCTGCATTTTCTGCCCTGTCATATATCACTTCATCAAAAAGTTTATCATTAATATACAATGACTTTTCTAAGTTACATAAAAGCCTTGATGCTTTTACACCATAACTTTTATCACCTAATATATGAGCAATAGGCACAACAGAACCTTCTGTTCCAATAACTGCTACACCGTCATTTTCAGTTAAATTTGCAAATACACCATACATATCAGCATATTTTGGTGCCTGCTCCCCAAAAAATACAATGGACGGCTTAAAATGAGTGCCACCACAGTTTTTGCAGGTTTCCCCTTTAAATTCACCTGTAATATATACTTCACTGTTACATTTTGTACAGTGGATATAGTTTATTCTACCATGCACATGAATTACATCAGTACATCCTGCTTCTTCTAGTAAATTATCAATATTTTGGGTAATAACTATTACTTTTTCTTTGCCATATTTTTGCTGTAGAGAGGCTATAACTTTATGCATACTGTTAGGCTTTGCTTTAGCATATTCTACCCGCCTTAAAGAATAAAATTCGTGAACTAAATTATAATTTTTTTCCCAAGTGTTTATATTGCATACTTGGTTTACATCATATTTATCCCATAAACCATTACCGCCACGGAAAACGCCTAAACCACTATCAGCACTTAAACCTGCACCACTAAAAAATACCATTTTACCCATAATTCACCTAATGAAAGAAAACTTTTTATTTAATATATCTTATTGCTGATTTAATTCAAGTATAATATAAAACAGGAATATTTGAAAGGATAAAAAATGGGGGCTTTTAAACCCCCACTAATTTATTTGCTCATATTGTTTAAAAATTCTGCATTTGTTTTTGTGCCACGCATTTTATCAAGCACAAGTTCCATAGCATCTACTGAGTTCATATTTGATAAGAATCTGCGTAATATCCATACTTTGTTTTGCTCTTCTGGAGTGTGAAGCAGTTCTTCACGCCTTGTGCCAGATTTATTAATATCAATAGCAGGGAAAAGCCTGCGTTCCACAAGCCTTCTGTCAAGGTGAAGTTCCATATTACCTGTTCCTTTAAATTCTTCAAAAATAACTTCATCCATTCTAGAGCCAGTATCCACCAATGCTGAAGCAATAATAGAAAGAGAGCCGCCATTTTCAATATTTCTTGCTGCACCAAAAAAGCGTTTTGGTTTATGAAGTGCGTTGGCATCCACACCACCAGAAAGCACTTTACCGCTTGATGGCTCAACAGCGTTATATGCACGAGCAAGGCGAGTTATACTATCAAGAATAATTACAACATCTCTGCCACTTTCCACAAGCCTTTTAGATTTATTTAAAACCATTTCAGCAACCTGAACGTGCCTGTATGCTGGCTCGTCAAATGTGGAAGAAATAACTTCCACCTGCATAGGCTGCCTGCCTTCATTTATGGCATCTTCTGTCATTTTGGCAACCGTTTTCTTAAAGTCAGTAACTTCTTCTGGACGTTCATCAATCAAAAGTAATATCATATATACTTCTGGGTGATTTTTAGCAATAGAGCCTGCAATAGATTTCATAAGTACAGTTTTACCAGTTCTAGGTGGAGCAACAATTAAACCACGCTGCCCTTTACCTATTGGTGCAATTAAATTTATACATCTTGTATCGTATTTTGTAGGGTCTGCTTCTAAATCAAGCCTTTCATCAGGAAAAAGAGGTGTTAAGTTTTCAAAAAGATTTCTCTGCCTTGTAGGTGCATCAAAGTTTACAGTTTCCACTTTTAAAAGTGCAAAATATTTTTCATTATCTTTAGGTGGTCTAATCTCTCCTGCCACAGTATCACCATTTCTTAAACCAAGACGTCTAATTTGAGCAGGCGAAACATATATATCATCTGGCCCTGGTAAATAGTTATAATCAGGAGAGCGTAAAAACCCAAAACCATCAGGCAAAATCTCTAATACACCTTGACCGTATATCTGCCCGTTTTTTATGCTTGTAGATTTCAATATTTCAAATACAAGCTCCTGTTTAAGTAAGTTTTCAGCATTTTCAATTTCAAGCTGCGTAGCAATAGCTACTAAATCTTCAATAGATTTCTTTTTTAACTCAGTAAGATTCACAAAATACCTCTTTATGTATTTATTGACTTTATAAATTACTTTAAATTAAGCAACACTAAGAAATACCGCATAAAATATGCGATTTCAAAAATAAACATAAAAATCCAATCAAAATAACTTAAGGTAACTGAAATTTAACTATGTTTGGTTGATAATATACAGAACCTTGAGAAAGTAGTATGAATACTTGTTTTCTTATTATTATATATTTTTATACTTGTCAAGCAAAAATTTTATAATTTAGATAAAATGGTAAATTCTAAAAACGATTGCAACACATTAAGCAATCGTTTTTAGAATTTACTTTATCTTAAAAATACCATATAAATATGATGACAAAATAAAATTTTTATGTTATTATGCGAAAAAATTTAACAATGGAGAGAGTGATGAAAAAAATTATTACTTTATTAGCCTTATCACTTGTTTTATTATCTTTTGGATGTAAAAAAGATGCTCCAAAAGAAACCCCAAAAGATAATCAAACAGACAACCAAACTCAGGTAGAAAAACCTAAAACAGATATGGAACCATTTAAAAAATCATTATCTGTTTTAAAAAACCCGCAATATGACTTGGTTTACAAGTTAATTGAAGATGGTGGCATTAATGCTCAGCTTGATAAAGATGTAACTATTGGATACCCAAGCCACGCAAAAAGACTTCTTATTGATGAGCCACAAATAACTATCCAAAAAGGTGCAACACCTCTTGGTATTGCTGCTCTTTTTTGTACTCCTTCTTTAGTGAATGATTTAATTGAAAAAGGTGCAGATTTAAAAGCCAAAACAAACGGTATGGAAATTTCTGCTATTATTATCCAGTGTGGCGAAGCAGAACAGGCTGGTATGTTTGAAAACTACTTAGATAAAGTTCGTAAATTTGAAAAAGCTAACCCAAGCATATACGAAGATAAACCAGCATTATATGCTGCTAATGCTATTATAAAAGAAAATATTACAGATGAAGACGGCAAAGGAAAAACTATCCTTAATTATGCTGTAGAAAACAATCTAAATGATGCAATACCTGTAATTATTAAATATGCAGGTGGTATTAACTTCACTAATAGAAATGATGAAAATAATAACCAAATGCCTGTAATAACAGCATTAAAAAGCAAAAACTATGAAGCATTAAACTTCTTTTTCACAAAAACTGCTTCTTTATATATTGATATGAAAGCAGAAGACGGCACGGATACAAATATTATCAACTATATTTTCTATAACGATATGGGGCATTTATTCCAAGAAGCAAATGTTCCTACCGATGTGCTTTTAAACTTAGTGTTAAATGGCTATAACCAAAAAGGTGCTGGTATTCCAGAGATTAGAGAATTAACTAAAGGTGGTAATATTTTAGCTGAAACTACAGAGGATATGACTATTAAAACAAAAAAAGGTGAAGTTGTAATCCCTGCTGGTTCAAATATAGCTCATATTGCTGCATATTTAGGCTACAACTATATTCCAAAAGGTTTATCATTTATTCCTGATGGTGTAAAAGCTATTAATAAAGTAAGCTATCCAGCAGGTAGCGATAATGGTACTTTACCATTAACTATTGCAATTGAAAATGGTAGCCCACTTGCTGTAAAAACTTTACTTGAATCAGGTGCTGACCTAGCAAATACTACACCATATACTCCATTAAATACATTAGCTCATACTGAGAAAGTAGATAATCAGGCAGCAATAGCAAAAATTTTAATGACTTCATCAGCTTTAGGCAGCATGGCACAACTTCAAGAACTTGGTGAAGCTGAAGGTATTGAATCAGTTTTTCAGGGCACTAACCAAGCTGTTCTTAAAGTAGTTGCAGAATACGCAGAACCAGTAAGAGCTGCTTCTGTAACTATCGCTAAAGAAATTTTTAATGGTATTGAAGGTGGCTCTAAAATAGCTAGAATTCTTGATGGTGGTGTTGATAACCAGCTTCCTTTTGCTGTAGAAGTAAATGGTGTAACTATACCAAAAGATGCTACTCCATTAATAGCTGCTGCTTTATTATGTAACAGTGAAGCAGTTGATGCCTTAATAGTAGGTATGGCAGATACTGATATTAGAATAACAGGGGAAAACGATTTAAAATATAATGCTTATGACTTTGCAGATAGAATGGCTCAAGGTGATTGCACTGCTGTAAAAGCTTCACTTAAAAACCCTGCTAATGTAAAACCACACCCAGAATTAAATGAAAGATTTTACAATAAAAAAGAAAACATGTATACTAATGGAAGAATGTTTCTTGAAGAATCAAGTGTAAATCAGGCTCCACAAGAAAGTACAGAAAGCACTGAAACTGTAATAGATGAAAATACTACAGTGGAAGAAACCCCTGCAGATAATACAGATTCTGAAAGTGATGCTGATGTAGAACTTGTTATTGAAGAATAATTAAAATAATTCAAAACATAATCATATAAAAAGGGGAAAGTTAAATGCTTTCCCCTTTTTTTATATTCCAGTTATACTATACTTTATGAAGTTTTATTATAATAAATAAAAAAACTTATATAGGTATATATTTTTAGCTTTTAATATAAAAATAGAAACCCCATTTATTTATTAATAAATGGGGCTGCATTAATATTTACTGGTGGTACCCCATTTTTTATTAAAAAATGCTATAACTACTTGATAATATATGTAAAATAGAAATAATTGTAATAACTGTCATTCTGAACCTACGACAGTAGGCGAAGCAGTTTCTTTTAACCTTTTTAATTGTATAGGGTTGTAATATTATTAATAGATTATTGATATTACTACTGTGTAATATTGAGCGTAAGAAAATGAAATTGTAAACTTAAAAAATATAACAGTTTTAGATATATTAAAAGTATATATAATCTATTAATATCTTACTGCCATATTTTTACCTTTCCATATCTTTACGCCGAAAATCTCAGAAACGTGTAGAAATGTTATATTATCCCTTCGTCTCCAAATTCCATAACCATTACGCAAAAAACACTGCGTATGAAATAAGTCGCTCAGTGATAATATAACTTTAGCTCCTAAATATGGATAAAAACTATTAATATTTTACTAACTTTCGCATTCGCTTATAATGTTCCAACTAGTAAAAATTATAGACTCTTCGGCTCCGCTAGCACTTCGCCTCTGAGTGACATAAAATGTTGTAAAAAAATGGGGTACCACCAGTAATATTTATAATTTACTTTTAATTTTTATAATTTATTTTATGCACCTTTATTAAATACATCATCAAATAATATATCAAATATACATTTTTTCTTACCATTACAGTTTTTAATATCTTTATTCATCTGCCTTCTTTCTTTTAATGCTTCTTTTTTGTGATAATCATTATAAACTTCTATTAAGTCAAAATATAAAGCACTTGACATTCTATCTAACATTTTTAAATTTGCATCATCTACTATTGCTTTTTCTGATAAAGTGGAAGCTTTACTCATATCAAATGATGCATCTAATGTTAATAATCCTGTTGGTTTACCGTTTTTAGTTTTGCCATTCCATACTAATTTTGCATTGCTTTTTTCTGCTTTAAGATAACCCATAGTAACTTCTAGATTATCATTCATATATAATATATCTACAAATCTATTACCACTTACTAATGCTATTTTCTTTTTGCCGTTTTGTTCATATAAATAAAAATTGAAACCGTCTGATATAGCATCTAAAATATCGGCTTCACTTATTTTATTTTTTGCATATTTATTTATTAATGCATTAATTTTACTTTTATCCAAAGGCGTAATATTGCCAGATAATACTTTTAATAACTGCCCCAGTTTATTATCTTCTTTTATTTTTAATGTTTTTTCATCTGCTAAAAATACATTGCCTACTGTTTCATATGTTCTTGGCAGTTCAAAACCTGAATACACTATCATTTCATCTTTACCATCATTATTTATATCAAACTTATAGTAGATAATATAAGAATGATAAGCATGTGGCTTATCAATATAGCCTTTTAAATATTCCATAAATGCAGCATCATCAAAGTTGCCGTTTTTAATAAATGGTGATTTAGGTGCAACTTTTGCTAATTCTTCATCATTAATAAACAAATCATTAGTATCAATGGCAGCCTTTATTAATTCTTCATAAGTATAGCCGCCTATAGTATTTTCTGCTGCCTTATTTTCAATAAATAAATTTCTATCAAGCCCATTATCTTTATCACGCATCTCTATATTATCAATGGTTAGAAGATACATATTATAGCTTTTTGGCATACCTTCTGGTCTTATAACATATACATTTTTATTAAATGGATAAAAATAATATGATACCCCCATAGATAAAGTATTATCTGAAATAACACCCTCTAAAAGACTTTGTGTATATTTTTGCTTTATATCAGAACTAAGCGCATTGTATTTATCTGAAAACCTATAAATAAATGTATTGAAAATAGTGTAATCCAGACTGCTTAAATCAACATCTATACTGCTGTATCTATCCGCACCCTCTGTTGAAATAATAGAAAAAAAGTCTTGATTACTGTTTAATGTATCTAGATAACCATATTCAAATAATACGGTATTTGTAATATTATTATCTATTAATGTATCATATAGATGTGCAACAGCTAAACTATCATTTGAAAAATTAGATTTATTTAAAACTGTAATTAAATTATATATTTTTTCTATTAACTCTGCATTATCTTCTTTATGCACTATATATTGCTGCATTTGAGCAAGGCTCATACCTTTTAAATGTTTTATATAGCTTAAAATACTTTCATATTCATAAAGCCCGTTTTTTGCTAAATAACCAAGGGTATATGCAAGATGATATTCTTGAGATTTTTTAACATTTTCATCCTTAATGCTTGCTAAACTTTCCATAATATATTTATGAAAAGCTAAGAAATAAACATACCCTTTATTCATATTTTTACTATTTACTTCATGTAGAAACTCTGGTTTTACATTTAATTTCAAAAGAAATTCATTAGCTTTTTTTACTTTTTCTTTATCACTTAATCTGCTGTAATCATAATCTACAATCACATCTTTATATGGCAGTTCATAAGCCATTTCAGATAACGGGATACCCGCAGTTTTTTGAACACTGCTTATTTTAAATGGCTCTGCATATGCAAGATTGAAAGTAAATAAAGTTACAATAAATACTAAAAATATTTTGTGCATAACCCTCTCCTTTTAAAAGAGCATATTTATTAATTAGTTATATAAAAATGGTGGCTGAAATATAACAAATCAGCCACCTTATTCTCTTACTTAAAACTTTTATGAAATAGTTCTAAACCTTGTACCATCTATTGTATCTATAATTTCTACCCCTTTTTCAGTTAATTCTGCACGAATACTATCAGCCAGAGCAAAATCTTTATTTTTTCTAGCTTCTGCTCGTTTTGCAATTAATGATTCCACCTCTTCTAAAGGCACTTTTAAGTTGCTTATATACCAGTCTTTTGCACTGTGGTTCATAATACCTAAAACTTTTGATACAATATTAAATATAAAAGCAGTCACATCTTTTAAGCGTTCTGCTGTTTCATTATCTGGTTTTGAAGCAATTACAGTATTACCAATACGCACTATTTCAAATATGGCAGCAACTGCTTTTGGAGTATTAAAATCATCACTCATAGCACTTTCAAATTCTTTTATGAAATGCTCTTTCATATCACAGATTTCTTTTTCCATATTTTTGCCTTTTTTACTGCCCTGAACATGTTCCACTTCATCTAAAAATGTATATATCCTTTGAAGTGCTGATGTGGCTTCTTTTAGTTTATCTTCTGAATATTCAAGTGGCTGCCTGTAGTGAGTCATTAAAAATAAAAGCCTTAATGCTTCACTGTGGCATATTTTTAAAATATCCCTAATAGTGAAAAAGTTGTTTAATGATTTAGACATTTTTTCTTTATTAATATTTACAAACCCGTTATGTATCCAGTAATTTGCAAATGTAGTGCATGATATTGCTTCAGACTGAGCTATTTCATTTTCATGGTGAGGAAATATTAAATCCTGCCCGCCACCGTGGATATCAATAGAGCTTCCTAAAATTGCTTCACTCATTACGCTGCATTCTATATGCCAGCCCGGCCTGCCCTTACCCCATGGACTTTCCCAAAAAGGCTCGCCCTCTTTTGCTCCTTTCCATAGGGCAAAATCAAGTGGGTTTTCCTTTTTATCGTTTACATCAACCCTTGCTCCTGCCATCATATCATCTAAGTTTCTGCCTGAAAGTTTACCGTATTCTTTAAATGAGTTTACTCTAAAATAAACATCGCCATCTACTGCATAAGCGTTGCCTTTTTCTATTAACCTTTCACAGTAGTTTATCATTTTTTCAATATATTTTGTTGCCATTGGAGTATATGTTGGTCGTTTAATATAAAGGCTGTCCATATCTTCATCATGCTCTTTAATAAACCTTAAAGCAAGCTCGCTCCATAACTCTTTATTTTCATTGGCCCTGTTGATTATTTTATCATCCACATCTGTAAAATTTTTAACAAATGTAACATCATAACCACAGTATTCAAAATATCTGCGAATAACATCAAAAGCTACAGAACTTCTGCCATGGCCAATATGGGTATAATCATATACTGTAACACCGCATACATACATACCCACCTTGCCTTCATTAATAGGCTTAAATTCTTCCTTTTTATTTGTCATAGTATTATAAAGTGATATACTCATTTTACTAACTCCATTTCATTTCTATTTAATAATGTATAGCTTGAAGCCTTTAAAAGATTTTTTGTATATTCTGATGATGGCTCTGATAACACTTTATCAGTACTGCCATATTCCACCATACGCCCCTTATACATTACTGCAATATTTTCACACATATTAGATACAACTGCTAAACTATGGGATATTAATATAAGGGTAATACCATTTTTTTGCAAGGATTTCATAAGATTTAAAATCTGTGCCTGCACTGAAACATCAAGTGAGCTTACAGGCTCATCTGCTATAATCACCTTTGGGTTAATGGATAATGCTCTGGCAATAGATATTCTCTGCCGTTGCCCGCCTGAAAATTCATGGGGGTATCTTTCTGAATATTCATAAGGAAGCCCCACCATATCCATTAATTTTTTCATATAGTTTTCTATTTCAGTATTTTCCTTGGTAATATATTTTTTAATGCCGTCTTTTAATGCTGAAGATATTTTTAATTTTGGGTTTAATGAATTATTTGGGTCTTGGAAAACCATCTGTACGTTTTTTCTATAATCTTCATAATCATTTTTTGCCATGCTGTTTATATCTTTTCCAAAATATAATATTCTACCATTATCTGGCTTATATATATTACAAATCATTCTTGCAATAGTTGTTTTTCCACTGCCAGATTCGCCCACTATTCCTAAAGATGAGCCCTCTTTTATATTGATAGATACATTATCAACTGCAAAAAACTGTTCACCAGTTGAAAATACACCCTCAGAAGCTGTAAAGGATTTTGTAATATTTTCTATAGTAATAATATTTTCTTTATTATTTATGTTCATTTAATTGTTCCTGTTTAATATGTCTGTAGCTTCCATAAGCTGCCAGCATATTTGCTATAATAAATGATATCATTATTACATTATACCCTGCACTATTAGCAGTAAAAGTTGCACCCATTAATATTCCAATTAAAGACATTATAAAGGGAACTATTGATAAAGCAAACCCTGCTGCTATAGTTAAACAATATTTACTAAGACTGATAGATAATATAAACATCAGCCCATATATATACATATACACATATTTTAATGGATATAAAGTATCAGAAGGTAAAAGTGTGCCAAGTGACGGGTATAAGATTACATACATTTCAAGTGCCACCACAAATGCTATTATTAACATTGGAAATGTATCATTATAATTTTTAAAAAGCAAATAAAGCCCTAAAAGCATATAAAAAGCAATTAATTTTCTTATATTTGTTAAAAATGAAAAAATATAAGCATCTACAGAATCTTTTATTAAAGCATCAGAAACTATAGGATATATAAACAGCAGTATAACATAAATTAAAATAGTAACACTTGAATAAAAGATTATCATATAAATATATTTTACTTTAATAAGTGTAACAGTTGCACGAAAATCACTCCATAATACTGTTAAATACTGCCTGTCAGACTGATACATCCCTTTACTGTTTGCAACTCTTATAAGGTATATGAAAAATGTAAAAAGCCCTATAAGACCATATATTAAAACTGGTATTGCGTGGTTATCATAGACCATAAGCCTTTTAATTGCTGTCTGGTCTTCCCATAAAAATAAGGCAGCTAGGTAACAGCCAAGTACAGCAATCATTTTCAGTATATCTCTATCAAAAGATGAATAGTAAAATATACCAAAAAAAAGCAACGCTATTGCTACCTGATAATATTTTACAAGCTCTATCATATTATCTGAATGTTGGAAAAAATCTACCCCATTTATAATAATATAAGCTGAAGATATAATAAAAAGTATTATACTTACAAACCCTGTTACTACGCAAAAAAACCTGCCAGAAAGCAGTAATGCAAGGCTTTGAAATAAAAGTGCAAGGCTCATAATTAAATGACATGTTAATGAATAACCAATAATCAAAAGATGGCCTACAGCGATTACAGAAAATATGCTTGCTGCTAGTGTTAAATAGTCTACAAAATATTCTTTTGTGTACCATGTTTTGTAATATGATATCCTATAGTATGCTGTTTTTTTATGCTCTAAATATTCAACCCTGTTTAGTGATGGTGAAACCATAAAAATGGTATAAATTATAGTAATAACTTTTAATATAAAAATAATCAGATATAAAACAGGATTTGTACTAAATAAATCATAAATGTTTGTAATAACTTCTGAATGAAATAAAAACATATTAGAAAAATATAAACCAACTATAAGAAGTTTTATGTATGCCATTGAAACATATAATGTGACACTTAGAAATATTTTTTTGAATAAATTTTCTGCTTTTGCAAGCATAGGTATTTTATTCTGCACCTGCTCCACGTGGTTTATATACATTTTTACACTTAATAATCTAGAAGCAAACACCCTTATTGCAATATTAATTACAATAAACACATACATATAAAATAAAGTAAAAATATATATTTTTGAAGCAGGAAAAGTTATGGTTATAATTGATACTAAAGCAAATAAAACTATAATAGTAACAGCCGTAAAAACTGAAAAACACCAAAATTCATAACGAGATAATGGAGAAAGATAAAACAAAAAATACTTAAAATAATCTAGAACAATATTTTTAAATATAATTATAGAATTTAATATACTGTTTTCAAAAAACTGCTTTTGTGTATAATCTTCTGATAATATTGCATTAATATCTCTATTCAATTAAATACCCTTAGGTCAATTTGGTAAATACTACTGCATTATATATAAAATTATACCATACTGCAATATTTTCTTGCAAAAAAGCAAGTTTTATATATAGTAGTATGGTGAATTCATAAATGCGTGAGGTATGGTTGTGTCTTTACAAGATTTTGCTGCAAATAATATTGTAATTTTTGATGGTGCTATGGGCACATCTATTCAAAAAGTAGATATAAATGATGAAATATGGCAGGGTAAAAACGGCTGTAATGAGTTTTTATGCCTTGCTGCTCCTGATATTATTTATAATATACATAAAGCTTATTTTGATGCTGGAGCAAATGTAGCTGTTACAAATACATTTGGTGCTATTGCTTCAGTTTTAGCAGAATATGGCTTAGAAGATAAAGTTGTTGAAATAAATAAAGCCGCTGTTGAGATTGCACGCCGTGCAGCTGCTGGTAAAGAAAATACTTTTATTTCTCTTTCCATGGGCCCGGGCACAAAACTTGCAAGCTTGGGGCATACCACATATGAATCTTTATATAACCAGTATTTAGAGCAGGCAGAATGTGTGGATGTGGATTTATACAATATTGAAACTGCTCAAGATATTTTGCAATTAAAAGCGGCAGTTAATGCCTGCAAAGAAGCAAATAGAAGGAAAAATACAAATACTCCAATACTTGTATCATTTACTGTAGAAAGTAACTATACACTGCTTACAGGCTCAGATATTTCAGCAGTTGCTGCTGTTATGGCAGGTATGCCTGTATTTGCTTTAGGGCTTAACTGTGCTATGGGGCCAGATATGATGGAACCTGCTATATCTTCCCTTTCAAAAATATGGCAGGGTAAAATATATATTTCCCCTAATGCTGGTATGCCAGAAACCGTTGAGGGCAAAACAGTTTATCCTATGAATGATGAAAAATTTACTGCTGTTATGAAAGATTTAATGGATAAATACCCAATCTCTATGGCTGGTGGCTGCTGTGGTACTGACGCAAGTCATATTAAAATGCTTTACAATATGGCTCATACAAGAAACCTGCCTAAAAGAGACTCTATTGCATATGTGGGAGAGGCAGCAAGCCTTTTTACTGCTGTATCTTTAGAGCAGGACCCAAAACCTGCAATGATTGGTGAACGTGCTAATGCTACAGGCTCAAAAGCATTTAGAGAAATGCTCCTAGCTTCTGATATTGACGGCATGACTGCAATCTGTAAAAACCAAGAAGATACTGCCCATTTTATAGATTTATCACTTGCTTATGCTTCAAGAAGTGAAATAGATGATTATAAACAAATGGTACCAATATTAAATTCCAGTTTAACTGCACCTTTGGTGCTTGATTCAACAGACCCAGAAACTATTAAAGCAAGCCTAGAGCGATACTCTGGAAAGCCTATTATAAACTCTATTAACTTTGAAGATGGTGGCACAAAACTTCATAAAATGCTTGAAATTGTTAAAAACCACCCTGCCTGTATGGTTGCTTTAACCATTGATGAAGAAGGTATGGCTGCAACTTGTGAAAAGAAATTCCAAATAGCTAAAAGGCTTTATGATGTTTGGGTGAAAGAATATAATTTAAGAGCAGAAGACTTAATTATTGATACCCTTACTTTTTCTATAGGCAGTGGTGATGAAACATTAAAAAATGCCGCAGTGGAAACCTTAAAGGCTATTAAGCTGATTAAGGAAAACTTAAAAGGTGTGAAAACTACCCTTGGAGTAAGTAATGTATCCTTTGGGTTATCTCCTGATTCTAGACAGATATTAAACTCTGTATTTTTATCTGAAGCTGTAAAAGCTGGGCTTGATACTGCCATAGTGCATGCTTCAAAACTTACACCAGTTGCTAACCTTTCAGATGATGATATAAAATGCTGCCTTGATTTAATATATAATAAATCTGATGATGCACTTGCAAAATTTATTGAGCATTTTGCAGGGGTAAAAATCAATAAGGAAGAAATAGATGAAAATATCCCAGCAGTTGAAAAACTGCCTTTAAAAATCATAAAAGGTGATAAAACAGAGCTTGAAGCAATTATTAAAGAAGTGCTTAATAATAAAAAGGCAGAAGATGTTATCAATAATATATTATTTCCTGCTATGCAAAAAGTGGGCGATATGTTTGCAGAAGGCAAAATGCTGCTTCCTTTTGTATTAAAATCAGCTGAAACTATGAAAGCTGCCGTTTCAATTTTAGAGCCATTTTTAGAAAAAAATGAGGGTGCATCAAAAGGCGATGTGGTTATTGCTACAGTTGCAGGTGATGTGCATGATATTGGTAAAAACTTAGTTGATATTATTATGAGTAATAACGGCTATAAGGTACATAACCTTGGTATAAAAGTACCAGTTAGCCATATGATTAAAAAAGCAAAAGAGGTGCAGGCAAAAGCTATTGGTATGAGCGGGCTTTTAGTAAAATCTACTTTGATTATGAAAGATAACTTAGAAGAAATTGCAAAAGAACTGCCTGATGTAAAAATTATGCTTGGCGGTGCTGCTCTTACTTCCAAATTTGTTAATGAAAGTTGTGCCACTATTATGCCTGATAAAGTTTTTTACTGTAAGGATGCTTTTGATAATATTGCAGCAATGGACGGCAGTAAAAAAGCAGCTGCTAAAATTGAAAGCATATCTAATATGGATTTAACTATTCATGAAGAAAAAAGTGAAAAACGAGCAGATATTTTAAAATTAAGCGAAAAAGATATACCTAAGCCACCATTTTTTGGTACGAAAGTTATAAATGGTGATATGAATGAAATATATAAATATCTTAATAAACCATTTTTATTTTCAAATATATGGGGCTATAAAAAGAAAGATTTAAGCTGTGAAGATTATGAAATGCTTATAAACGGCACGGCTCTACCTGAGCTTAAAAATTTATTTAAAGATATAATGCAGAAAAAAGCAGCTGAACCAAAAGCAATATATGGCTATTTTAAATGCAGGGCTGTTAATAATGCCATAGAAATATATACTCAGGATAATGTACTTCTTCATACTTTTTCGTTTCCTGACAGTAAAGCAAGCCCAAAATATAGTTTAGCTGATTTTATTACAACTTCTGAAGAATATTATGATGTGCTTCCTGTACAGATTGTTACATTAGGCGAAAAACCAGCCCAGTACTGTGCAGAGCTTTTTAAAGCAAATGATTATAAAAACTATTATATGGCCCATGGGCTTTTTACAGAGCTTACTGAAAGCTTTGCAGAATATGTACACAGCATCATAAGAAAAGAATTGAAAATAGCTGAAAATAACGAAGCTATTGAAAATGCAGTTAATGGAAAATACCGCTCTAAAAGGTTTAGTTTTGGATATCCTCTTTGCCCTGATGTTGAAAATAATACAGTACTTGCAAATATGCTTCAAAGCGAAAGAATTGGGGTTAAAATGAGCCAAAGTCACCAAATGCAGCCAGAATATTCTACATCTGCTTTTATTATCCACCATCCAAATATTAAATATTAATTCCATAATTTAAAGCAGGCTTATAAAAAGCCTGCTTTTTTTATTCATATTATCTTAACTATTCCAATTTATAAAATAATATAATTTAAGTATGTCAAAACGGACATAAGATACTTTTATGGACTATTTATGTATTTTTGGACAGAGCATATTTTTTTCATGATAATGTTTTCACATAGAAATAAATAATGTAAGGAGAACATATGAAAATATACTCTTGGAACAGCCAAAAAATATCTATTAATGATAATGGAAAAATCAAAACTATATCGCCTTTTTTTATGGTAGATGAAAATAAATCACACCTTTTTCAAAACAGTAATTTTACTGAAATAGCAAATATTTTTAATATAGAAGAAATGCAAAATATTTCATCAAATATGCAAATGATTATAGGTGATTTAAAAGATGAAATCATAAATAAAACTCAAGACCTGTTTTCTATGCAGGAAAAATTAGAAGAAACTATTTTAAAAATCAACCAAATTGATGAAAAAATAAAAGCAATAAATGAAGTAAAAGAAAAATATGATAAAACTTTAGAAAATATGGAAAATATTTTTGAAAATTTAAAAGAATATGAAACTAAAATAGATGAAAAAGAAAAAAATATTCAAGAAAATATCAAAAATATTGAAAAAAATATTAACACACTTTCTGTTAAAACATCTGATATATTAGAACAGGCAGAAAATAAAATGGCTTCAAAATATTTTAATATGAGGCTTAGTTTAGAAAAAATATATGAAAAATATATGGCAGAAATAAAAAATAATGCTGAAATATGCCAAAAATATGCAGAAAACAGCAAAAAATGGGCAACTAACCCAATAAATATACCTGTAGAAAATAACCTATATTCTGCCCGCCACTATGCTCTTTTAAGAAAAAAAGAGGTGAAAAATGGATAGCACAGCATATGTAAATGTTACAGTATCTAATAAGCAGGCAGAAAATAGAACAAGCCCTGTATATGTAGCAGAACTTGGCAAACTTTCCCTGCAGGATATATTAGAAAAAAAACCAGATGATTTTAATAAGCAGATAGATATATCTTGGATAAGTGATGCACTAAATAAAAAAGCTATGGAAGTAAAATATGCTCCGTGGGACGCTGTGCCTATGATTTATGGGCTTTGGTGTGCTTCTGCTTATGGTAATAACACTATTATAGCTGCAACAAGTGACGGTAACACTGCTGTATCTTTAGATTTTTGCAAAAGTTTTAAAGAGTATAAAGTTTGTGATAATATTACTGGTATTGCTTTTGGAGATAATATTTTTGCAATATCATCATCTGCTGGTAAAATATATATAAGTGAAGATATGGGGCAAAGCTATAAAGAGATAACTTATGAAAACTATGATTTTACTTGTATCGCTTATAATAAAGGCACATTTTTATTAGGTACTGCCTGTGGTAAAATATTTGCCACAATGGATAAGTTTAATAATTTCACTAAAATTGCAGAATACAGCGAAAGCCCTTTTACAAAAATATTATATGTAAATAACATAATCATAGCTTTAAGCAGTAATGAAAGTAACAGCCTTATATATTCTACAGATTTTGGTGCATACTGGCACTCATTTAACCTGCCATTTTCTCAAGGTGCTTCAATTACTTATGGTAAAGGAAAATTTGTAGTATGTGCCATTGACTGTAATAAAATAAGCATATGTCTTGAAAAAGATATATTAGAACATAAAGCAGTATGGCAAAGGGTTACAATGCCTAAAGATGATGTATTTTCTGATATTTCATTTGGAGCAGATGTTTTTGTACTTGTATCTTTACAAGGCACTACAATGGCAAGCTATGACGGTATAACTTGGATAGAAACCATGTGCCCTGAAGGCTCATGGGCTAATCTTTTGCGTACTGATTACTTTTTTACTGCCTTTTCCATATCAGAAAATAAGGATAACTTATACGCTGCAAAATCATCAAATGGTGGGCTTGCTGGTATTATGTTTGCCTCACTTGAAGAAGTAATAAGTGATGAAAATGTTAATAAATCTATTAACCCTTATACTTTAAAGGACTATCTCAAATATAGAACAGGAAAAGAAAATGGCAAATACCCTGTATATTCTGATGATTTATTAATAGAATGTACAAGTATGGATACAAGGCAGATTAAAATTACAAATATTTCTCAAGACAGCAGTATTGAAAACTTTGATAATATAAAAACAGCAGGTATTTATATTATAGAAAAGAAACTTACAAATGCACCATTTGAAAGTGATGTTATATACCTGCTGGTGCAAAAAAATGAAGAAAAAATATATCAGTTTGCAGGTACTGATTATAATTTTAATACAGGCTGTAAAAGAGAATATAATAATAACTGGCAAATGTGGGAAAAAGTAATAATTTCAGAAAAAGATATAGAAATTAATGAAGAAAGCACATTTTTAGAAAACAGCCATATTTTAATGAATAATGAAACAAGCATAAGAAAAGTTCATAAAAATGATTTATTTGCAAATATTATAACATCCCTTTTAGAACATGGCAAAACATATAAATGGGTGGATAGCCAAAACTACACGCAAGGTGCTTTAATATTAGGAAGTGATAGCTGTTTATACTACTGTTTGCAGGATAATGGGGCAGAACTTTCAAAAATATATGACCCTGTCTCATCACCTGATTACTGGGTAAAAATCATAAACAGTGAAGGCAAAATAATGGCAGATAATTTATCTGTTATTCTTGGAAGTTTTGCTCTTTTAAATGAATTATCAATAAACGATGAAAAATTAAAAGATATTTTATCAGTTAATAAAGGCGGCACAGGTTCTGATAATTTTCAAGGGGCAGCAAATAATATATTAAAAGATGCAGCAGAAGCCACCACTATGGCTGACAGCGAATTTTTATATATTTATTCTGGTGGCAACGTGAAAAAATTATCACTTTCTTCACTTAATAATATATTAAAAGCATCGCTTCCTACTGGGTTTATATATATTCAACTTCGCGGGCAGTCTACACCAGATGTGCTTTTTAATACAACAGGCAAATGGCAGGATATAAGCTCCACTTATGCAGGGGAATTTTTTAGGGCAGTTGGTGGGAATAGTGCCAGCTTTGGCAGTAAACAAAATGAAGGCTTGCCAACATTTAACATAGTAACTGATAGAGCTGTACAAGGTCAAAATAAAGTTCTACCAAAAGGTGAAAAATTAACATCTGCAAATAAAGGTTTAGGTGGGATGGCATCAACACAAGGATATAATGGAACTTCTGCTGTTGCTATTGGAACAGGAAATACTAGTTTTAGTCAATCACCTTTTCCTTATTTTGTGCCAAATAACTCAATATATGGTGCTTCCACCCATGTTACACCTTATAATAGTGCAATAAGAATTTGGAAAAAAATATCATAAAAGGAGAATATTATGGCAGAATATATGACTATTAATAATAATATAATAGAAGCAATATATTGCGGAGATGTGGAAGAAAATGAAAAAATTGTAGTATTACCAGAAAATCACGAAGTAAGAGCTGGTGAAAATATTGCATTTTATAATGATAACTGGAGTAGAAAAAGTGATATAGAGCTTATGCAATTAGGCTTAATAGATATACCTACAGGCTTTAAGCTTGAAAATAATATGTTAATAGAAATGGCTTATGTTGAAAAAGTGATAGCAGGTATAGAAGAAATGCCACCATACTATAAAACAGAAAATAATCAATTGGTGGAAATGGCAGAATGTGAAAAACTAGAAATTATGCAAAGGCAGGAAAAAGAAAACTACCACAGGCAAAAGCGGGATAATTTAATAAATGAAGAAATATGGAAAATCCAGCGTCATGAGCAGGAAAAATTATTGGGCTTAAATACCACATTAAGTGATGATGAATTTTTAAAACTTTTAAAATACATTCAAGATTTAAGAGATATTACACTTCAAGAATATTTTCCTGATTTTGTTGATTATCCAGAGAAAATATAAATTTGGGGGAGCATAAGCTCCCCTATTATATTATATATTATAAATATTTTATTGACTTATACGCCCATATGTGTAATAAGGCTCATTATCTGGTGGTAAAATATCTGGGTGATGAGCCACAGCATTTGCCTTTTTAGTACCATTTATATCACTATAGTAAAAATGAAATTTATTAGGTTGTAAATCTTTTATATCATTTGATTTTTTCTTTATCCAAGTATTAACATTTACCGTTGCAATACCAAGTTCTTTCCAAGTTTGGTAAAGTTTTAAATTACCATTATCAAATGTTACTTGAGCTGATGTTTTGCCTGCTGTTCCAAAACCATTTTTATTATATACTGCTGGTGAATACTCTGTATATTGAAATTGACCTTTTCTTGCTTCTTCCTTACCTTGCCCTAATACACCACCAAAAGTATTCATAGCACTACTATCCATTTGGATTTTACTTTTAATTGTTACAGTATTATTATTTACTTCAATAGTCATTTCACCAACCATGCGTTCTACCTTACCATATTTAGCCGTTGTACTTACATCTAATGTACCATTTGACTGTTCAAAGTCTATTATTTGATATGTGCCTTGAAGTGATGATACATCATCAGCATTTAATGGTGTATATACATGCACATCATATGTGGCTTCTAAATCATTTTCAGTGACTGCTTTTATGGTTGTTGTACCAATATTATGACCAGTAACTTTTCCAGTTGATTCATCAACACTGGCTATTGCAGGATTATCAGATGAATATATAATTCTGCTAGATGGCTGTAAGCCTTCTAAAACAGGTAAAAGTGTACTTTCTTCACCAACTATAATACCAATATCAATCTTTTCAAAAGCTATTTTTGTTGGTAATGATTGTATTTTTAAAGAATATACTGCCTGCACTTCACTATTATTATAAGCACTTACAATAATTGTAGTTTCACCCGGTTTTTTAAATGTTACAAGCCCTGTATCATTTACCTGGCATATTTCAGGGTTTGTAACTTGGTATTTTAAACGTTTATCACCTGCTGTTGATGGCTCTACTGTGGCAGATATTCTAAAAGAACCTGTTACTAAATCATAAAGCCCACTTTCTTCTGTTAATATAATACGTTCCACAGGTACATTGGCTGCTGATTTTGGAAGTACATTTATATAACACTGCCTTTCTACCCCTGCAATTGTTACATAAACTATAGTTTCACCCTCTGAGACAGCACGCACAAGCCCAGTATCTGTTACTGTTGCAATGCTGTCATCTGCTACTCTGTATGTTACATCTGTATCTTCAACACTGATAATAAATGGGTAAGGAATAGGCTTTATTTGAAATTCTTCTATTAAACCTAATATTAAATCCTGCTTATCAACTTCCAGCATAAAATCTTGTGGTGTAGTAACAGGTATAATATTTAATGATGCACTTACTCCGTTTGAGGCAGTGGCTGTTATAGTAGCTTTACCATTTTTTAAAACAGTTACTTCTCCATTTTGTGTAACGGTAGCTGTATTATTATCACTACTTTTCCAAGTTATAGTTTTATCTGCCGCAGTAGATGGTTCTACAGATGCTGTAATTTTAAACTTCTCATTTACTGCATATGGCGTATATTTATATTTATCTAATATTACTTTTGTAACACTGCTGTCAGTTTGGCTGTCTCCACCATTTGAGTCTCCTGCCTGCCCATTTCCACTTTCTACAGGCACAGTGCTTTCATCAAAAACAATATCACTGCCTAAACCACCAGCTGGCACAAGGTTTTCTAATTTACCAATATTTAAAACTAAAGTTTCACCTTGATTTACAAGCCCTTGTTTTGCAAGTTCGCTGTAATTTACAGGGTCTAATGTAAATTCCATAGTATAATCTCCTGTGATTTTTGCACCAAGAGATGTAAATATGTCTGGTATACTGCCATAGTCGTTCATATTTTTTTGCTGTATGAGGCGTACTTCTTTTCCGTTTAATTTTACATACATCAAAATTTTAACAATACCTGCACTAAGCTCACCTAAGTTAACATTAACTCGTAAATTACTATCAACACCAGCAGAAGTTGCTTCCCCACCATTTATACTGTAATCTAATACCTGATATTTTGCAATTAATGAAAATGGGTCTGCATTTAAATCAATTGGTGCAATCCCTGCTGGCGGAGTAAATGATGAGCCACCACTATTAGATGATGACTTTGCTTTTACTTCCACAGCAAGCTGAGCATATTTTGCAGGGTTATTTTTTGCATATATTATAATTGCAGCATTACCTGCTTTTTTTGATGAAACAACACCCTTGTCTGTTACAGTTGCCACATTTGAATCTGTTGAAATATATATAAGCTCATCTTCTGCATCAAGAGGCCTTATGCTTGCATCTATTGTATATGCATCATTCTTATTTTCATCTAATGATATATACGTTTTATTAACATATACTGCACGTACTTTTGAATTATTTGCAGCATCTGCTTTATTATAAGAATTAATTATAATATTTTTATATATATTTTTATCATTTTTAAGGGAAACTTTTATTGTAGCAACCCCATTATTATAAGTTGTAATTTTGCCTGTGCTGTCAACCCCTGCCACATTGTTATTATTAGATGAATACTCAAGAGGCTCCAGTGCTTTTTCTAGTGGTATTACAGCCGCATTTAGATTATAGGTTTTACTGCTTTCTAAAGGTATATAGCTGTATTGAGTTACAATACTTGTTGGGTCCTTTGGTGGGTTTTTAACTACATTAACACCACCTGCACTATTTTCTTCTTTAGAGCATGCTAAAGATAACATTAAAACACATATAAGTATTGCTTTATATACATTACTTATTTTTTTCATAAAATTTCTCCAAAATAAAAACAACCTTTCTTACCTGCATTTATTACAGGCAAGAAAGAAAATATATTAATAAATATTTGATGCACTACCTGTTACTTCTGTAATAGGCTTAATCTCAACTTGAGATGGTTTTTCAGGCGGCATTCTATCAGAAACATCACCATCTACATATTTTGCTGTAGGCAAATCTATATACCTATCACTTACTTTTACAGCACGATACATAAACTTATAATCTGATAAAAACTGCATTTCAAACTGCATATTATTGCCATTTAAAAGCCTGTATGCTAAATATGCTCCCTGATAACCCTCATTTCCACTATTACTATTTATGCTTGCTTTTAATTGTTTATCAATTAAACTAAAGCCATTATTAAATGACTTATTTTGTGCTATATTAAGCCCATCAAACCTGCTATGGATATATTTCATCCATGATTGCAAATTAAAGTTTTGATGGCCCTGCATTTGAACTTTTGTAATTAAGCTAATTTGTGCATTTTCACCTGTGCCATCCACTTTTATAGCAAAAGCACCTGTATAGTTGGTAACAGAACCATTTTCTCCACCTCCACCAGAGAAGCAGGCAGCCCAGCCACCAATATTTGGGCAGTCTTTATGATAAGTTATACCTATATCACTTTGTGTTGGCATATCATCTTGTGATGATGAATATATGGCAGGGTATCTTTCAAGCCATTTATTATTAACGGAGTTACCATAAAACCATGTCATTTCATAGTAGCCTTCTAAACTGTGTGGGTCGTTTACCACATCTATATCTGTCATATATATAGTTTTATCTTCAATTACTGTATATACATCAGATACTTTTTCAAGGTATAAATGAGCTTGAAAACCATTTTCAGTATATGTATATTCAATAGTTTTTTCGCTTGTTATATTAATACCTTCATTTGCATAGCCCTGCTTAATTTGTTTTGCATATACATCATTACTGTCTAGTGCAATTTCTTTACTTATATATAAAAACCGCCAGTTATTAAATGTATATGAAGACTGTTGCAGTGGATTTTGTGGTGTAAATTGCAGCCTGCCATGGAGAAGTATTTTTGCATCATCAACATTTATACCAAATTCACCTTGCAGGTTATCATTTCCATTTTCACCATTAGGGTAAAATGTGCGATTAATTCCGTTATAAGAATAATCCACTTTATTTAACCTGTAATAACCTTTAGTATTCATTACCTTATGCACTGATATATTAAACTTTTGCTCAACACCACTTGAAGAATAAACTTTTATTTCGGCAGTACCTTCTGTAACAGGCATTAACTGCCATTTGTTTTTTTCTCCAACTACAGGGTATGCACCAACAATATTGTTATCAGATGATTCTATAAACAAATCAGTATTTACATTGGCATCTTCATTAACTGTTGCTGTTAAATCAAATGTAGTGTGGTTAATATACAAGTTTGCAGGAGGAGTATTTATATTTATCTGTGAAACTTCAATTGCTTCTATTTCTGCCCTTACATTTACTTGTATTGCTTTTTTTACTGTAGCATCACTTGCTGAAGCAACTGTTAATACAGCAGTGCCTTCTTGTAAACCTTTTATAGTTTTAGTTGTTTCATCAAAAGTGATAATATCACTGCCTGAAGTAATAGTATATGTTAAATTTTTATCAAAAGCATAGTCTGGAAAAGCTTGTGGGTTTATTGTATAAGGCTCATCTTTTATGCTTATATTCAGTATAGATGGAATATTCATAATAGCTGATACTGGAAATGCAAACGCATCAACTGTTATGGTATATTCTTCTTTATAATTACCAGCATCTGTTATGGCATAAATTTTTGCAGTGCCTTTTCTATTAGCTGTTAATATACCTGTTGTATTATTAATAGAAGCAATCTCAGGGTTTAATGAAACATATGTTATAGACCTGTGTGTTGCAGTGTCTGGCATAGCTGTGCCAGATAAGTCAATAGTGCCACCAACTGATACTTGGTTTACTTCGCTGTTCCTAACAATATGGGTAACAGGAATAGTGCTGTCTGTTACTGTTACATTCATTACACCACTTGCTTTATCATTGGCGTTAGATACAGCAGTAATCTTCACATTACCTGCCTTATGTAAAGTAACATAACCAATTTCATTAACTGTTGCAATTGTATCATCTGATGAAGTATATTTAACACTTTTATCTGTTGCATTGCTAGGCTTAATAGTTGGCTCTATCATAAATTCTGGAACATCTTTCCTGTCTACTTCCTTGCTGTCTGCCAGCGTAACTTCAGTAGTAAGTATAGGCATTGATTCAACATCCTGTCCCACATTAATATCATTTAATTTTTTAAGAGATAATTGTAAAACTTCATCATCACCAATTACATTACTTTCTACAAGCGAAGGAAAATCTGCCCCACTTAATGATATGATTATATCTGCATCACTATTAGTATGGTTTACAATCTTCAACTGCTCTTTGATTTTTAATGCAATATTCTCATAAGAAAGGGTAGTAAAACTTTCATCTGATAAAGCTAAATCAAACACAGCACCATTAAAAACCAAACCTAAAGTAACAACATTACTGTTTGATTTATTAGCATTAATAGAAAGACTGCCTGAAATATTTGTATCAGGAGTTTTATTAACACCATATTGGCTTATAGAATAATCACCAAATAAAGATAATGGGATACTATCAACATTAACATCTGTTAATATTTTTTCTGCAACATAAAAATCAATTTTCTGCCAAATACTTAAATTTGCAGCCGATTTTACTTCTACAGAAAATTCACCTAAACCAGTAATGGTTAAAATCCCTTTTTCATCAATAGAAGCAATTTCAGGGTTGCTGGATGAATACAATAATTTCCTATTCACTGCATTAGCAGGTTCTGCAACAGCACTAATATCATAATATAAAACAGCATCTTGTGATTTTGTAAGCTCAATATAGTTACCCGGAAGGCTTATCCCAGTAATTACCACATTAGGGTCAGAATCTTCATAGATTGTACCCACAGAGCTACTATTACTGTCTGTAGAACATGCAGCGAATAAAAGAGGAAATAACATTAAAATAAAATAAAAAATAAAGACATAGCCTCTTTTAAACATAAATGCTCCTTTTAAATTATAAAACATCAAAAAATGGTACAATACACATCTAAACACATTGTAACCAAAAACTTTAATCTATATAATAAATATATACTTATTAGCATATATTTCACAAAAGTGCAGTTAAAATAGATATATTTTAGACTGCATAAAAATAAAAAAACGAATAAAAATAATATAGTTGATTATAATGTTAATATATAAAATTGTCAAATATTATATTGAAGATATGCACAAAAACCTACTTCACCCCCATTTTTTATTAAAAAATGCTATAACACTTGATAAGATATGTAAAAATAGAAATAATTGTAATAACTGTCATTCTGAGCCTACGATAGTAGGCGAAGCAGTTTCTTTTAATCTTTTTAATTGTATAGGGTTGTAAGATTATTAATAGATTATTGATATTACTACTGTGTAATATTGAGCGTAAGAAAATGAAATTGTAAACTTAAAAAATATAACAGTTTTAGATATATTAAAATTAAGTATAATCTATTAATATCTTACTGCCATATTTTTACCTTTCCATATTTTTACGCCGAAAATCTCAGAAACGGGTGTTTTGTTATTTTACATATAAAGCTCCAAAGGTATAATCACTCATTATTGTTTTTCCATTGCCACTACA
>CALUWN010000016.1 GCA_944324495.1 uncultured Mucispirillum sp. | reverse complement strand
AATATTATTTTATTTAAAGAGATTTAACAACCACTTTTTTATTTACTACTTTTTTCGCAATCGTTTTTAGAATTTACCTTTATATTAGAAATGATTATAGCTTGATAATTATGAGTATTTATTATAAAATCAAAGAAAATTTTTTGGATATACAAAATGGATACAAAAAATATTGCAGAATACGTTACTCATATAATAAAAAAAAGTAATAGACATCCTTTTTTATTCATTGGTTCAGGTTTTTCAAAAAGATATTTTAATTTATTGAATTGGGAAGGATTATTAAGAAAATTTGCAGAAGAATTTTCAGGCGATGATTTTAAGTTTGATTTTTATAAAAATAAAATAGACTCTTCTATACCAAACATATTATATCCTCAGATTGCGTCACTTTTAGAAAAAGATTACAATGAAGCTGTATTTTCTGATGATAAATATAAAAAATTTCGCTTGGAAAATAAAAAAGTAATCCAATCAGGTATTTCACCCTTTAAAATTGCATTATCAAATTATTTTTTAGATATAGATATTTTATCTTGTGAGAATGAAGAATTTCTTTATTTTAAAAATAATATTTCTACACATGTAGCAGGTGTTATTACTACAAATTATGATTTAATTCTTGATGAGATATTTAATAAATTTAATATCTATTCAAGCCAAGAAGAATTACTATTTGCAGATATTTATAATATGGGCGAGTTATATAAGATACATGGTTCTGCTAGTAAGCCTAATAGTATCATAATTAATAATGAAGATTATGAAATATTTAATAAAAAATATGCTTATTTAACAGCAAAATTATTGACAATTTTTCTTGAAAATCCAGTTATTTTTATAGGTTATAGTCTAAATGATAGCAATATACAGTCTATACTCAAATCAATTACACAGTGTTTAAATAAAGAGCAATTACAAACAATAGAGGATAGGCTTATATTTATTGAATATTCTAATGAGGAAGAAACAATTAAAGCATTTCAGCAAAGCTTTAATGATGAAACTAATGTAGATGAAAAAAATACCATTCCAATGACTAAAATTACAACAAATAGATTTCTTGAAGTATATAAAAGAATTGTAAGTACAGCAATCACAATAAAACCAAATATTTTAAGACAGTTAAGGAAAGAGATATATGAACTTGCAGTTATTTCTAATCCTGCTAGTAAAATATATGCTATGGGTTTTGATGAATTAGATAAGTTGCCAGAAGATAGTCAGTTATTACTCTCTATTGGTGTACATAAAAGTAATTATGGAAAAAGTGTAACAGCTGATTTATTGTATGAAGATGTAATATTTAATAATAAAAGATTTACACCAGAATTTATAACAAAGGAGGTACTGCCAGTTCTTTTAAAACAAAATACAAGTGGTTTACCAATGTATAAATACATCAAAGATTGTAAAGAATATATAACTGACACCATAAAAGCTGACTATGAAAAGAAACATAGTCTAGATGATTTTTTAAATAACTCCATTAGAAAAGGAAAAATTATTTATAGAAAAAAGTTACAATACAAAACAATTGATGAAATAATTAAAATTGAAGGCATGGAAAAAGCATTTCGCAAAATATGCTTTTTAAATGAAGATGAAATCAACTTAACGCAGCTACACTCATATATAAAAGAAATATATTATGAAATAGGTGTAAATAATTCTGATTTAAGAAGACTTATAAGAATATATGATTATCTTGTAAACAGATTTTAAAAAAGCCACCTTTAAAGGTGGCTTAAATTACATCTATATTTGTGTTATACCCTAAAAGATTAAGTGCTGATATATTGACCTGCTCACTCAACACCCCTTAAATAAGTATAACCTCTCTAGCAATATATGGGAATATTATAAATAAATATTAGTCTTTGTCAAGCAAATAATTAATTATAATCTTTTATTGAATTTTATATGTTTTTATAATAAACTACACGGGAACTACATATATATTTTGAGGAAGAAATGGGATTATTTGATTTTTTTAAAAAAGATAAACAGGCAAAAGATAACTTAAAAAAAGGTATGAAAAAAACTTCTGGCAAGTTTATGCAGGGGCTTTCCACCATATTTTTAGGTAAAAGCAGTATTGATGATGAACTGCTTGAAAACTTGGAAGAGTTTTTAATTTCAGCAGATATTGGCCCGCAGGCTGCTGATATGATAATTGAAAAAATCCGCACAGAATATACTCGTGGCACATTAAAAGATGCAGAGCGTATTGAAGATGCACTTAAACAAACATTAATGGAAATACTTTCAGATGTGGAAGAATTTCAAGAAGATATGACAAATAAGCCATATGTTATACTAGTTTCTGGTGTAAATGGAGCTGGCAAAACCACATCTATTGCTAAGCTTGCTAATATGTATAAAAAAGCTGGAAAGTCAGTTATGCTTATAGCAGGAGATACATTCCGTGCGGCAGCTGCTGAGCAGCTTGCAGAATGGGGCAGCCGTCTTGATATTCCAGTTATAAGGCAGCCAGATGGCAGTGACCCAGCAGCAGTTATTCATGACGGACTTACAAGTGCAAAAGCAAAAAATATTGATATAGTAATAGCTGATACTGCAGGAAGACTGCATACAAAACATAATCTTATGCAGGAGCTTATAAAAATAAATAAGGTAGCAGAAAAAGTGCTTTCATATCCTGTACAGGAAAGTATAATTGTACTTGATGCTACAAGCGGACAAAACGCTTTAACTCAAGCCAAAATGTTTAAAGAGGCTATAAATGTTAATGGTGTAATATTAACTAAATTAGACGGCACAGCAAAAGGCGGTATTGCTTTAAGGATAGTAAATGAACTTCACCTTCCTATTCGCTATATTGGTTTTGGTGAATCTATGGAAGATTTAAGGCCATTTAATGCTGAAAACTTTGTTGAAGCTATGTTTGATAATGATAAATAAAATTATTTTTAAAATAAAGGAATATTATGGAAATTAAAGTAATAGAAAATATTAATAAAGATTTATTTAATATTAATGACAATAATAATATGCCTGCATTTGCTCTATCTATAAACAACATATATTACCAAATAAGCGGTTTTAATAATGCAGGAAATGAATATATTTATTATGGAGAATATTCTCCAAATAAAGCTGTAAATTTAGCTGTTAGTTTTATTAATAATATTTCATTTAAAATATTAATAAAAACTTATGATATATGCAGTAAATTAAAGGCAGATATAAATGAAATAAATATATTTCATGAAAAGAATATAAATGGCAGGAAAAGTTTTGAAACACTTGAAAAATCATTAACTCTGCCAGAAAATTTAATAGATTTTGTTGATAAAAAAGATATTCCACTAAAAACAGTATCATTAATAATAAGCCAGCAGGAAAATGTAATAAATTTTATTAATGGTGCAGTTATTTATAACGAATTTTCAATGCAGAGCTTTAGAAAGTTTGTGGAAAAAGTATGCGATTTTAAAGAGATTATACCTGAAAACTATAATAAAGATTTTACTTTTCCAGATGTAAAAAGTGCAAGCCATAAAGAAATAGATGGAGAATATAATAAATTAATTAGTAATTTTAAAAATATTAAAATAAATAATTTAGACAGCTTTGAATCACCAAAACTAAATTTTTCTTTTGATATAAGTAGTATAGAAGACTATGAAAATATTATAAAATTGTTGCATGATAATAAGAATAATATTGCATCATTTTATGAAATCTTAGAAAAATATGGGTTAAAATAATTAAAAGTGGCAAACTGTCACATTCTTCATTGCATTCCACATTATAAATTAATCCCTTTCCTAAAAATTGTATGCTTATAAATATATCAGTTAGTTGCTTGTTTTTACTTATAAAATATGGTAGTATCCTATGGGGGTTTAAAATGATGAAAAAATTATTGATTACATTTTTGCTGGTTTTAATAGGTAAAACAGTATTTGCGCATGATATTAATACTATATTAAAAAAATCTGAACAACTTGTAGATACGATTAATTATCTTGAAATTAAAAATATTGATGATGTAAATTTTTGGAAATCAGATTTTGTTAAATTTGCATTTGATACCAGAGTTTACTCAATAAAACAATACCCAATTAAAAATATATACAGTGATGAAGAGCTTGCAGATATAGGCTTTAAATATGCAAAAAATAATATAAACAAGCTTGCCTGTTCTGATAAATTTATTAATGGAAATATAAAAAGCAAATTATTTTTAAAAAATAATGATAAATATTTAAAATTAGACAGCCAGCTTGATAAATCAATTAAAATATTTGAAAACTATATTAAGGAAAATACAGATGAAGCAGGTGAAACATTATTTTTCATAAGCTATATGTATTTCTTAAAAGATATGTTTTATAATTATGATAAAATATCTTATTATTTTAATGAATTTTTATCAGTAAATGGTGATACAGCAGTAGAAGATTTAACAGAAGACGTAGAAGTAATAGCAGAAATAATTGCAGATATTACTAAAATGAAATTTGATAATGTTGTAGATTTTTATAACTATGCAGTAGAGAAGGGATATATAGATGATATTATAATGACTTCTGGTTATGTAGACATTTATAATGACGGATTTTATCACAAATTTGCAATAGTGAAAAATAATACTCACTCTATATTAATAATAGATGAAGAAAAATTAAGCGATAATAATGAGAATCTATATACAAACCTTTTTTATAAGCTCTTTGGTGATAATAACAGCGGTGACCCTAAGAAATATGAGCCAGAGCACTGCACAGGTTATGTTTATCAGGGCAACCTTTATGTATTGCCGTTTAATAAAAAATATTATTTAGTAAATACATCAGAAGTGGAAAATAATGTAAAAACAATATCTATAAAAAACCCTGCATATTTTAATGTAAATTATGGTAAAAATTATAATATTGCAGAAATATTTAAAGATGATAAAAAGGCAAAAGCACTCCATGGTGTTTCCCAAATGGGTAAATTTTCATATAAAGATAACATTATTTATGAAGTCAAATATGACAAAGAGCCGCAGTCGCCTGCTGGGGATGTAGATACATTAGCTAATATGTATGATTACAGTAAACCATTAACTTATACACAGATGAAAGATTATGTAAAAGACAGAAATTATGAAAAAGCCATAATGAACAATACAGATAGCCCAAGAGCTGTTAAAGAATATATGGAATTTTTAAGCTTTTATTCAAAATCTTTAATAACAATTTATGATTATGATTTACTTTTTTATGATATAGGTAAAAAAGACCCAGTATATGTTGCCTGTATTATTGATAAAAAAACAAAAAATATTACTCATTACTTTATAGTAGATAAAAAATTAAACATATTAAATGAAGATTTAGCAAACGCTGTATCAGATTTCACTGACAGCTATTTATGGAATTATAATGTTAAAATAACATATAAAGACAATAATCCACAACTGATATATTTAAGGCAAGACGGTCAAGTGCTTATAGTAAATATAAAAGATGGTAGAAAGGCAGAATTTAATACTTTTCCAGCATATAATGTGAAAAATAAGCAGGAAATTAATAATGTTGATAAAGAAAAAACTCTGTTTAATTTGCATGTTGCAGCTAATATTGACTGTAATAAAACTTCTGCAAATAAAGCATTACAGCTTATATGTTCATCAAGAGAATTATTAAGCCATAAAGCATATATAGAAGTATTATACAAAGAAAAACAGGGTAATATTACTTCTTATGATAATATGAATAAGGAAGTTTTATCATGCTCCAATAAAGAATGTATAAGTGATTTATTTTTTAAATATCAAAAATTATTTTTAAAATAAAGGAATATTATTGAAGTTAAAGTAATAGAAAATATTAATAAAGATTTATTTAATATTATGGGTTAAAATAATTACAAGTGGCATAATTTGCCACTTTTATATTTTAACGTTTTAAGTAGAATGTTTTTAAGAAGCTAATATAATATACGATATAATAAACAATTAAAATTATTTCAGCGTATTTTATAAATATAAGCCCTAAAATCAAAAATAAAGTATTAAAAATAATAGAAATAATAGAAGCAGTGCGGAATTCTTTATACAGCATTGTATATAATGAATACAAATCCAATATTACAAACTGTAATAGTGCCAGGTAATAAGCATATGTGATATTATTA
Organism: uncultured Mucispirillum sp.; assembly: GCA_944324495.1. GTDB lineage: Bacteria > Chrysiogenota > Deferribacteres > Deferribacterales > Mucispirillaceae > Mucispirillum. The sequence continues at coordinate 33,174 of CALUWN010000016.1, read as the reverse complement.
AGATAAAACAATACAGCAGATGCAAGTACTGCTAAAATCTTTAATATATCCATTATTGAACCACCTACTATCATTGTGTTTGAATATTTTTCTTTATAATTTAATTTTAATAGTTCATTACCTGTAATAATGCTGCCAAACAAAAGAAAAATAGATGATACTAATATTGCAATAAGGATAGCTTTATGGTATTCAATATTATGAAGATATGACTGTATTATTAAGAATATGAATAGTGCCAGTGGAACTATTCTGACTGCTAATACAGCTATTAAAAGCACCACAGAGAAAATTACAGTAAACACATTTTTTATTGCATTCCACATTATAAATTACTCCCTTTCCTAAAAATTGTATGCTTAAAGTATATCAGTACTTACTTTATTGTCAATATATAAGTTAGTTGCTTGTTTTTATAGATAAAATATGGTAATATCCTATGGGGGTTTTAAAATGATGAAAAAATACTGTATAATTTTAGCCACATTAATTGCCTTTACAGGCTGTAAAGGAAAAGATGAATTTAACGTTGAAAAAATAGAAGCACCAAAAGATTATGTACTGTTTGATAATCTAACTGATAAGTTAGATATTGAAAATGCTGGGCTTTCAATTTATGATTATGATAAAGAGCTTGCATTTTTATTAGATATTTCAAAAGAAGCAGATTATGAAAAATATTTTTATAAAAACTATCTTGATGTAACTAATATAATCCAATACGACGATGAAATGTTAAATTATATAAATAATTTTATGGATAACGGAACTTCCATTTCCAGTGCATATAAATTTATTGCATATATGTTTGATAGTAAAAGTAAATTATTAGAGCTGGCAAAATTTGACCAATACTGTTTTCCTGATTATAATTTTAATAAAATTGATGATTTTATTGAGGGAAAACTTCAGTGTGTTGGTGAATTTCAAAAGGGTGCAGAAATATATAGAAAGGCACACCTAGGGCTTTTAAAAGCAAGAAATATGTTAAAATATGCTATAGAAAATCAGTTAAAAGAAGAAAGTGATAAAGTACGTGCAGATGCTCATTTATATATTGCCATTTCTTACCTTGCCCAAGATGAACTGTATCAAATCTTGGAAGTGAAAAAATACGCTGCCCTTTGGAAAGAATTAGGCGGAGATAAGGTTGAGATTTTTTCATCTGAAAAAAATAAAGAATTAAATGAATTATTAAAATATGTAGCATATAATGAAAATACAGGCGTTATAGAGCTTTTAAAAGACGGTATTGATAAAGGCTTTATAAACCAAGCATTATCATTAGGCGGCATATATAATTACTTAAATGATGATTTCTTTTTACCTGTAAGCATAGTAAAACGTGATGAAAAAAGATATGCTGTTAATCCATTTTTTACTAAATTTCACAGGGTAGAACATGTGCTTGCTTCTTATGCATTATTGGTAGAGCCTAAAAAAGAAATAGATTCATCAGTATATAATGTAAGAAATAATTATGATAAATTATATGATAACCCCGTATATATTTTGCCACTAAATGGTGCTGTTTATATTGTGGAAATGAAAGATGAAAAACCATTAAAAGTGGAGTTTTATAACCCTGCTTATTTTGATACAAGCTATAATACAGGTGGTTATTCAGATAATGATTATAAAGAGTTTATAGTAAATGAATATGGATTTGATATGCTCCAAAAAGACTATATTAGTTATGAAAATGGTAAGGGTGAGTTTGTATGGAATGGTAATATAAAAGACCAGCAGCCAGATAAAGCAAAACTTTTTAAACTACGAAATATGATGGACTGTCTGCATGGTAATGATGTAAGGTTAATTTATTTCTGCTCTAATAGAGGAAGGCTTATACAAGCAAAATATGAGCATGAAAATTATAAATGCAGAAATAAAGAAAACTGCTTTATGACAGTAGAAGATATGATTAAAAGAGGTGATTATAATGAGTAGGCTATTATATATATCAGCAGTTGTTTTCTTTGCATTACAAGCATTTGCACAAAATAGTGATGAAGATATAAAAATTGGAGAAATAGTTGTTGAAGGAAATAAAGTAACATTAACAGATACTCATGGTAATGAAATAAAAAACAATATCGTACATAATAATGAAGATATGATAAATGTGCTTGATTATGAAAAATATTTAAAAGAATTTAATTTTGGGAGATATAAGGCAAACTCTGTTAAAATGGAAGAGTATGCAAACTTTTTAGAAGCAGAGTATGTTCCTGTGTTTTTTGCAAAAATATTGATAGGTAATGAAATATACAAAATAGAAAAAATGTCTGTATCTGATAGATTTGTTAGTGTATTTGATTTAGGTTATGAATATAATGAAGAAAAAGATACACAGCTTTCCTGCAGTGATAAATTTATAAATGGAGAGCTGTATAGAGAACAATGGACAGAATATACTAATAATATAGCCAATACAAGGACATTTCCTTGGAAAAACAGGGCTTTAAAAAAAGCACAATATATAATAAATAAATCAATAGAAAATAAGGAAGAAGAAAGCAGTGAGGACAGCTTTTTTCTTGCATTAGCAGAATATTTAAGTGATGGTTTTAATAACCTGCCATATATTCAGGAAAAAATGCAAAAAGTTATAGATAGTGGTGCTACAGTTGATAACATGGTATCATATTTAGAAACTTATGGACTTTGTGTAAATAATAGAAATAAATGTTATGGTGTTGCATCATTATTAAGTAAATCTATAGAATTTAAAGAAGATAACCCAGCAGAAGCTTTTAATATAATACGCGATAACGGGCTTATAAATTACGCTGCTTTTTTAAATGGGTATTTTAATATATTTAATGATAATTTTTATGAGATTGTGCAGGTTAGTAAAATAAATGAACAGTCAGTATTAAATATTTTAGAACTAAGCCAGATAGGTTATTATACATATAACCCTTATCCAAATTATTATAAAATGGTTTATGGTAATGAAAATACGGGGGATAGTAAAACATATATACCACAGCACTGCACTAATAATGTATATTATGGTAATGTATATATTTTCCCTTATAATAATGTAACATATATTATAAATACAACAGAAATTGAAAATAAAATCGTAAAAATAGAGGTGAGAAGCCCTAAATTTTTTAATACTGAATATTCTAAAAATTATGATATAGAAGTGCTTTTAAGATATAATATAAATCTTGCACTGCATGAAGTATCTACTATGAATACATTTTCATATAAAGATAATATAATATACAGCAAAGAATATAAAAAGCAGCCTCAATCACCACTTGGTGATGTGGATAAATTAAAGGAACGCAGAGGGCAAAAAATAAGTCCTAAAGAAGTTAAGGCAGTTTTAGGTATAGATAAATTTAGTAAAGGTGATATGCAGGAAGAAATAAATAAATATATGGCTTATCTGCAAAAATATTCAAGCCAGCAGTTAATAGAAAATGAGCTATATTTTTATGATTTAACAGTTGATGCTAAAAACCCTGTTATTTTAGCTTCTACTTATTTTTATAATAACAATGGTATTAAAACTGAAGGCATTTTTATACTTAATAAAAATTTAGAAATTTTAGATGAAAAAATAGCGCTTGATATAGATAATGCACTAAATAACAATAAGTTTTATAAAACTTTAATTCATAAAACAGAAAACAGCATTTTTATAGGTTTTATTCACAGGGATAATAATATATTTGTTGTAAATATTGTAGATAATAAGGCAGGCTCTGGCTCTTTCCCTATATATTACTATGAAAGTGAAAGTGAAAAAATAAACAAAATGGCAGAATATAAAGATTTTACAACCAGTTTGGAAGAAAAAGCAAAAATTGACTGCCAAAATGTTGAAAATGAAGTTCAGCCATATATATGTACAGACCGTTTGTTTTTAACATCTAAAGCATATATTGAAGGGCTTTATAGTAAAAAAATGGAAAAGGTAGAAAAAAACAGCTATCCAGAAAGTGTAAAAATAAAACTGCAGGAAATATATGAATCTTTTAATACTGCCTATACTGAAAAATGTGGAGAAGGGGCAGATTATGATACATGTTTAAATTCCATACTAAGTTATGAAAATATTTTTAAATATTAATTAGCTGGGTAATAGATGATATATGTAGAAAAATCAGCCCAAGATTTGCCACTTACTCAAATGGTGGCAAAGGATAATAATATAGAAGTAATAGATGACGGGGCAGAAGTAGAAGATAAAAAAAGTAATGTGGTAATATCTAACCATAAAGATAATTTTGTACACAGATGCCCTGCTACAAATATATACAGGTGCTGCAATTATCACGTGGTAGATATTATGCAGGGCTGCCCTTTTGACTGTGCATATTGTATCTTACAGCTTTATCTTCCCCATAAGCATATACGCGTTGCAGGAAATACTGATAAGGTGCTTGAAGATATTGCATTTTCAATAAAAGATACGAAAAGGCGAATAGGCAGTGGGGAATTAAGTGACAGTTTAGCAATGGATAAAACTATCCCCCTTTCAAAAATAATAGTGCCCTTCGTAAATAAGCAGGATAATATATTATTTGAGTTTAAAACAAAATCAGATGTAGTAGATAACCTGCTTAACCTAAACCCAAAAAATGTTATGGTTTCATGGAGCTTAAACCCTGCTAGTATTATAGAGCAGGAAGAACCATTTACAGCAAGCCTTAAAAAAAGGTTAAAGGCTGCAAAAGAAGTTTCAAGTTATGGTTATAAAGTGGGCTTTCATTTTGACCCATTAATAATGATGGAAAATTTTACTTTTCCTTATGGTGAACTAATTGATGAGCTAACAAGCCAAATAGATGAAAATATGGTAGAATATATAAGTATATCTACATTTAGATGCCCTGCTGAACTTATGAATATAATAAGGCAGCGAAAAAGCCCTTCAATTTTAACAAAAGGGGATTTTATAAAGGGAATAGACGGCAAAACTAGGTATTTTAAGGCAGAGCGTATTAAGATGATTGAGTTTGCCACAAATAGAATAAGGGCTAATTGGAAAAAACCTTTTATATACTACTGTATGGAGCACGCTTCAGTGTGGGATAAGATATTGGAATACGACCCGGGGGAAAGGGAGGATTTTGAAATGTATTTTCCATGCTATAAATAATAAGTTTATAATAATAAAAAGACAGGGAGATTAAATGAAAAAATATGGTATTGTAATTAGTTTTATTATATTATTTTCTGCTTGTATGCAGGATAATGAATATAATATTGAAGAAATTAATGCCCCAAAAAATATAAATATTTTTGAAGAATCATTTGCGAAGCTTGATTATATAAATGCGGGCACATCATTTTATAAAAACGAAAGAGATTATGATTTTTTAATAGATGTGTCAAAAGAAGATGATTATGAAAAATATTTTCCAAAAGAATATGACAAGTACCTTGGTGATTATAAAACTTCTAAAATTCAACAGCAAGCAGAAGATTTTTTGGATGTTGGCACAGACTTAACAAGTGCATATAAAATTATTACATACTTTTACGAGAATAAAGATAATATATCCTCAAGTGTGAAATTTGAGCAGTACTGTTATCCAAAAATATATTTAGAAAACGAATTTAAAGATGGCTATAAAGTAAGCTGTTATGGAGATTTTCAAAAAGGTTCAGAAACATACAGAGCAAAAAATCTAGCATTACTAAAAGCACGAAATATGCTTTTATATGCCCTTAATAATGATTTAAAAAATGAGAAGGATAAAATAAAAGCAGATGCACATATGATGATAGCGCTTTCTTATCTAGCTCAGGATGAGCTTTATAATCTAAGTAAAATCAAAGAGCATATAAAACAATGGGAAGAACTTGGCGGTAAAAAAATAAGATTTTTTAATAAAAAGAAAAATAAAGCATTAAATACACTTTTCAATTATATAGCAGAAAATGAAAATATAGACATTATAGATATTTTAAACAAAGGAGTGGAAGAAGGCTTTAGTGATATAATGTTTTCTTCTGCTGGGGTTTATAATTTTTTAAATGATGATGATTATATACCAGTTGCAGTTGTAAAGCGTGCAGAAAATAAATATGCAGTTAACCCATTTTTTACAGAATATGAAAATGCCAGAGACGCTTTAAATTATATAGGTAAACTTGTACCTTCTGTTAAGCCAAAAGGAATGATTTCTTATGATTTTGGTAATAATTTAGATGAACTGTATGACAACCCACTTTATATTTTTGCATTTAATGGGGCTGTTTATATTGTTGAAATGAAAGAAAATAGAGTAGAAAAAGTTGAATTTAGAAACCCTGCTTTTTATGATACAAGCTATGGTAATTATGACTACACACAAAACGAAAAAGCGATTTATATATATAATGATTATGGGTTTAGCTTTAATGAAAAAGATTTTATAAAATATGAAAATGGAAAATTACAGCTGGTATGGAAAGGGAAACTAAAAGATAACCAGCCTGATAAAGAAAGTTTATTTCGTTTTCGTGGTGTTATAGACTGCCTTAATGGTGATAATAATGAAAGGTTGAAATATATATGCGAAAACAGGTCGCTTCTTATAAAGGCAAAATATATGCATGATATAGTTATATGTAAAGATAAAAAAGACTGTTTTATAAACGCTAATGATATTTAATGATACATTTGGTGGTAAATATGCAAAAATATATATTTTTTATTTTAATTATATTTATAAATTTAATTGCTTATGCAAAAGAAAATAATAGTACAGTTTCAGCAGGAGCTCAAGGTTATATTAATAATCTTATGCTTGATAAAGAGTTAACAGGTAGAAGTGGAATTGTAGTTGAAAAAGGCACAATCACTTATACAGACAGTTATGGAAATGAAGTAACAAAAGAAATAAAAATACCAGATGAAAAAGACTATATAGAGATAGAAAATAATGAAGAATATATACGTGGTAATAATTACGGAAAATATCTTACATACACAGGCTATGCTGGAGAATATTATGAATTTTTACAGGCAGATAGTGTTACTGTAGATGATGCAAAATTGATTATTGCCTATGCAGCAGGGGAAGTGGAAAAACAGTCTAAGCCAAATGCCATATTAGATATAAATAAAATGGGTTATTTTTATGATGAAAACAGTGATGACCCTTTTTCCTGTTCTGATGATTTTATAACAGGAAATTTATATAAAAAATATAATTTTATTGATTTAATGGAAGCAATTGCTGATAAAAATTATTATGCATGGCGTAATAGAGCCTTGAAAAAAGCAACAGATACCATAATAAAAGTATCAGAAAAGAATATGGAGCTTTCTGATAGTGATAAATTTTTCTTAATATTGGCAGAGTATGCAGGCGGCGGGCTTTATAATCTCAAAAATATGCAGAAAGAGATGCAGAAATTAATAAATGCTGGTGTTAATCAGCAGACTATATTGTCATACCTTATGCCCTATGGAATATGTGATTTTAATGAGAATAAATGTAACGCCATATCTTCACTTATGTATGAGCTGCCTAATTTAACATACAATGTGGAAGAAGCATTTAGAAAATTACAAGCAAAATATTTAGTAGAATATGCGGCATTTTTAAATGGTTATTTTAATTTTTTCAATGACGGTATCTATAATACAGTACAGGTTAGCAGGTTTAATGAATATTCTATACTTTCCGTATTTGATTCATCATATGTAAGTGAAGATTATTATTACTTATACCCTAGGTTTTATAAAGAGCTGTATGGTGAAAATAAAAAAAGCAGCAGTTTAGAATATACTCCATTACACTGTACTGATAATGTATATTTTGGCAACCTGTATATATTCCCTTATGATAATACAACTTATATTATAAACACTACAAAATATGAAAATAAAATATTAAAAATAGAAGTGCGTTCACCAAAATTATTTAATACAGGTTATGATAATCATTACAGTATAGAGCCGCTTATTAGAACAAACAGCAAAAGTAAGGTTATTGAAAATTTATCACTTTACCGTGTTTCATCAATGGACACTTTTTCTTATAAAGATAATGTGATATATTCCCAAGAGTTTTCAAGAAATATTTTTGCAGATATATTAGGTGATATTGAAAGAGAATATGATATAAGAGGTGAGAAAATATCTCCTGATAAAATGAAGAAGTTATTTAATATTTCAAAATTTGCAGTAAAAAATTATGAAAAATCAGTAATAGATTACATTAAATATCTGCAAAAATACATCAACCATAAGTTAATATATAATGAGCTTTATTTTTATAATATAAAATCAAATAATTTTAATATAATAGTAGCAGTGGCTTATTTTTATAACCAGCATGGTATAAAAAAAGAAGCATTGTTTTTAGTGGATAATAAAAACTTAAATATATTAAATGAAAATGAAGCTAAAAAAATAAATGATATAGTTTCTAGTGAAGAGTTTGTAGATACTATTATATATAAAGTAAATAATACTATAAATATAGGCTATGTAAGGAATGATAATAATGTTTATTTAGTACAGATAGATGATAAAAATAAACTATATGGTCAAATATACCCACCATATAATTACAGTAATATTAAAGAGAATGTAAATAATATTTCACCAGATAATAATTACAGCGATGATTTAATGAAATTAGCTGGTATGGACTGTACTAATGTAAAAAATGAAAATGATGATTTAATATGTTTTTTCCGCCCACTTATGACAGCAAAAGCATATGCAGAGCTTTTATATAAAAAGAAATTAGAAAAGGCAGAAAAATATTATTATCCTAAAAATATAAAAAAATATATTGAGATACTTTATAAAGATATGAATAATAAATATTTAAAATGCGAAAGGAGTTTTCAATGTATTATGGATACATTTATAGAATATTCTACCATGTTTGAATATTTATAAAAGGCATAAAGAAATGGTTTATGTAGAAAAATCAGCGTAATTAATAATAAATATATATAATAATAAGACAGGGAGAGTTAAATGATTACAAAACCAACTAAAACATCATCAAGTAAAGGTGCATTATTAATTGCAGTATCCTTAATAGCTGTTTTAATAGTAGCAGTTAGTGCGATTATATTTCTTTTAATTAAAAATTTTGACAATAAAGATATGGTTCAAAGTGAAACTACTAATCAAAGCGTAAGTGAAGAAGTAGTCCAAAAGTATGAAATAAACCAAAATAAAAAAGTGCAAAATGACAGCATGGATGATGAAGTAAATATTGATAAAAAAGAAGAAAATGCAGCTACTAGCTCAGATAAACAGGAGCTTAATTCATCTGTAAAATATATATTTTTGCCAAGTATTGAAAAAGCATATAATGCAAATGGAAATACTGTAAAAGAATCTTTATATGAATGGGATTATTATAAAAGCCCAACTGATAATAAAGTATTAGTAAAAGAAAAAGGTGCACTTAATACACAATCAGAGATGATTATTGAACGAAAAAATAATATAGGCGAAGTTAGTATAAAAACCAATTTCATGCAAGAAGGCGAAATGGTTAATAAGCTAGAATTTTATGATAATACTACTGTTGTATTAAAACTGGCAACAATTATTAAACAAGGAGAGCAGGCAGTATCAGAAGTAGAAGATGTGGAAATAATAGAAAAAAAACAAGGTGATAAGACTTTACTTGAAATTAATAATAAGAAAGAAAATATTTTAAAAAAGATACAAATAAACCCAGATGGTACAGTATCAGAAGATTTATATGTCAATAATGAACTTTTTAAGAAAACTTTATATGAAAATTATTATTATAATGGTGTATTAATTACAACTCTTTTTAAGTCAGAACATTACACAAACGGCGAAGTTGATTCATTATCTGAACTTAAAGTAACAAATGTAGAAGAAGATGAAAATAACGTAAAAATTTCCTTGAAAAGTGAAATTAGTGCATATGGAAACACAAGTATAGCTTTAAAATCAGAATATATCTTAAAAAAATATGTACTTGAAGAAGATGGTACTGTTACACCTATTGATGAGGAAGAATAATAATATATTAATAATATGGTTTAATGTAAGGTGAATGAAATGGGTGAGCTTGTAAAAAATGATAATGAAGAAAATATTATATGGCTTGTTACTGTAATGAAGCAGTATATGGATGATGATTATACAGCTATGTCTGGTTACAAATGGGAGCGGTATATAAGCAAAGATGATTTTAAGAATATATGTAGAATGGTAGACCCTGAAAATACAGAAGAAACATATGATATAGAAACAGATAGAAAGGGGCAGGTTGTTACAAGTACAACAAATGCTTATCTTGAAGATAATACGTGTGTAGAATCAAGCGCGCCTATAGTATCTGAAATGTATAAAGATACTAATATTCTTTTAAAGGAAAAGATTATATCTTGTGATGGAAATGATTGTGAAAAAGAAATAATACTGCAAAAAGAAGAAGTAAAAGATAATATTACACACCTTGAAATATTATATAAAAATGAAAATGTTTTAATGAAATATTTTATATACCCAGATAATGTAATAAAATCAGAAAAATATGCAAATAACATAAAAATTGAAGAAAGCACTCAGCAGGAATATTATTTTCAAAACACCCTTGTGACATACTTAACTAATATGGTGTATCATATTAATGCTGAAACAAGCATGGAAACAGAAATGTATGTGGAAAGCAAGGCGTTGATTGATGAGAATACAGTATTTATTACCATAGTGCAGGAAAATAAGGAATATGGTGATGAAACTGTTACAGAGTATATTATGAAAAAACATATACGTGAAAAGGACGGAAAAGTAACACCTATTGAATAGTGATAAAGTTGTATATGGGAGATAAACAGGTATGGAAAATAATCAAAAAGTTCCAAGTAAATCAAGCAAAGGAGCATTACTGATTGCAGGAATATTAGTAGTAATTTTAATAGCAGCAGTTAGTGTAATTATATTTCTTTTAATTAAAAATTTTGAAAATAAAGACACAGTTCAAAGTGAAACTACTAATCAAAGTGTAAGCGAAGAAGTAGTTAAAAATGAAGAAATACAGCCTCAAAATCAGGAGCAGGCATTAAATACAGCTGAAAGCACAGATGAAGATACAGCACCAAAAGCTCAGCCAAATACAGCCCAAGATAATCAGGCAGAAAATAAGCAAATGCAGGCAGTAATACCAGATGGTAAATCTATTTTACTACCAGTAGAGATGAAAATATATGATATGAACGGTGATATTATAGAGCAAACAAAATATAACTGGTTGATGTATAAAGATAATACCTATTATAATATGAATTATGTAATAACTACATCACAAGATAATTACACATTAGTTGATAATATAAGGCGTGGGGATAATCAGGAGCAGTTTATTAAAGTCTTTAGTAAAGGGCAGGAAGTAAATAAATTATATACTAAAAATGAAATAATGTATCAGGATGAAACAAATACTATTATTCAGTATGATAAAATGCTTTTAAATTATGATAAAAAGGCAAACATATTAAGTCTGCAAGATATAGACTATTTAGCCGGAGCAACAGCTTTAGAAATATATAATGAAACAGATGGTAGTACCAATATGGTACAAATTGTTCCAGATAACAAAGTAATAGAAGATAAGTATATTGATAATAAACTTGTAAGCCATACAGAGTATGAAGATTATTATTATGAAGGTGTATTTATAACTTCACTTTATAATACTGATTTTTATGAAGATGATAATATTACAGGCAGCAACAGCAAATATTTTAAGGATATAGAAACAATTGATGATAATACAGTTAAAATTATATTTAAAGATGTGGAATATGGTGAAGATGAAGAAGTAAAGGCAGAGAAAACCATTGAATATATTATTCATAAGCATATACAGGATGATGAAAATATAGTAGTACCAGTTGCCATACATTAATAATTTTTTTTAAGTAGGAGGGCATATGGTTAAAAAATATTTATTGATAGTATTTATAATATTTTTTTCAAATACCTATATGCAGGCAAGAGCAGAAAATGATAACCAAAGCATCATAAACTATATGGATATATATAATAACCTTATGGATAAAGATTATAATCTTACCGATTTTGGAAGTTTTGGTAATATGAATAATATCTATAAATCATTAAATGAAAAACAAATGAGGGCATTAAGCCTTAAATATAAGAATGATATAGAAAGATATGCAGTAAATAGAATAAAATCTTTATATAAATTATATATGGATAGTTTTAGAAGCCATGGTGTTAATTCAATATATACTTTTAACACAATAGATAAATATTTTATACCAGATATAATAAAAATGAATTATATTACTGTATCAGCAATAGATTATTATGATAATATTTTAATAAAAAACTATCCAGAGCTTGTATCTGCTATGAGAAGATATGTAAGTTTCGCTCCTGCTGCCCCAGAAAATGATAAAAAATATGATGTTATGTTTTCATCATTAATGGAATTCCATGCTTCTAAGACATCTGATATACATGACTTGGATAATGAATTATTTTATAAATATAAAGGAAAACAACCAGTAAAAGTAAAGGGTATTTTTACATTATCAAATGTAAACAATACTTCTTCTTACAAGATATGTGATAGAGAGTATTATATAAATAGATATTTACCTAAAACAGAGTTTACATCATATGATAAAAGTTTTGAATTAAAAAATTTATCTATTAGACCAAAGAAATTTACATACAATAATAATATATACCCTAATATAATATCTCAAGGAAAGTTTGGCGAAGTTTATTTTGATGCTGAAATCACATTAGGAATGGATAGTATGATATATCTACACAATGATAATAATAGAGTGGCATTAATAAGTGTAGATGAAATAAAAATAAATAAAATAATAAATAGTTTTGAATATAGAGATTTTGTTCCAGAACTAAATGTAGTATTAGATAGATATAGGTTAATTAGTGATAATGGTTCTGTCAATATAAGAAATGCTCCTGATGGTAAAGTGATTGGTCAGATTGAAGTTGGTCATTATACTAGTGTTGATCATTATAATGGTTTAAAGAATTTTGAATCAAATGAAGAAAAATATTTTTTTAATAACACAGAAAATGAAGATTACTATAATAAGTTTAGAGACTATTACAGCAAAATAAAAAAACTGTTAAATATAAGAGAATTTAAAATAGGTCCATGGTATATAATTCCTTATAATAATGGTTATGGTTATATCCATTCATCACATATAAAAATAATAGAGCAGTGAGTAACTGCGGGGTAACAATATTATGAAAAAAATACTGATTATATTATTTATAATACTATTTGCAAATACTAATGGATATACAGCATCAAATAATGCTAAAAAAATTGCAGAAAAATTAATTGAATATAATAATGAAGATTTTAAAAATTCTATGAGTCAGGAAAATATAAAAATATTTATGGAGTATATAACAAGTAGTGATTATGTGATAAGTCCCGCAGATTATGATAAATTAGATATTCTAAGAACCAAAATAAGTAATGAAGATATGAAAAAAATCAGCTTAAAAATAGATAAAGATATAAAAGTATATGCAAACCAAGCAGCAAATGATGTTACAGATATGCTTTATGAAGTATCTAACAGTGGGCTAGATTATATGCAAACATTGGAGTTTATACGTAAGTACTATAAAGTATATATAAAAGATGGTGTTATATATAAATATACTAAGATGTATTACTATAATATATTAACACAATATTACCCTGAACTTGCACAATCTATACTAAAGTATATGAAGCTGAAAGAAATAGTAAATAATGCTGATTATAATGATAATGTATATAGTGCAGGAGAAATTGAAGAATTTAGTAAGAATGATAGTGGTATATATTATCATCATGAAGATGCTCATGTTACATATGAATATAAATTAAAAAGTCCATTAAAATTAAAAGGTATTTTCACATTATCAAATATTAATAATAATGTGTATATCAGTGACAGTGAATATTTAAATAATTATTTACCTAAAACAGAATTTTCTTCATATGATAAAAGTGTTGAAATAAATGGTATATCGATACGCCCAAAAAAATTTACATATGGCAGTAATATATACCCAAATATATTATCCTCTGGTATATTAGGTGAAGTTAATTTTGATGCAGAAATAACAATAAATCCTGATGATAAAATTATGTTAAGCAGAAACCCAGAGGAAAACATACTTGTTATGTATGTAGATGAAATAAAATTAAATAAAATTATAAGCAGTGTAAAATATAATAGAAACGAGTATGGCGATAATCAAGATAGTGATTGTGAAGTTAAACAACATAATATAGATACATATGAACTTTTCAGCCGTGATGGTTATGTGAATATAAGGAACAGCCCAAATGGTAAAATTATAAAAAAAATAAATCTCAATTCTTCTTATTCTGAAGATTATATAGTATATTATTATAAAGGGCTTTATAATTTTAAAGAATTAGAGGGCACTTACTATTCTATAAATATAGCATCACAGTTAAAAAATAATGCTGAAAAATATTATAACCAAATAAATAAATTATTAAATATGAAAAACTTAAAAATAGGCAACTGGTATAAGGTGGTATATTTTCCTAAAAATACATATAAAATAGATGATGCAGTTGTTGGCTATATCCATTCATCGCAAATGAGATAAATTATAATCAGTAATTAAGAATGTTAAGAAGGTTAAATATGAATGAAGAATTAATTAAAAGACGAAAAAAACAGATAAGAAAGGAAAATTTAAAATTTTTATTATTTATAATAATTACGATTGCTGCTATATATTTTGTTACTGTTGAAATGCTTGCTCGCACTGCTTTTTTAGATGGTTCTGAGTATGATGAAAGTGTACTTGAAGAAAAACTTGCTAATGTGGAAATCAATAAAGATGATGATGCATACCTTTTAACATATTACAGATTAAAAGATAAAGAAAATAATATTCAAAAAGAATATAAGTATATTAGCCATACAGATTTATTTAATTATGAAATGGAAGTAATAGATAAAAGTAATGACAATATAACTATTACAAAAGAAGTAAGAAAAGGCAATACCTTATATATTTATGATGAAAATAATAAGCTTATTGATAGAAAAATATTTTTTAGCAGCTTTTTGTTTTTCCCATCAGATGATAATATGAGCATTACAAATTCAGATATTGCATACCCAAAGCATGAGCATTTTGTATTACATAATAAGGCTAAGGTTGGCCATTATAAAAGTATAAATGGTCTTGTTATGGAGAAGGTGCGTGGAGTAAGGTCTAATTTACCTATAAGCCATGTAGCAGAAATAGAGTATGCTTACCCGTTACTTGATGAAGGTATATATGACCCTGTAATATTTAAGCAGATAGAATTTTATCGTGGACTATTTAATGATGTACATATTGGTTATATATTTTATTCAAAAGTTAAAAAAGTAAAGAAAAAAGATAATAAGATTATAATGAAAATAGAAACAAGAAGAACAGAACCAGATGATAGAGACACATACAAAAGATATGGCAAGGCAGAGTATGTATATGAAAAGAAATCATCTTTATTAAGTAAATAAGAGCCTGTGAAAAAAAGTCTGTAAATTCAGTTTTCTATGATTATATTTTTACATATCCTGCTCTATGAATACCAAAATAAAGTTATTCAGTCAAGAGCAGGAATTTATTTTTCACATTTCCATTTCTTTATTTTTGTTTTTTTCCTTTTCCTGTTTTTTTGCTTCATCAAAAATATATTTTAAATCATATGTTTCCCCAATTTCTGTAATATCATATTTTTGAACACAATCTTTAATCCATTTAAATTTTTTATTCAATTGCTTTGTCAAAAGTGTTGTAGCTGCATTAGATATATAACCTGTTGAAACATATCCTGAATACTGTCTGTGTTCAAATCCATTGTCTTCCATAAATACTTTTATTGCAGAATATGCTTGATGAGTATTTTTAAAATGTTTCAGCAATTCTTTTGTATCTAAATCAAAATTAATTGCTTTTCTTGTTAATTTTTCTTTCATTTTTTAAGCCCAAATACCCTCATTACTTTTTTTACAACTTTCTATTAAATCAGTATCACCTTCTTTTCTATCAATCCAAGTCCACTCTTTTACATTTTTTGTAAACCATTCTTCTTCAACTAAATTCATAAAATTAAATATACCAAGAGCAGCTAAATCTTTTTCATTACCTTGGCAAATATAAGTATATTTATTTTTTTTGATAAGACCAGCATGCTCTGCCAGTTCATCAATATTTTGATAAAGTTTATCTAAATCATATTTACCTTCTTTTCTGATTTTGTCTTCATCCATAACAATTCTTGTGCCTCTTTTATAATCCATATTATACCTCCAAAATTGAAAATTTGCTTCTTATAATATATATACAAATATATCATTTTTAGTAATATAATGCAATATAATTTACTGCTTCACTGCTTCACCCCCATTTTTTTTGCAACACCTTATGTCACCTTGATGCGGAGCCGAAGAGTCTATAATTTTTACTAGTTGGAACATTAAATGACAGTTATTACAATTATTTCTATTTTTACATATATTATCAAGTAGTTATAGCATTTTTTAATAAAAAATGGGGGTGAAGCAGATAAATTCCTGCTCTTGACTGAATAACTTTATTCTGGTATGCATAGAGCAGGATATGAAAAATATAATCATAGAAAACTGAATTTACAGACTTTTTTTCACAGGCTCGTATATTGCATTATTCTGTTTTTAGGTTAATTTTTGTATCAATATATTTATCATTTAATCTTAAATAAAATGAAGCCTCACTTTTTTCTCCATTACTTGTTATTTTTAAAGCACATGGGTATTTTGTATGAATACCACTGTTTAAAAGGCAGTTATTATAGCTCGTGCCATTAACTTCAAACTTATCAGTTTTATTATCAACAATATATATACCGTTTGTATTTTCCTTTAATGAGCCTGTAAATTTATTTGAAAACCCATACTCAGTTAATGGTGTCATATCTTTTACTACATTATCTTGATATTTACCATTTTCTATAACTGTATAATTTTCTTCCTGCACTTGGTTTAGTAAAACATACTGTTCTTTAATATCTTTATTAAAAAGTAATACATCATCATCAAGCATAGGGGTTGTATTATTATCAGCGTAAGCAGGGTATAATTTTTTTAATGCAAAAAATATAACATCTTCGTTTATAAGCTCTTTATTTTCTTTATTTATAACCTTTATATTAAAGCCATAAGCATTAGTTGTTTTACTTTTTGGGGATAAGGATATGCCGTAAGCTCCATTCATTGGGTAGTTTTTAGTGATTATAAAATCATTTTCAGTGTATGGCTCATAGAATGTGATGCTTATATTATCATCATTACTTTTAGAAATATCATTTATGAAAAATACAGCATTAGAGTTATTATCATTATTTAAAACTGTAATATTTGTGGTAACAGACAATGCTGGCTGAGCTGATTTTACTTCGCCCACTTTTTCCATTTCCATTTTCTTTTCTTCTTTATTGCAGGCAGCAAAAAGAAGTATTGCAGCAGGTATTAAAATTAACTTTTTCATAATATCTCCCTTTAAACATAATTTTTATAAAATAGAAATATATGAAAATTTGTCAAGAAATGATTTTTAAAATTAGATAATCCCCACAAATAATATGTGGGGATAAATTTTTTAGTTGCTAAAAAATCTAATTTAGTATCTACATAACTTTTATTTTGTGTGCGGATATAAAAAGATGCGTTTTCACCACCTGCACCACTGTAAGTGACACTTATTATACATGGAGTAGTAGTGCAAGTACTTAAAAAATAAATTAATAAAAATAAGTATTGAAAAAAAAGCGAAAATCAAGCAAAATATACCATTATGAAATTTAATAAATTATACCTTCATGGTTTCAAATCATTTGTAGATAAGACAACTGTAGATTTTCCAGATGGAATAACAGCTATTGTTGGCCCTAACGGCAGTGGTAAAAGTAACATTATGGACGCTGTTAGGTGGGTTTTTGGCGAACAGAACGCAAAAGAACTGCGTGGGGCTGAGATGGAAGATATTGTATTCAACGGCTCTCAAAAACGCAAACCTGCTGGTTTTGCTGAAGTTGGGCTTACATTATCAGATATTGAAGAATCTGTTGCTGCAAAATATGGCACATTTTCAGAAATCACAATTACTCGTAAGTTTTATAAAACTGGGGAAAGAGAATACTATATAAATAACAGAAAATGCCGCCTTAAAGATATTAAAGATATATTTATGGATACTGGGCTTGGTGCAAGAAGTATATCTATTATTGAGCAAGGCAAGGTAGATAAAATTATTAATGCAAGCCCGGAAGAATTACGGTTTTTCTTAGAAGAAACAGCAGGTGTTACTAAATTTAAAGATAAGAAAAAGGAAGCAGAAAGAAGGTTGCAGCAAACAAGGGATAACCTTGACCGTGTTACAGATATTATAGAAGAAATAGTAACCCAAATGCAGTCTTTATCATCTCAAGTGGAACAACTTATTATATATGAAGAATTACAGACTAATTTTAAAAGGCTGGAACAGTCATATTTATGCACTCAATATTACTTAAAAGCAGAAGATGCGTCTAAAATAAAATCAAAATTAATAGAGAAAAAGCAGTCATTGGAAAAGCTTTTTGCAGAATATGCTGATATTGTGCGTGTAGAAAACCTTTCTAATACAGAATACAAAAATAATCAGGAAGAATATGAAAGGCTGCAGGAAAAACGTGTTTTTAAGGCTACGGAGAAAGCAAATATAGAAGGTGATATTAAAGCTTTGGAAACCAAAATATTATCAAGTGATGATATAAAAGCAGATTTGCAGCAAAATATTATTTTAGAAAAAGAAAAACTTGAAAACTTTGCAGAAGAAATAGAAACACTTTCTGATGAGCTAGATACTGCAAGGGATGCTTTAGAATTTGTGGAAGAAAAGTTAGAAGAATTAAACGATGCAATAGATGAGCTTATAAACCAAAAAGAAACAGCAGAAGATGAATTTCAGGAAACAGATGAGCAGTATATTGAATATACTGGCATTATAACAAATAAACGCAATGAGCTTATTAGAATAGAATCTGCCCATGAGCACGCCATGCAGGATAGAAAACGCCTTGAATATGAGCAGGCAAATTTAGCAAAATCTGTTGAAGAATCAAACCATAAAAAAGATTTATTTCTTCAGGAGCTTGAAAGTTTGCAGTTTAGTATGGTGCGTGATGAAGAAAACTTTTTTTCAGCAAAGGAGAAAACAGCAGAATTTCAAGAGCAATATAATAAAGAGCAGGATAAATTAATCAGCCTGCAGGCAGAGATTAAAAGCTGTGAAAACAGCATTAAGTTTTTCCAAGAACAGCTTGAAGCTGCCTCATCATTTAACGAAGAAACACTTATTTTAAAACCATATATGCAGGGGCTGTTAATAGATTTTATTGCAGATATTGAGCATAAGCTTTTAATCGGCATTGGTGATGTTATTATTTTTGATGATAGTAATAGAGATGAAGTTTTTGAAAAAGTATCATCATTGAAATCATCGGTATCATTTGCTTTTAAGTCAGATGTGGAAAAAATACGCTATTATCTTTTAAATACTCAGGTAGATGAAGTATATGAAAATATCTTTTTAAGTAAAAATATATATAAAAAAGCAGGGCAGGAAGATAAAGGCTATCAGATAGTTACATTAAAAGAGCATATATTAGAAACAGAAACCAAAAAGGATAAAGCAGGGCTTGAAGTATTTGAAATAGAAAAAATTATGGGCTATATTAAAAATAATTTAGAAAAAAGTATTCAAGTACAGGAAGAAATGCAGGGGCTTTATAATAGTTCAAGAGATAATTATTTGAAAAAGGAAACTGAGTATCAAGGAGTACTGCAGGAAGAAGAAAGGCTTATAAAACGTAAAGAAATAATAGATAAAGAAATTGAAGTAGCCACTAAAAACTTGGAAGATAACCTTATAAAAGTGGATAGCTTAAAAGAGGAAATATCTTCAATTAGTGCAAAACAGTTAGAGCTTGAGGAAGCAAGGCATAATATAGAAGAAAAATTAGACATAATAAAAGATAATTTAGATGATAAAAAATCAGAGCATACTGAGATAAAAATACAGTTTGCACAAAAAGAAGAAAAAGTACAGTTTTTAAAGAAAGATTTAGAAAGTAAACGTGCTTCTAAAGAAACTATCATTAAAAATTTAAATGCTTTAGAAAAAAAATTGGAACAGCTTTTAAATGTGGATGCAATAAACTGGAATAATGATTTAACATCACTTAAAGAAAGGCTTTTAGAAGTTGAAAAAGAATCATTATCATACGAAGAAGAAGTAAAAGTTGTAGCCACAAAATTAGAAGAAATGCGTGAAAAACTTGAAACTCTTAGAAAAGAAGCTGAAAAAGTAAATAATAATATTAAAGAAATAGATGATGAAGTTAGGAAACATGAGCTTGATTTAGCAGGTGTTACATCAGTTCTTGAAGCAAGTGCATCATCTTATATGGATAAGTATGGTATTGATATTTCTCAAGATTATTTAAGCCATGCAGAAAAAGAAAAAGAGCCAAGGCGTATTAAGGAAGAAATGAATAGAATTGAAAATAAACTTGATGAGCTTGGTCCTATTAACTTAAATGCTATGAATGATTATAAAGAGGCAGAAGAACGCTATAAATTTTTAACAGACCAAAGAAGCGATTTAGAAGGCTCTATTGATGATATTAATTCATTTATCAATGAAACAGATGAAGCAACAGTTAGAATGTTTGAAGAAACATTTAATTCTGTAAAAGATAAGTTTGTGGAAGTTTTCCATATATTATTTGGCAATGGTGAGGCAGAGTTAAAACTTACAGACCCAGATAATATGCTTACAAGCGGTGTAGAGATATATATTCAGCCACCGGGTAAAAAACTACAGCATATGGGGCTTTTATCTGGTGGGGAAAAGGCTCTTACTGCTATGACATTATTATTTGCATTATTTTTACAAAAGCCAACACCATTTTGTTTTCTTGATGAGGTGGATGCCCCACTTGATGATGCTAATGTGGAAAGATATGTGGGAATGGTTAAAGCATTATCAGATAAAACTCAGTTTATTCTTATTACACATAACCATAATACTATGAGTATTGCAGATTCTATCTATGGTGTTGCTATGCAGGAATACGGCGTATCTACCATATTATCGGTAACACTGGAGCAGGTAGCACGGGCAGGAAGGTAGGTATTATGGAAGAAAGTTTATATATTATACTAATATTTATTTCTGGTGTTATTTTTGGGGCAGTAGTTGTATCATTGATTTATAAAATAATCTTAAAACGCCATGATGATAAATTTAATGCTGTAATGGATGAAGCAACAGAGCTTATGAAAAGCAACTTTGCAGAGATTTCTCTTGATACATTAAGTAAAACTACGGATATGATTTCTGGCAGGCTTAAAAATGAGCGTGAAATATCTTCAAAAGAGCTAAGTGGTCAAAAAGAAGTAATTGAAAAGCGTATAGAAACATTAAATAATGAGCTATTAAAATTAACAGGGCTTATTAATAATATGGAAAACTCAAGAAATATGCAAATGGGTGAGTTAAAGAGCATAATAGATGACAGCAGGGCACGCACCAGCGAGCTTTATAATGTTACAAATGGATTAAGGCAAACATTATCATCTAAACAAGGTAGAGGCCAGTGGGCAGAGCGTATGGCAGATGATGTGCTAAATTATGCAGGGCTTAAAGAAGGAATAAACTATATACGCCAGAAAAAAAGTGAAGGAAGTTGCAACCGCCCTGATTTTACATTTTTACTACCTAATGGCACTGTTTTAAATATGGATGTTAAATTTCCTTATGATAACTATAGAAGATATATAGAATCAGTTGAGCAGGAAAAGCCATATTATAAAAAAGAATTTATAAAAGATGTAAAAAACCATATAAAAGCTATTGCTACAAGAGAGTATATAGATACAGAAAACGGCACTGTAAACTGTGCTATTATGTTTATACCTAATGAAAAGATTTATTCATTTATATTTGATACAGAACCATATCTTTTAGATGAGGCAGCCAAAAAGGGTATTATGATTTGTTCGCCTGTTACTACCATATCAGTTTTAGCGGTTATTAGGCAGGCTGCTGAAAATTTTGTAATGGAAAAGCGTGCAAAAGAATTAATGCAGGCTATGGGGCTTTTTAGGAAAGAGTGGATAAAATATTCTGACGGGTTTTCAAAACTAGGGGATTTAATAGGCAAAGTATCTTCTGAATATGATACTCTAAAAACTACAAGAAATAATAAGCTGGAATCATCAATGAATAAGCTTGAAGCTTTAAAAAATGATGAGATAGAATAAAGTAAATACGTCTTAACGCATAAAGATATATCTATAATTTATAAATTTTAAAAGTAATTTATAAAAAATTATTTGTAAGTGGTAATTTATAGATATAAGCAATATGTGAGGTGATTTTATGGCAGATTTTTCTTACACTCCTTATGAAGCACAAACTATTCAAGACCATATTATTAAGCATTATGGTAATATTTCAAGAACAATTACGGTTAAAGAATGTGAACGCCTTGATTTAAAGCTTTATGTTATAGAGCCAACAAAAGAACGTGATTTTTATACCGTAATAACTTCAGGTATGGGAGCATATAAAATGGATCTGCCTGATGATTTTAAAGATGATAATGTGGATAGAATAGAGCTGCTTATTTATCTTGGTTCTAACTGGGATATAGATAGTGCATTTAAAGCATCATCATCTGGTTCAAGTACTGCTTTAATTATTGAAGGTTCAATTACATCTCTTTTTGGCAATATTAACGCACAATGGAACTACCCTATACAAATATTAAAAAATTTAGCTCAAGCACCTGTTAATAACGAAAGTTACTTTGTTATGGGTAACATTATGGATGATGAAACCCCTTTTAGTGACAGCACTAGTGATTCTGGCGGTATATTAATATTTCCAGCATATACAACAGAAGAAGGGCAGGTATGCACGCTTCCCAATGGGCAAAAAGTAGGTTTTTTACAGATTATGCCTATTACATCTGATGAAATAGAGCGTGCTGCTAACTTAAATAGAAACCTTATATTTCATAAACTTATTTTCCATAACTTTATAATATATCAAGATAGATATTTATATGATTATGAAAATATTTTTGATGACGGTATGCTTCATTTACTGCCCCTTTATAAAGAAAACATTGTACAGCAGTCTGGGGAATTAAATGCTTTTAACCATATGGCTATTCTTTTAAGGTGGTTAATAGAGCATGATATGATGTCTGATGAATTTGCATCTAAATATGACTATGTAATCAAAAATGTAAAAACATCACCAGAAAATATTGATTTAAGAAAATTTATTATAGATAACCTTATTGGAACATTAAGGTATGATATATTAAATGATGATATTATAGATTTCATAGAAGCTTACTGTTTAAATAACCCAGATGAAGGGATAAGAGAGCAGTATTATGATGATATAGATGATTATGTCATAGATTATTTTGAACAAAATAATGTGGATACAGATGATATGTGTGATATGGAGTACTGTTTTATGGAATTAACTGAAAAGTATTATCAAGATATTGCAAAAATCATTGATGAAAACTATAAAAAATATCAGGAATATTAATAAAATATTAAGGATGTGAAAAATATGCAGCAGTTAAATTCATCATTTCGTGATACAGTTTGTGGTGGGTATGTTTTTTGCCACCAAGATATTATATACAGGTGTATAAATAAGTCTTATAAAGCAAATTATGAGCACTTTATTGCATCTGGTCTATATGATAAATTAGTGGCAGAAAATTATATTGTTTCTCATTGTGAAATTAATGAATTAACCATTTTTGGTTTAAAAGATAATGATGTATATAAGGTTATTAAGCCCACTCAGCTTCCATATATATCATATCCTTATGAATGGAGTTTTAATCAGCTTAAAGATGCAGCATTATTAACATTAAAGATATTATTAGAATCGTTAAAATGTGATATGATATTAAAGGATGCAACTGCTTTTAATATACAATTTTATAAAGGCAGACCAATTTTTATTGATACGCTTTCATTTGAAAAATATAATGAAGGTAGTGTATGGCAGGCATATAGTCAATTTTGCAGGCATTTTTTAGCACCATTAGCATTAATAGCCTATTGTGATTACAGAATGTATAATCTTAGTATTAATTTCCTTGATGGTATTCCGCTTGATTATGCATCAAAATTACTTCCTTTAAAAACTATATTTAAAGCTGG
This sequence comes from uncultured Mucispirillum sp., assembly GCA_944324495.1. Lineage (GTDB taxonomy): Bacteria > Chrysiogenota > Deferribacteres > Deferribacterales > Mucispirillaceae > Mucispirillum. The sequence continues at coordinate 8,874 of CALUWN010000016.1, read as the reverse complement.
GGGGGGGCTTTTAATGCATTTACATTTAAACTCAAAAATACATCAAAAAGCAGTAAAAGAAGATAGTGGAAATCATAAACAACTGCACCTAAAAAAACAGAGTTTATTAAATTTAATTGAAAATTTAATAAATACTGTATCAAATATTCATTATAATACTAGTAAGGGACAAAGTAACTGGAATGGTTATTACAGCTTTACAAACTATGATAAGGAAGCTTTTCATACGAAAGAAAATCTATTGCTAGAGTTTATTAATAAGTGTGACAGTAAATATAAGGTAGTAGATTTAGGAGCAAATAATGGTCATTTTTCAAGGATTGTCAGCCATCAGTATCTAGAAAGTATTATTATTTCATCAGATATGGATTACCATGCAGTTGATGAAAATTACAAGTTAATCCAAAGTGATGAGAAATATAAAAATATATATCCTGTGATTACGGATTTAACAAATCCTGCAGCAAGTATTGGTTGGGCTAATACAGAACGAGATTCTTTTATAGAGAGAATAAAAAATAGTGATATTACTTTAGCATTAGCCCTTATTCATCATCTTACAATTACGAATAATGTCCCTTTTTATAAGATAGCTGAATTTTTTGTTTCATTTACTAAGTATCTTATAATTGAATGGGTGCCACAAGATGATTCGCAGACAATGAAAATAATAGATGAAAAACTTGGTGATTATTCATATTATAATATAGATAATTTTGAAAAAGCATTTTTAAAATATTTTTCTATCATAGAAAAAGCTGATATAATACATACAAGACGCACACTCTATCTTATGAAAAGAAAATAATTATTTGTTTTTTATAAAATACTTATGCATAAAAAAATAAAATTTCATTTTATAGGGTATATCAAATAGATTGAGTGGTTTATAATATATATCTATATTGGAAATATTTGTTTTAGGTATTTGCATATCCATTAGTTGTTTGTACATTTCGTTGTAGTACATAGAAGGGATAAGTATAATATATTCATCTTTATTTAATTCCTTAATAAATGAAACTGATTTTATAGGAATATTACTAATTGTTAGCCCTATATTTTTTGAATGATTATCTATATAGCAGCAAGGTATAATATTATATAAAGTAAGTATATCAAGCACAATACGCCCTTCTCTTGATGAACCAAAAATAATGATTTTTTTATTTAAAAATTTACTTACTGACATATTATTATTCTCCATGAAGATAATCTATTAATTTATCAGTACAATCAGTTTCAACCCATTCAGATGTAAAATCTTTTAATGTTTCATAATAAAAATAATCTTTATGTATAGGTATAAAAGTTTTAAAGATTTTATTAAATAATATTGGAAATATATTTACTAATGTTATATTATTTGGAAATATTTCCTGGTTATCATATCCATATGTGTAATAGGCAAAAAATATGTTATATCTTGCTAAAGATGCTTCTTGAAGTAGTGCCCCATGGTCTCCATGCACTAATATAATGGCTTTATTATTTTTTGCTTTAATTTTTGCTATTAGTTTTTCCATTGAATTTAACGTTAACACGTTTATATACCTCATATGTTCAATATAAGCATTAACTGTATCCATACTAAACTCTGGAAATTCAATCATATCAGCATATTTATTGTTAATATTTCCTTCATGGTCAAAACAATATGGTGGATGAGGGGCTAAAATATGATTAAAATAATAATATGGTGACTGAATACCATAATCACTATATATATGTTCAAATGCATTTATAAGATATTTTGCATGGCCAGTATTATTTACTTTTTTCATATATAAGCTGCTTAGAATAGTCATTTTAAGAAAATTAATTATTACAAAATTTTTAAAAGCAGTATTATTTTGTATATCAGATATATCAATAATATCAGAGCATAAGTCTAATATTTTTTCTGTAAAAATAGTACTTCCATTAACAGATATTTTGTAACCTATTGATTTTAGCATCTCTACAGTTTTAGAACGAATAATACGCATAAATCTATATTGCTGTGATTCTTTTCTATACATTTCTGTGTTTTTTTCGTTTTCATTTAAATAATCATTTGTATAGCCCATATTCATCATAGATGGAATAGAAGCTGCTGTATGATTATAATTTGAATATATATTATCAACTATTTTAAACCCTAATTTTTTCAATTGATTTTCAAAAGATGTGTTATCATATTTGGCTATATCTAAAAGTCCTTTATTGCCAATATATGAATCTAAAATAATATGGTAAATATCAGGTTTATCTCTTTCAGCTTTCATCTCTGTTCTATTATTAATATGACTTAAATTATTTTTTGATGTATAATTTTGGGTTAAATATACAAGATTTAAAAGTAAAATTAAACTCAATACAACAGTAAGTATTATGGGTAAAACCGAGTTAAAATAAGCAATAGAGCATACTAAAACAAGATATAGTATATATTTAATAAAATATTGATATGCATATCTTGATTTAAAACGATTTATTTTATACCATGGGGTATAAAATAATATCAGCATATAAAAAATAACAGCTCCTGTAATACTATGAATAGTCAGCTGTAAGTTTTGGTTAATCAATAATAAAGCTTTATATAAAACAAAATATATTAAGCTATAAATTATTATACAATAAAATACTAATTTTACAAAATCTTTGCTTCTAACTTCCCCAATATTTTTATTATAAAAAACAAAAACAGGGATTAAAGCATAGAGTAAAGGGTATATAAAATTAATCATTGCTGCTTATTTCCTAATAAAAATACCTTTAATTTTATTAGCTATATTTTTAAAAAAAGCACCAATACCTGCAACAGCAGAAATTATAATTTGTATTAAATCATTACCAGCACCTGGTCTAATGTATGCATAAGCATCGCTAATTGTAGTAACAAAAAGAAATAATAAAAGAAAAATTACTAAATTTTTTTTCATATAGTCCCCATTTATTATATATCCCAAGCGTAGTTTACGCGCTTGGGATAATACTGATTTATTGATGTTGGGCAAGTTCAGTTAATACACCGTTATTGCCTTTGGGGTGAACAAATGCAACAAGCATATTGTGTGCACCTACTTTTGGTTCATTATCAATTAATGGTATATTATCAGCTTTAAGTTCATTTAAGCAGGCAGCCACATCTTCTACTTCATAGCAAATGTGGTGAAGTCCTTCTCTATTTTTTTCTAAATATTTAGCAATAGGGCTGTCAGGTGATGTAGCTTCAACAAGCTCAATAGTAGTTTCACCTATTTTAATAAAAGCAGTTTTAACTTTTTGGCTTGGCACTTCTTCTATATGGTTTACATCAGCACCCATAGCTTTGTAAAATGGCAGTGCAGCTTCAATAGATTTAACAGCTACGCCAATGTGGTCAATTTTTTTCAGTAACATAATTTCCTCCATATATACATAATTAATTATGTCTTACTTTTATTATGCAGGCTCTAAAAACTCAGCAATAATCTTTTTAATACCTGCTTTTTTAAAGTGTACTGTCACTTTTTCTTCATTTCCGCTTCCCTCACTGAAAAGTACAACACCCTCACCAAATACAGAATGTCTTACTTTTGCAGAAGGAGCAAAAACAGCACTACTATTATTATACTCTTTCTTTTGAGAATTGGTAGTACTTTTTATATAATCTGCATATTTTCCATTAATATTAGTAAATGTATTTTGTGTTGTACCTTTATTAAATTTAAAGGCAGCACCATATTGCAGTTCACCTAAAAACCTTGAAGCATCAGCATGGTTATGCCTGTCACGTCTTAATCTGTTTCTTGCCCTTGTAATATATAATGTTTCCATAGCACGAGTTATGCCCACATAACACAGCCTGCGTTCTTCTTCAATATTTGTTTCTCCCTCGCTGTTACCAAGTGGAAAAAGCCCTTCTTCAAGGCCTGTAAGAAATACTATTTTAAACTCAAGCCCTTTTGCAGCGTGCATTGTCATCAGCTTTACAGAATGTTCTGCATCTTCATCACTGGAAGTAACAAGGGCAGCACTTGCTAAAAAGTCCTGTAATGATGAGCCGCTTGATTCTTCAAAACGGACAGCATCAGATACAAGCTCATCTAAGTTTTCCATTTTCCTGTCTATTACATCAGCTTCTTCACCGAGCCCTTTTAAATATTCTTTATAATTTAGGGCATCAATTATATATTTTATTTTTTCAGGGATTGAGTGTATTTCTTCTGTTTTATTAATAATTGCAATATATCGCTCAATAGTGGCTCTGTGTTTTGCAAGGAATTTTAAATCAGCATTTAAAGCCTGCATAATATCAATATCATTATCTTCTGCATAAGATAATATTTTATCAATAGATGAGTTACCAATCCCACGTTTTGGGGTGGTTATACTTCTAATAAATGACTGTGTATCCCTTTTATTACTGGAAAATTTTAAGTAAGAAAGTATATCTTTTACTTCCCTGCGTTGGTAAAAGCCAATATTTCCCACAACTTTATGAGGTATATTTTTCATTTTTAATGCTCGTTCAAAATTTAGGGATTGGGCATTAGTTCTATAAAGTATGGCAATATCAGCAGGGTTTATGCCATCATCTTCTATTTTTTTTAAAATTGTACCAGCTGCAAATTCTGCTTCTTCATATTCATTAGTAAATTCAAATTTTCTAACTTCTGCTTCCTTATCTGAGCTTGCTTCTAAAGTTTTTCCACGCCTGTATGTGTTATTTTCTATAAGTCTATTTGCAATAGATAATATACTTTTGCCACTTCTGTAATTACCTTCTAACTTAATTTCCTGCACGTTTTTAAATACTTTATCAAACTCTAAAATATTTCTAACTTCCGCTCCACGCCAGCCATAAATTGACTGGTCATCATCACCAACAACACATAAATTGCCGTCTTCCCCTGCAAGCATATATAAAAGCCTAAACTGTACAGCATTTGTATCCTGATATTCATCTACTAATATGTATTTATAAAGTTCTTTATATTTTTCAAGCACATTAGGAAAGGTATTAAAAAGACGAACACATAATGATATCATATCATCAAAATCTACAAGCCTTTGAAGTTCTAATTCTTTTTGGTATGCTTGAAATACAGTTTTAAGCATATGATAGTTTTCTTCTATTTCATCATTTCTTGCATAATTTTCTGTATTTTTATATGAGCTTATAGCGTGCAGATATGCTTTTGGTTTAAATTGCGTTGTATCAATATTTAAGCTTTTAAGTATCTGGCGTATAAGGGAAAGCCTGTCTTCTTGGTCTATTACAGAAAAAGATTTTGCAAGCCCTATATATTCTGCTTCATTACGTAAAATATTTAAACAAATTGAGTGAAATGTACCCATCCAAACAGCATTGGAAAGCTGCCCAATTAACCCCTGCAGCCTGTGTTTCATTTCCTCAGCTGCTTTATTTGTAAAAGTAACGGCTAATATATTACCAGAAGGCACATTTTTATTAACTATTAAATGAGCTATACGGTATGTAATAACCCTTGTTTTGCCTGTTCCTGCCCCTGCTAAAACAAGTACAGGACCTTCGGTGGTTTTTACAGCTTCTGCCTGCCTTTGGTTTAAATCTTCATCTACGTTAAAAATAGCCTGCCCCCTTTATTTATCTGGTTCAAAATCTACAACTTTTTTGTTATAAGCAATAATAATATCGCTTCTACGTAAAAGCCCTACAAGCTTCATACCGTTTTCTTCTATTTCTACAACTGGTAAATCACCTACTTCTTTAATACCAAAATCACGCATGGCCTGCTCTAAAGTTTCTTCAGGTGATACTGTTATTATATTCCTTCTTGCGCCAAAGTCTTTCGCTAAAGTAGTTTCTATATTTTTTCCACTAAATATTTCATCTTTTAAGTCATTTAGAGATATAACCCCAGTTAAATACCCCTTATCATCAACCACAGGAAAATAAGCATGAGGTTTTTTCTCAATAGATTTTTTAATTTCGCATAATGGGGTATTATCATTAAAAGCTATAATATCTGTAAGCATAATATCTTTAACTTTAATGGATTCTAATATACTTTTTTCTATACCATGGTCAATATTAAACCCTGCACGGCTTAGGCTGTATGTAAACATACTGTCCTTTTCAATACGGGATGATATAAGGTTAGCTATAATACATGTAACCATAACAGGAAGCACAATATGGTAGCTTTGAGTTATTTCAAAAAGAATTAATATGGAAGTAATAGGGGCTCTAATAACAGCAGCAAGCATAGCTCCCATTCCCACAAGTGCATAAGTTTCTGGGTTTCCAGCAAACCCGGGAAATAAATAATGTAATACACCGCCAAAAAAACCGCCAGCAGAAGCACCAATAAAAAGGCTTGGCACAAGCTGACCACCAGAGCCACCAGAACCTAAAGTTAATGATGTAGCCACAATTTTTAAAAACACAAAAACAATTAAAATATACCAAGGTATTTTATTTTGTAAAATTTCTATAATAGTGCCATAGCCTACACCCATAATATTAATGCAAAATATTGCAATAATACCCATAAAAAGACCACCAATAGCAGGTTTTAAAAATTTTGGTATATCCATTTCAGCAAAGGCATCAGCCACTTTATAATAAAACCTAATGAAAAATACACTGATAAAGGCAATAAAAACTCCCATTAAAGCATAAAGTGGCAGTTCTAGTGGAGTTTTTAATACATATTCTGGAGCTTGAACTGTGATTTCATCACCAAAATAAGCACGGCTTATAACAGTTGCTGTAACAGCAGAAACTATTAAGGGGCTGAATGTTTTAACGCCATATTTTCCAAGCAATACTTCAGCTGCAAACATAGCCCCGCCCATAGGAGCATTAAATGTGGCAGCAATACCACCTGCTGCACCGCAGGCAGTGGCAGAGCTCATTCTCACATGGGAAAATTTAAAAAATTGGCCAACAGCAGAGCCAAGAGATGCTCCAATCATTATAATTGGTCCTTCCCTGCCTGCAGAACCACCTGTACCTAAAGTGATAGCAGATGTAATAGTTTTAAGTACTGCTGTAACAGGTGATAATGTTCTGTGAAGTGATATGGCTTTTATAACATCTGCCACAGAATGAACGTTAGATTTAAAAACAGTAGTGATTATACCAACAGCTAAGCCACCTAAAGCAGGGATAACAACAATCTTCCAGTTGGAAGCAGCCTGTAAGTTATAGAGCATAACTTCACTTTCAATACCGTATAATATTTTTTGCAGAAAGTGGATAAGGCTGCGAAATATTATATTTCCAAACCCTGCTGCTACTCCTATGGCAACAGCAACCGTTAATATTACTACTTCTTCATATTTAGTAATTAGGTAGCTAAATTTAGAGCGTATATAATTTACTATTTTCAATCTATAAACCTACTTTTTACTTTCTTTTTTAGCTTTGTTTTTATCCATTATTTCCTTGCCTTTATTTGCCACATTATTTTGTGGAGTACGTGATATTGCAAGTCCATTATCTTCAATATCTTTTGTAATAGTGCTGCCTGCTGCTACAAGTACATTTTTACCAATTTTTACAGGAGCAACAAGCTGTGTATCGCTGCCTATAAAAACATTATCATCAATTATAGTTTTATATTTATTATATCCGTCATAATTGCAGGTAATTGTGCCGCAGCCAATATTTACATTTTTACCGATTTCAGCATCACCTAAATAAGTAAGGTGGCTTGCTTTTGAGCCTTCACCCATTTTTGCCTTTTTAAGTTCAACAAAATTGCCTACTTTATTATCTTTTTCAAGGTATGAGCCAGGGCGTAAATGAGCCATAGGTCCAACTGATGAGCCAGAGCCAATAAAAGAATCTTCAATTAAAGTGTTATCTTTTATTTCTACATTTTCTTCAACTACTGCTTTATTTAAGCGGCAGCCTGAGCGTATAACAACATTTCTATCTATTTTAGTATTGTTTTCTAAAAAGACATTAGGGTAGATGACAGTATCCCTGCCAATTAAAACACCGTCATCAATATAGCATGAATTTGGGTCTAAAATAGAAACACCATTAAGCATATATTTTTCAGCACGGTTTTTATATAATATTTTAGAAGCAGTGCAAAGCTGTATTCTGTCATTTACACCCATAAATTCATCTTCATCTTCTGTCAAATATGCTTCAGCACCATCACGCACTATATCAGTTAAGTAAAATTCATTTTGTGCGTTATTATTATCAATTAAAGCAAGACGTTTTTTTAATTCTTCCCCATCGCATAAATAAACGCCAGTATTTACTTCATTTATACGCTTTTCATATTCGTTTGCATCTTTTTCTTCTACAATTTTTAAAACTTTATTATCAGAAGCACGTACAACTCTGCCATAGCCTTTAGGCTGTTTCATTTTCACACTAATAAAAGCTATTTTTTCAGTAACACTTTCAATAAATCCTTTAATAGTTTCTTCTTTTATTAATGGCATATCACCACATAAAATAAGCACTTTGCCATTATCATCTATAAAATCCTGAGCTGCCATAACAGCATCTGCTGTGCCACGCTGCTGTTTTTGGAGTGCAAAATCAATTGAATAATCACGTAAATGTTCCTGCACAGTTTCAGCCATATTGCCTGTAACTACAACTATTTTATCAGGATTTAATGATTTGCTAAGCTCAATAGTATAATCTATCATAGGTTTGCCAGCAGCTTCAAAAAGCACTTTTGGTTTTTCTGATTTCATTCTTGTGCCTTTGCCTGCAGCTAAAATAATTACTGATAACATCTAACACCTCAAATATATAAACATATACTTGACTATTATATACCATATGAAAAAAATATTCTAGGAAAAAGAATAGTAAATTCTAAAAACGATTGCGAAAAAAGTAGTAAATAAAAAAGTGGTTGTTAAATCTCTTTAAATAAAATAATA
>CALUWN010000015.1 GCA_944324495.1 uncultured Mucispirillum sp. | reverse complement strand
AGTGTTTGTATTTATTATATTTAAGATTTTTTGCCTAATGGCTCCGCATCAAGGTGACATAAGGTGTTGCAAAAAAAATGGGGGTGAAGCAGTAATATTATCTATTGCATAGAAGCTATATATCATATATATTGGTCTAGTATAAAGTCATAAATTTTTAGTACGAGGGTCATATGTTTTTTTCAAAAAAGATTTATAATATTACCATAAAAGATAAAAATATTACATTACAGGCAAAATCTGGTACTAATCTATATAAATTACTTCTTGATGAAAAGCTTATAAACCCTACATTATGTAATGGTGCAGGCCAGTGTGGTAAATGCCGCATAAAATTTACTGGCAACTATATTCCAAAACCTGTTTATAAAGAAACTTTAAGCCTTGCAAAAATCAATATTGATGCAGGTTTTCGTCTTGCCTGCCAGCAAAACATTAAAAAAGATATGGAAATAGATATCAGCGAAATTTCTTCCTCTGCTAAATTTTTTATGAGCGAACAAAATAAGAAGAAAGATACATCTGCAAATGAAGAAAATATTGCAGATAATACAGAAAATACTCAAGTAAAAGAAGATGCTCCAGAAATAGATGATACTGTTTCTATAAGTGATTTTGCTGAAAACAGCACCCCAAAAAGCACTTTTGATATTAGAAAAGAAGAAGGGCCAACAGACGGTATATTATTAATCCAGCAGCGTTCTGGTATAAGGTATTACTGTTATTCTGCTGCTATTGATAATATAGTTTCAGAGGGAGTGCACCCATATAATGAGCCATTAAGAGATATTATTGATAACGATATGCTGCCAGATTTTTTATATACTGAGCTGAAAATTCGTGATATTGAACGTGTTATGGTTTTAATAGAAGGCAACGACAGCTATGGTGCAGAGCCTAAAATGGATATGTTTAGGTATATGAGCTTTGAAATAGGCACTCAGCAGTATGAAATGATTATGCCTCGTGGCAGCAAAAGCTATGATATTACTCATTTTTTTAGAATATTAAATGCAGATAATGATAATCAGCTGATTTTCTCTCTTGATATGTTAAACAGATGCCATTATGCTACCCCAAAACTTTTTACTGATATGCAGTTTCCATTTTTAAGAAATAATAATTTAGTTGCAGTAAAACCAAGAGGGCTTAACCCTATTACTGCTTTTAATGATAATATAGAACCAATATCAAGAGAAAATAAAGAAAAAGATATTGACGGTATTACTCTTTCAGCACTTTTACAGGCTGTTAAATTACTATTAAAACACGGAGTTATAAATAATAAATTTCAATTAAAATCAAGAAAAGAGTTATCAAAAGCAAATGTGCCATTAAGCCTTTCTGTAAAAGTTACAGGCGGGGAAAGCCCAGACGGCTTTTATTTATACAGGGACAGGTTTGCAGAAATTATTATTACTCAGGAAGAATTAAACGAACTTTTTCAAATACGTTCATATATCCGCTCTGTAATCGATTATACAAGGGACTGTATAGGTGTTGTAGATGGGCTTATTTTCTATACAACACATACCCATGATGAGCTTATTAATCTAATGTTTGAGCTTGATTTTATACCAAAAGAATTTTCTAATAAAGTAATATATCGCCCCGGCGAAGCAACTATTCAAGCAATTAAGTTTTTTAAAGAAAAGGATGTTCCAACTTATTTGAAACTGCACTTTAATAATGTAAAACGTATTGACTTATTAGATGATGCAGATTTTCAAAAAGCAGCCCTTGCTAACTTTTTAGAAATATAATTTATATTGGTTTACTTTAATGTATAATACTTTTTTATATAGTTTATTAAAAAGCCCTTTAATTAATAATAAAGTATCTTCCCGCAAAGGCAGCCTTAATGCAAAAGAAGTTGAAAAACTTAAAAGCATATTATTTAAATCATTATTTATGGCTGCTTTATTTGCTGTATCATCATTAATTATATTCTTTATACTAAAAAATATAAACCTTTCTAAAAAAGAGATTATTATTTTTAATATTATAAGCCTTATAATTTGTGCTGCTGTTATAAAAATATTTATAAAATATAACGATAAATATTTATTTTCTGGCTATATATTTATATTTTTTGCATCATGTATGTTTGCAGGGCTTGTGTTTTTAAATATTTATACAGATTTTGTTACTATAAAATTTATTACAAATACTTATATTACATTAATAGTTACTATATATGTAACAGGCACAAGGATTATTACATATAACAATAAAAATAATCAGCTTTTTAGTGCTGTTGTGATTACATTTATTGCTTCTATTACTATCTATGCTGTAATTTTATTAATTATGTATAAAATTGGTATTTTATATAAAATTTATACAGGAAATATGACAGCCTATATATTATCAGATATTATTATAATTTTCCTTGCTTCAAATGTATATGTTATTAATATGGAGTATGTAATCAAAAGCATTTCTTTTAATATTACAGGTAAAAAACAAACTTATTACGCATTTTCTATTGTATTTTTACTATTGTGGTTTATAATTATTCCATTAAAATATATTATTTATAAAAAAAATAAGAGAGGGAATTAATGAGTAATCCAGTTTTAAACGAAGGAATGTTTCAAAAAACATCTTATGTATCAAGCACTGACAGAATGACTACAAATGGTGCTGTTATGAAAACATTAATCTTAGGGCTTGTATTTTCTATTGCAGCTTTTTTAGTGTATGGCTATCTTGATGCAAACATACAGGATAACCAAATACCTTTTATACCTTATGTTGTAGTTCCATCAATAGCGGCTTTTGTAGTAGCACTTATAATCAGCTTTAAGCCTGCTACTGCTCCATTTTTATCTGTTATATATGCAGTATTGCAAGGCGTTGCTGTTGCTGCTATATCGTTTGTATTTAATGCTGCTTATAATGGTATTGTTTTAGAAGCAGTAGTTTGTACCATGATAGTGTTTTTCCTTATGCTGTTTCTTTTTAGAGCAGGTATCATCCGTGCTACTGAAAAATTTAAAGCAGTTATGGTAACAGTTTTATCTGCTATTACTGTATTTTATCTTGTTATGTTTGTAATATCATTTTTTGGTATTACTCCAAGCTGGTTTTATGGCAGTTCCTTAATCAGCATTGGCATAAGCGTTGCAATTATAATCGCAGCAGCATTAAGCTTAATTTTAGACTTTGACTTTATTGTTGAAGGTGAAAACAGTGGGCTTCCAAAATATATGGAATGGTATGCTGCTTTTGGGTTAATTGTAACAATCATATGGCTTTATCTTGAAATATTAAGGCTCTTAGCAAAATTAAAAGATAGATAATAAATTAGGCAGGTTTCACACCTGCCTTAATATTGGCGAAAAAATATTTTTTTTCACCAGTCAGTTTTTCAGCCTAATAATGCTTAATGCATTTTATTAACTTCATATTAAAAAAACTAAATCATATACGCTGCAAGTTTAGTTCAACCAATCAATTTTATAATATATACTTAATTTTACTATTTTAAATTTTAATGAATAACGGTTATTTAATTTTCCTTACAGGCATCTTCATAACCTAAGCTGCATGCTTTATCAAAATACGTTTTTGCTCTATTTATATCCTGTGCCACATCGTATGTACCTTGTTTCAATAAATATGCTATTGTATAGCAGCCTGCTCCATAATTTAACTGGCAGGATTTTTCAAAAAATTCCATTGCGTTACTACTGTCATGTGGTACGCCTAAGCTGTATAAATACAATGCACCTGCATATAAGCATGATTCTGCATTTCCATGGCTGCATTCTTTAATTAATATTTTATTTGATTTTCTAAAATATGATTCAGACTGGTCTTTATCCTGCTGCACAATATTTGATGTGCTGTATAATTTGCCAACCATATAGCAGGCTCTACCGTTGCCAATATCGCATGCTTTTATGTAGTATCTGGCAGCTTCAAGCTGGTCCTGCTGGCGTGCAAGGCCACCATTATAAATGTTTGCTAGAATATAACAGGCTTCTCCGTTTTTATCCTTGCACCCTTTTACTGATAAAGCGTATGCTTTTATATAATCTTTATTTTCAAACGCTTTAGCACCATAATCTTCTGCTTTACTGCAGGCAGAAATTAATAAAAGCATAATCATTAAAATATATAATTTTTTCACATTATTCACCTACTGATTATTACAGGCAGCACTAAACCCCAGTTGACAGGCTTTGTAATAATATGATTTTGCAGAGCCATCATTTTCTTCTACCCCAAACCCTGTGGAGTACATATCACCTAACACCTTGCATCCATAAGGGTGGTTAAACTCGCAGGAATATCTTATATAATCAAAACTTTTTTCAGAATTTATTTTAGATATTCTTGAGTAGTTCCTATACATATCACCCAGATAAAAGCATAAATTTGATGCACCACTTTTGCACATTTTATCAGCTTTTGAAAGGATTGGTGATGTTTCCTTTATATTTTTTGATTTATCCCTGTTATACATATTTAAAAGTTTCATACAGCCTTGGCTGTTATGGTTTGTGCAGGCTGCATTATAATATGTAAACGCTTCACTCTTATTATCTGCCTTATAAAAATAATAATCAGCCAATATTAAGCATGATTTATCATCTTTTTTATCACAGGCTTTTTTAAGATAATTAGCACCTTCTTCATAAGGGTCTTCTAAATAACCAAGTAAATAACTTTCCCCAAGCCCTCTACAGCCTTGAGAAATATTATCATTACATTCTTGGAAAAATATATCAAATGCCTGTTTATAATATTCATCCCGCTTTTTATCGCTTTGCCTAACCCCAAAACCTGTATTATACATATCACCCATATACAAGCAGGAGTAACCATTTTTTCCTATACAGCCTTTATTAAAATATGAGGCAGCTTTGTTATAATCTTTATCTAAATACCTGCCCTCTAAATAAAGCTTACCTAAAAGATTACAGTCATCATAGCTGTAATTATCACAGGCTGCTTTTGCAAGGTGAAGTGCTGCTTTAATATTACCATTATCATAAGCTTCTACACCACTTTTATGGTAAAGCTCTGGTATATATAAATAAGCATCTGATGCACTAAATCTTGCACAGCTTGAAACAAAAATAAAAAAAATTATCAAAATTAATAAAATTTTACTTTTCATATTGCTCGCTTTAGTTTACTAATATATTATAAGTCTATTATAAAAGATATAATTTATCAATTAGAAAGATTGTAATATATAAAATTCCTTGAGGGCAATATGCAAAAAATAACTTTTTCGCTTATTTTTTTGTTATTTTTTACTGCAGTTTATGCAGCAGATAAGCCCATTTTCAATATTATTGATAATGAATGTATAGTATTTCTTCAAGGTAATACAATTAATTCAAATATCAATGCCCCTTTAGAAATTTTTTTAAATACTATTACGAAAGCTAACCTACAAATATGGTATATTAAAAAAGACCAATATTCAAGAGTGAAATTTAATAATAATACATATGCTGAACTTGCATCATTTAATCAAGAAAGCTCTGATATTTTATTATATAAAAAAGGCAGGTCATATTATAAAATTGACCTTTTGGATAACACGCTGGCTGAAAAAGTAAATACATATTATGGCAGAAAAATATATCCTATTTTTGATAAACGCACAAAAACCATGTATGCTAAAGGGTATGAGGGTGTTATTTATATAAAATATAACGAAAAAGAAATATATGATTTAAAAAATGGATATTTAGATGAAGATGAGCAGGAAGTTTATTTTCAAACTCAAGAAACTGTTAGAAGACAGGTAATAGCTAACCTGCATACATTAAAAATTGACTATCAGGAAGCTGATTATAATATTAAAGAAATAATGTTTCCTAATGGGTATAAAATATCGCTTGATGGAAAAGGTGGTAACCTTATATTATTCAGGCAGGGGAAAGAACCTGAGGTTGTGCCACTTTCCTCACAAAGTAATGTATCTTTAAATAGATTTTTTAAGAGGTAGTAAGTATTATGGTATCACTTTTTAAAATGAGTAAATCTGAAGGTATGTTTGTAAAAGCATACTGCAAAGACGGTGAAATTGTTACAGGTATTGTATCAACATATACAAGACCAGAAGATAACCCAAGAGAAAGAACTGGTGTAATAGAAATAGATAAAAAAAACCATTATGTTGTAATAAAACAGCATGAACTTGATAAACTAGAAATATTTGACCCTGTTACAGGCTTAGCAGTTTCCACAAAACCTACTACTTTTGAAAAACTGAAATATTTTATACTTGGCAGGGATATAAATAAATAATTTATAAATTGGAGCATTTATGAAAAAAATTGTTGTTATGGGCGTAGGTAACTATATATTAACAGATGAAGGTGTTGGTATCCATGTTATTAGAGAATTAGAAAAAATGCAGTGGCCTGAAAATGTAGAAATATATGACTGTGGCACAACTGGTATTTTATCATTTCATAAATTTGTGGAAGCAGATATTTTAATTGCAATAGATTCTATTGCATTAAAAGAAGAACCGGGGACAATTAGAGTGTATCAAAAAGAAGATATTATGCTTTCTAAAGTACCTATGAAAATATCGCCTCATCAAATAGGCTTTCAAGAAACACTTTTTCAAGCAGAGCTTCATTCTAAATCACCAGAAATAGTTACATTAATTGGTGTTGTGCCAGAATCATACGCTGCAGGGACTGAACTTTCTGAATGTATTGCTGAAGTTTTACCAGATGTAATTAAATTAACAATAGAATATATTAATAAATATGTGGAAGAATATAAATAAAATTTATTGAAATATAAGGGGGGGGAAAATCCCCCATATTCCTACATTAATTGAGCCATATTAAGACTTTCTACTTTTTTCTGTAAATCATTATATACTGTTAATACTTTATTACTATACTTCTTAGGCATTTTATTATTACGCATTGCCCTGTACATATTACTTGGGCCCATATTATAAGCAGTTAAAGCCTGCTCTATATTACCATCTGTTTTTTTAAGAAGATAATCCATATAAGCAGTACCAAGTTTTATGTTTGTTTCCATGTCAAAAAGATTTGATACGTCTTTTATACCTTTATGATTTTTTGCATGGATATAAGCAGCAGTGTCTGGCAGTAACTGCATTAACCCTTTTGCACCTTTATTTGATAATGCTTTGTCCTTAAAATTACTCTCCACTTGTATTAAGGCTACTATTAATAAAGGGTCAATATTATGAAGTTTTGCCTGCTCCGTAATAACTTCTGCCATATTATAACGTTTTTGGCTTGGGAGCCTTTTTGCATTACTGCAGCTTAAAGCGTAGTTGGTTAATAATATTTCTTTATAAATATTATTAGCTTGGGTTATAGAAGATATTTCTTTTGAAATATTTTCCAGACGCTTTTCATTTTCTGCAATTGTAAGCTCGTACCTATCTGATGCTTTATCCACATAAGGAGTCATTAAAAACGGGATAACAGATAAAAAACCAAGCATCAACGCCATCAAATAAAAAGGTGGTGTTATGAAATAGAAAAATTTTTCTATTCTTTCAAGTATCACTTTAGTATTCATAGGTGGTAAATTTAATATATATTTTATGAAAGTCAAGATATAAAAATTAATAATTTTTAGCAGAATTTTATATTATTTTTATAAATTATACAGCTTGAAAGTATATTAAATTATAAATATTTGCTAATAATTTTCTTTTTTCTAAAAATATAATCTATGATGAATATTTAATTGAAAAATGATTAATTTTTATGTATATTTGAATATAAATTGTTTTTTTGTTTATTATTAATAATATACATAAATTACTAAAATATTTTGTTTTTAATATTTTCTACACATTTTTTACGCATTTGGAGCATATATGGAATATACTTACGACACTATGATTTTTGATGATTTAAAAATATGCCAGTTAAAAGAAGGCGGTTTTAGATTTGGCTGTGATTCTTTAATATTAGCCTATTTTACAAAAGCAAAGCAAAAATCATTAATAGCAGATGTGGGAAGCGGAAGCGGTATAATTGCATCTTTAATTGCAAAAATATATAAAAGTAATGTGGAAGCCATTGAGCTTCAAAAAGAAATGTATGAATGTTTGCTTCAGACCATAAAACTTAGTAATTTAGAAGATAAAATAAAGCTAATAAATGCAGATATACGAAAAATTCCAAAAAGCACCTTATATGACGGTATAGTATGCAACCCACCATATAGAAAAGAAGGTACAGGCAAAACTGCAAAAGATAATATTGCAAATATAGCCCGCTTTTCCATTACCATGACTATGGAAGATTTAGTACTTTTTGCAAAAAGAAATTTAAAACACGGTGGCAGGCTTTATTTTTCATACGATGCTGATATGTTATCAGAAGCATTATATATATGCAAAAGTAATAATCTAGAGCCAAAACGCCTTATGTTTTTACATAAAGATATAAAAAGCAAAGCAAAACTTGCTTTTGTGGAATGTATGCTTGGTGGAAAAAGTGAAATAATAATTGAACCGCCGCTTTTTCAGCAGGGTGAAAATGAAATTACTCTGCCATATAATAATATATTTAAAGGGTTATGGTAAAATAAGAGGGTGGCTTTTAAAACCACCCTTAAAAATTAACCTTGCTGGTTACATATTGTTACAGCGTTTTCTTTTGTTTTTGCATCATGGTTTATTATAAAATCAAAACCTGCATAGCCTTCAACTTGGTTATATGTTACTTTAACTTTATTTTTACCCATATATTTTACTACTAAACCATTTTTATTATAATCACTTGCTGGTATATTTTCTGGATATTTTGCACCATAAGTTTCTGCTTTCATTACTTTTTTATATACATCATTAATAGAACTTCCTTTATATGTGCATATTTTTGCACCAATATTACCACTTTCGTTGTGAATATAACTGATACATTCTCCTGCCTTTTCAGCTTGATAAAAATTTTCATCTATATTGCCGTCATAACAATATAATGTTTCAAATTCCACAGCATATGCATTTACTGCAAATAATAAAACTGATAAAATAAGTAAAAATTTTCTCATATATCACCTCATATTAATTACTAGTTGACTGGCATATGGTAGCTTTTACAGCTTTATTTTTTTCATCATATACTAAAAACCCTTCAAAATAATACCCTTCACCGTAATATACAATACTAACTTTATTTTTAGCTGGTGTTGATATTAATGCTCCATTTGCATCATACTCTTTTGAAGGAATATCTTTCGGGTAATCTTTTATATCCCAGGCATATTTTTCCATTACACTATTATAAGCATCTTTTAATGATGTATTTTTATAATCACATAGTTTTGCATATAATATTTCTTCTTCAGCAGTATATAGCTCTTTACAGTTACCATTCTGCACTACTTTTCCAGGCTTTTTGCTACTGCATGGAATCATTTCAAAATCTACTGCATACGCATTTACTGCAAATAATAAAACAGATAAAATAGGTAAAAATTTTCTCATATTTCAATCACCTCACATAATATAATATGATACAAATAGATTTTTTACAATATTTATTTATTACCGCTTATAAACTCTTTAAATTTTTCTAATATATTTTTAAGTTTTGAGCCAAACATATCACTTTCTTTTGATTCTTCACGCATTTTTTCAAATATTTCTTTCTGCTCTTTTGATAGGTTTGTTGGTATTAATATGTTTAAATCCACATAAAGATTTCCCACATTATAACCTTTCACAGAAGGCACACCTTTTCCTTTTAAAGTAATACGTTCGCCCACCTGTGTGCCCGGTTTTACTTTTATTATTTCTTTTGTACCGTCTATTAAATCTATTTCAAACTCTCTGCCAAGTATTGCATCAAAAACAGTAATAGGCAGTGTAAAATGCAGATCGTTATCTACCCTTTTAAATATTTTATGGTCTTTTACTTTTATATGAAGCAGTAAATCACCAGATGGGCCGCCATTTGTTCCTGCATTACCTTCCCCGCTTACTCTCATTATCATACCGTCATCAATACCAGCAGGGATTTTTACTTTTATTTGTTTTTCAATAGTATGTTTGCCTTTACCGTGACATTCTGTACAAGCTTCTTTTATAACTTTACCACTGCCACCGCATGAAGGGCATGTAGTCTGCACTGCAAATATACCATTACGTTGTACAAATACGCCTTGTCCATTACATTTTTCGCAGGTTTTCATACCACCCGGCTCTGCACCTGTGCCATCACAGCGTTTACAGTTTTCACTTTTTTTAACCTTTACTTCTTTTTCTACACCAAAAATAGCTTCTTCAAAGGTTAATTCCTGATACATTTCAATAGACTGCCCCTTAGTAGGTCTGTTCCTTGAACGCCTTGAAGATGTACCAAAAAAATCACCAAATACATCGCCTAATAAATCATCAAACACACTTCCTGTGGAGCTAAAGCCACCCATACTGTCATCCATTACTCTGCCGTAAGTATCATACTGGTTTTTCTTATCAGGATCTGATAAAACATCATAAGCTTCTGCTGCCTCTCTAAATTTTTCAGCAGCTTCCTTATCATCTGGGTTTTTATCTGGGTGATACTGTAATGCTAATTTTCTATATGCTTTTTTAATTTCAACTTCTGTTGCTGTGCGTTCTACGCCTAATATTTCATAATAATCTCTAGCCACGGCTTTATCCGTCCTTAAAAAATTTATTTGTGAATGGATACTTTAATATTTTATATGTGATTTTGCAAGTGAAAAAAGCGTTCCCAAATATACTTTGAGAACGCTTCTAAATTTTATTCTTTATTTATATAGTATCTGCTTATTTATTTTTATCGTCTTTCACTTCTTCAAAATCTGCATCTACTACATTTTCATCTTTTTTAGCAGTTTCTTCTTCTGCATATGCACTGCCTTGGCTTGCTCCTGCTCCTGCATCGCCTGCTTGGTTATTTTGTGCATATAAAACTTCTGCTAATTTTTGTGCTGCTGATGAAAGTTTGTCTATTCCTTCTTTAATTTCACCAACATTTTCGCTTGTTAATTTTTGTTTTAAGTTTTCTACTTCTTTTTCAATGTTTTCTTTTGTAGCAGCATCTAATTTATCGCCATGCTCTTTTAATGATTTTTCAGTAGTGTAAACTAAAGTATCAGCTTGGTTTCTTACATCTGCTAATTCTTTTTTACGTTTATCATCTTCTGCATGAGCTTCTGCATCATGAACCATTCTATCTATTTCTTCTTCTGATAAACCTGAAGAATCTTTAATAACAATAGACTGTTCTTTGCCTGTGCCTTTATCTTTTGCTGAAACATGTAATATACCATTTGCATCAATATCAAATGTTACTTCAATTTGTGGCACGCCTCTTGGAGCTGGTGCAATACCTGATAAATCAAACTGACCTATCAGTTTATTATCACTTGCCATCTCCCTTTCACCTTGAAGTACCTGAATAGTAACTGACGGCTGGTTATCAGCAGCTGTAGTATATATCTGGCTTTTTCTAGCAGGGATAGTAGTGTTTCTCATAATGATTTTATTCATTACGCCACCCATAGTTTCAATACCTAATGAAAGCGGTGTTACATCAAGAAGAAGTACATCTTTAACATCCCCCATTAATACGCCACCTTGAACTGCTGCACCTATTGCAACAACTTCATCAGGGTTGATACCTTTGTGTGGTTCTTTACCAAAAAATTCTTTTACTTTTTGCTGTACAAGCGGCATACGTGTCATACCACCAACAAGAATAACTTCGTTGATATCTGAAGTTGTAAGCCCTGCATCGCTTAAAGCTTTTTTACATGGTTCTAATGTTTTTTCCACTAAATCTGATACTAATGCTTCAAATTTAGCTCTGCTTAATTTTTTAACTAAGTGTTTAGGACCAGTTTGGTCTGCTGTAATATATGGCAGGTTAATTTCTGTTTCAGTTGTACCTGAAAGCTCATGTTTTGCTTTCTCTGCTGCTTCTTTTAACCTTTGAAGTGCCATTTTATCGTTAGCTAAATCTATGCCGTTATCTTTCATAAATTCTTCGCATAACCATTTAACTATTCTTTCATCAAAGTCATCACCACCTAAGAATGTATCACCATTTGTAGCTTTAACTTCAAATACACCGTCACCAAGTTCTAATATAGATACATCAAATGTACCACCACCAAGGTCATAAACAACTATTTTTTCTTCGCCTTTTTTCTCTAAACCATAAGCTAATGCTGCTGCTGTTGGTTCGTTGATAATACGCTGAACGTTTAACCCTGCAATTTTACCTGCATCTTTTGTAGCTTGACGTTGTGCGTCGTTAAAATATGCTGGAACTGTAATAACTGCATCTGTTACTGTTTCACCAAGATAGTCTTCTGCTGTTTGTTTTAATTTTTGTAAAATCATAGCAGAGATTTCCTGCGGTGCATATTTTTTACCTTTAATTTCTACCCAAGCGTCCCCATTATCTGCTGGCACAATTTTATATGGTAAGTGTTTTTTAGCGTTGGCAGTTTCTTTTGAATCTGCTTTTCTACCAATTAATCTTTTTATACTAAATACTGTGTTTTCTGGGTTTGTAACTGCCTGACGTTTTGCTAATATACCAACAAGCCTGTCCCCATCTGTAAAACCTACAATAGACGGAGTAGTTGTCATACCCTCTGCATTTACTATTACTTTAGGCTGACCGTTTTCCATTACTGCTACAACTGAGTTTGTTGTACCTAAGTCAATACCTATTACTTTTCCTTGAGCCATTATGTCCTCCAAAACAGCTTATATGTTGCTGTTATATATATAATTTTTTATTTTTCTTTTATTTATATGTTATATTTTATTAACTTTTACTTTAGCTGGTCTTATAACCCTTTCATTTAAAAGATAACCTTTTTGCACGCATAAAGTTATGGCGTTGTTTTCAAATTCAGGATTATTATCCATCATTATTGCTTCATGTACTGCTGGGTCAAATATAGTGCCGATTTCAGAATTTACTTCCACCACTCCATGACGAGCTAGAACATCTTTAAATGATTTAATAGTAAGCTCTATACCCTGCCTTAATGGGCTGCCTTCCTCAGTATGCATTAAAGACATTTCTATATTATCCATAACAGGAAGAAAATCTTTTACAACAGCTTGGTTAGCATAGCGAACTTTATCTTCTGTTTCTTTTGTAAGCCTTTTCCTGTAGTTATCTAAATCAGCTGCACGGCGTAAGATTTCTTCGTTTTTTTCTTTTAAAATATTCTCTAAATTTTCTATCTGCTTTTTTAATATGCCAAGCTCACCACCTGCAAACTCCATATTTTCTTCCTCTAAAACAGGTTCTGCTGATGTTTTTTCTGCATTATCTTCTACAATTTCAGCTTCCATATGCTCTGCATATTCTTTTGCTGCCTCTTCTGGTGAATTTATCTCTATTTTAAAGCCTTTATCTTCGCCATTTACATTTTCTTTTTCTTCACTCATTACTTATCCCCTTCATAAAAATCATTAAGCATTTTTGAGATTATTTTTGATGAATAATCTACAATAGATACCACATTAGAGTAACGCATCCTTTTTGGACCTATAACACCCATAGTGCCTACGATTTTGCCACCCCTGTGGTATGGTTTTATTACCATCCCTAAATCTTCTGTATTATCAAGCCCTATTTCTGAGCCTATAAATATTTGTACACTGTCCTCTTTCATACAGCCTTCTAATAAAGAACATAAATGATGTTTTTCTTCAAAAGCCTGTAAAACATCTATCAGCCTGCCGTTTTGCCTAAGCTCTGGGGTATCTATAATGTATTTCATACCCTCAAATATAAATTCTTCATCAAAAACTCCGCTTTTAAATACCTGCTGGCTTAATTTGGCAGCCTGCTCTAGTAAAGAGCGTATCTCACCTTTTTCATTGTGAAGCTCCTGCAGTATCATATGCTGAACTTCATAAAGGCTTAAACCTTCATAATTCGTATTTATAAAGTTTGCCATACGCACTAAATCATTATCTGTAATAGTACTGTCCACATTTATAAATACATTTTGCACCATACCTGTTTTTGCTACTATTACTGCTAAAACAGTTTCTTTATTAATTCTAACAAATTCTATGTGTTTTAATGCAATATTATTCATTTTAGGGGATACTATAAACCCAACCGCATGGGTCATCTCCCCAAGTTTTTTTGAAAAATGACGAAATAAATTCATAACATTCAAAGGGTCTATACTCATCTGCCTTTGAATATCTTCCATAAAATCTGGGGATATGTTTTGTATCTCAACTAATTTTTCAATGTAATACCTATACCCGCTGTCTGTTGGCACTCTGCCTGCTGATGTGTGAGGCTGAACTATAAACCCTTTATCCACTAAATCACTCATAATATTTCTAATGGTAGCAGGTGACATTTTTAATGGCCCAACCTTAGAAACATTACGAGAACCAACTGGCTCACTGGTATCTATATATTCATCAATTATTGTCCTTAAAACAAGCTCTTCACGCTCATTTAAGAAACGCATATCCATTTTCTTACCTCGTTTGTTAGCACTCACCACTTATGAGTGCTAGAACTAATTTAGTAATCAGTGGCAAAAGTGTCAAGTGGTTTTTTAAAAAAAATTATTATTTTATACAATTTAATGTAAAATTCACCTGATGCCTATAATATTTAACTATGGAAAAAGCTATTAAGATTAAAAACTTTAGTAAGCAGGTTTCAAATATAATTTATTTAAACATAAAATATACTGCACCTAAAAGGCATAAAGAAGCCCACAGGAAGTTTAGATTTAGGGGTTTACCCATATATAATGTTACAAATGGAATAAAAACTCCTAAAGCTATAACTTCCTGCATAATTTTAAGCTGTGGCAGAGAAAAAACAGTATAACCAATTCTGTTTGCTGGCACTTGTATCATATATTCAAAAAATGCTATCCCCCAGCTGGCAAGAGCTGCACCAAACCATGGAAGCATTGATAGATTTTTTAAATGTGCATACCAGGCAAATGTCATAAACACATTGGATGCAATAAGCATTAAAACAGTGATAATCCCCGGATGTAAACTAATATGCATAAAAACGCTCCTAAAATTTAATAAAGTCTAATAATCCAATGATATTTACTACCTTATTTTTAAACTGTCAAGATAGATGTTGACTTATTTAACACTAATGTAAATTCTATTATTATTTTCAAGATTTTACTTGCAAAAAAATCTAATTTATATATATTTAGTTTTCTAATTTTACTTTAAGAGGTAAATAGTATGGATATGGATAAATATTTTAAAGAGCTTGAAGAACAAAAGAAAAAAGATGAAAGTTCAAACAACATAAATTTAAGCAGTGTCCCAACACACTGCCCAATGTGTTCAAGAAGATGTGAGCTTGTATCCCCAATGTGTGGCAGAGGCGTAATGTTTGCACAGCAAAATGGTATAGAAACTCAAATCAGACATATGTAAGTAGATTAAATTTTTAAAAATATTATTTTTTATTTGACATTATAAAATAATTCAAGTATATATTTACTTCGAGTTAATAAGATGGAGAGATGGCCGAGTATGGTCGAAGGCGCTCGCCTGCTAAGCGAGTATACTGGGAAACCGGTATCGAGGGTTCGAATCCCTCTCTCTCCGTAAATACAAAAGGACAGTAGCAATACTGTCCTTTTTGTATTTGTAAAAGGAATTTAACCTCTTGAAAATAAACACCATTAAAATATTTTCTAATAATATGGCAAGTTTTTAGAAAAGCATAAAAAGTACTTATATATACCCTAACTCATAAAATACTAATGCCACATCAGTTTGTCCATTATCTGTAAAATTTTTACCATTATGATATTTGTTTGCTACTTTTTTCCACAATTCCTGCTTATTATCTTTTGAATATTTTCCTGTTTTTAATAATTCAACTAAATATCTACCATAATGCGCATTATCTCCATCTATTAAATCTGTTTGAAAATTTAGTCCTTTTAGTTTTCCTGATAGACATATTGCACAAAAAGTTTCCTTAGGGCAGCTTTTTTCAGCAAGTGTAGTAGATGTTGAAAATTTTCTTACTGCTGTTTCCCATTCTCCTTCAATAGTTTTTAGTGATATTTTTTCAATATCAGGATAAGTTAAAAGCCTCTCTAATGCTTCCTTAGTAATTTGAGATATTTGAGATTTTTGTGTACTCATATTTTTCTTCCTATTCTTCTATATTTTCTGTGCCTAAAATGCTATTTGCAACATTTTCAGGCAATTCTTCAAATTTTCCTAATTTTCTATTAATCTGTTTACTTCTATGCCCAATTTCATCTAATGTGTTTCCTGCTTCATTAATTTTCTTTCTTGTTTTATCAAGTAAATCAGCAAATTTTCCAAAGTCAGTTTTTACTGCACTTAATGTTTTTGCAATTTCGCTTGTCTTTTTCTCAATAGCTAATGTTCTAAAGCCCATTTGCAGACTATTAAGCAAAGCTAAAATAGTAGAAGGTCCTGTAATTATCACGTTATATTTCGATTGAATATTTGATAATAATGCAGGGATCCGCATAACTTCAGCATAAAGTCCTTCAAAAGGTAAAAACATTATGGCAAAATCAGTTGTTACTGGTGGATTTATATATTTATCATGAATATCTTTAGCAAAGTTTTTAATATTATTTTCCAAAGCTTTTGAATACACAGATATTTCACCTGTATCGCCTTTTTCATAGGCTGTCATTAATCTTTCATAGTGATCTGTTGGAAATTTTGCATCAATTGGTAAGTAAATATATTTATCATCACTATCTTTACTAGGGATACGAATAGCAAACTCAACCCTTTCCTGACTACCCTTTTTAACTGCAACATTCTGCTCATACTGGCTTGGAGCTAACACCTGTTCTAATATATTATATAACTGATATTCACCAACAATGCCTTTTGTCTTCACATTTGATAATACCTTTTTCAAATCTCCAACTCCATGAGCAAGTGTACTCATTTCACCAAGGCTTTTATGCACTATCTCTAACCTGTCACTAACCTGTTTAAAAGATGCTCCTAACCTGTCCTCTAATGTTTTATTAAGTTTTTCATCAACAGTTTCTCTCATTTGTTCCAGTTTTTTACTGTTATCTTCTTGAATATCTTTTAATTTTTTATCCATAGAATCTCTAATAGTATTTAAATTAGTGCCTATATTATCTTTTAACTTATCCTGTGTTTCATTAAATTCTTTTATACTGTTTGATAGTTGAGTGGAAAATGAGTCTAGTGATTTTTTTAATTCTTCTCTGCTGTCTTTTGCACTTTCAGACATATTTTTATTTAACAAATCTATTTTTTGTTCTAGTATCTCAGAAAGTTTATCTGACTGAAGCCTAAAAGATTTTTCAAATTCTTTCAGAGCATTTCCAACCTCTATTCTCATATCTGATGATGATTTCAATAAACTATCGCCTAATTCTGACAGTTTAGTATCAACCATAGATGAAAAAGAAAGTAGCTTGGAATCTAACTCATTTCTATTACGAGAAAATTCATCACGAAAAGATGAATCAAACTGCCCAATCTTGTTTTCAAACTCTGATAAATGCAACAATCCTTTATTATTTGAGTTAGAATGTTTTATCAACCATATTAGTATAACAAAAATAAATACCAATAAACCCAGTATAATATAATCTAAAAGCATATACTCCCCCTTATTTTTAATAACTTAACATAAAAACAACAAATTGCAAGAAAAATTTTATATTTATAAAAAATATTTTTTATAAAATACTTTTTAAATATTATCACTATATTGTATTTATCATTATACAACAATAAGTTATATTTAATTTAAAATAAAATATAAACTAATAATTTTAAAAAAAATGATATATCTAAATTTAAAATTAGATTACCTTATCTTATTATAAATTTAGAATAAGTTTATTAATTTCGTGAATTTTTATTCACTAATTGCAAAAGAATTAGATAAAATCAAATCAGTTCACTAATCTTTAGATTAAAAATAGAATTGTTAAATTAAATAAGAATTTATTCTTATAATAATTTATAATGGTTAAATACAAAAGATAGGGTGTTATTTAAAAGTTTTCAGTCAAATTATATAAAGATGCTGTTTTTAATATAGATAATACATAGTGAACTTATAAATATTTATCTATACTAATAAACTATTTTCTATATCTCTTGTTATACTGAGCTGTTAAGCAAAGCATCTTGCTTGTGTTTTACTAAACTTCCATAATTATTTATCTTTATTAAACATATATGAAATATCAAAAAATATAATATTCTTCGCTAAATGCTTGAGAATGACAAATACAAAATCCCTTATAATCAGGTCAATATATATCGCAATAACAGGGAAAGTTATCGCAATAACAGGGAAAGTTCAATCCCTTAGTAAATTCATAAAGCTTGGCATTATTTATATGCTCGCCAGCCACTTTTTTTGATTCCTCCCTATTCAGTCGGAAAAAAGTGTCCTCGCAAAAACGGGGTCTTGCCCATATTAATGGCAAGCCGTTTTCTGTACTCGGAGCAAAGCGGAGCAAAATTCGCTCTCCAGCGAGATTTTCTATTTCCTCGCTACTCACTCGGGAAAATCTCACCTCGCAAAAAACGCTCGCCTTATAAAATTCAGGTCAATATACAACAGGTAATTCATAACCTATTGATATATAATGTAAATAAAACAAAAAAGCATAAAAAAAATTATGTTTTTTATCATATCTCTTAATATTTTGCTTTCAAACATTTCATTTTTTATATTTTATTATTTATAAGTTATATTGTCAAAATAAAATTTATGCTTTAGTCCATATTCTATTGTTTAGCTGCAGTTCATCTACCACATTTAAAAGGCTTTTTATTTCCATATATAAAAGCTCTATATTTTTTTCATAATCTTTTATGTTTCCCAGTTCTAAAAAGCATGCATTTTCAAAAGCTATAAACATAATACCGTTTCTAAAACATATGCCAAGCTCTGTATTTGAATTAAAATACATATTTAGCAAAAGCTCCATAAAAGCAGGGGTTAATATATACAGTGCTGTTTGTATATCTGTTGTTATAACATCAAAATACTTATTAAACATTTGGTTTTCTAAGGTTATTTTTTCATATTTGCTAAATAATGTTCCCATATCTGCTTCGCTGTTATTAAATATTCTTCCCTTTGTATGCAGCTTTGTTATGCCTTTAAAATCTTTATTAAAATCAAGGCTTATAAATACACCTGAAAATACTGTATAATGGCGATATTTCACCTGCTGACTATGTCTATTAAAATCATCATCATTAAAATTATGTCTGCGGATTTCTTCCACCCGCTCTGCAAATATATGGGATATTTTTATGGCAGTATTTCCTGCCATACCTTTTATCATATCTTTTGAAATAAAATTAGTTATATTTCTGCTGTATAAATCTGAATAAAAAAATTCTTTTTGCGAATGCCCATTATACATACTGTATCTTAAAGAGCTGTCTATTAAAGATAAAACAGCGGGTATTATTTTTTTCTTATATATTATATACTGGCTTTCTTTAATATAATTATATACTGCATACAATATCATACTAACTATAAGAAATGCTATAAAAGCAAATATTATATATTCAAACCTTGCTATATTTATTATACAAAATACTAAAAATGTTATAAAGAATATAAGCATAAGGGATAATGTGATTTTCTTTGCCTGTTTTAAACTGGTTTTCACATCATTTATCACATCTTTATAATCATAAGAAAGCTGTTTTAGTTTATTTCTCATAATATTTTCCCTTAGTATGCTTATAAAATAATACAGTTTTTATATTAAGTAAATATCTTTAAAATCTGTATCCTGCTTCCACCCCTAAACGCCAGTTATTCATAGTAGTATTTTCAAAAGAAGATGCAGAATAATCTGTCCTTACACCAACAAACACATTATTTTTCATATTATATTTTACACCGGCATTAAAAATAAATCCAAATCCGCCTCTAGAAATAGAATCTGTATATGTCTGCCCATAATAATTTTCACCTTTTATAGTCCAAGAGTTATTAGAAATAGAAAAACCTAAACCAACCCACGGCACAAAACCTGCCTGCCCTCTTAGAGTTTCTCTTTGAAATATAAGTATTGGGCTAAATAAAAATGTGCCAAATGTGGAAGTTGCCCCTACTTCACTTCTTGTTGCACCGCTGTATGAAACATCTAAAGCAAGTGCAAGCCATCTAAAAAAGCTAATTTTGGCTGTAATTGCTCCACCACCGCCAAGATGGCTGTCTATACCATAAGTAACACCATTAAGTCGTCCAACAGCAAGTGCTGAAGAGTTAAAAAAACCATAACCAGAAACTGTAATTGGATATTTAAACATTTCTTTATATTTCTCATTTATCCAAGTTCTGTTATCCTGCGATATTGCTGTATCTGCCGTATTTTTTTTGCTGTGCATAAGCAGAAGAAAACATTAATAATACTACTAAAACAAATAAAAACTTTTTCATAATTTTTCACCCCTTTTGTAAAATTTAATAAAATGCTTATATAATATTTAAAATTAGTAAGTATGAAAAAAACCTGTAAAAAATTTTATTACTTATTAATATCTTTTATATATCAATAGGTTAGAAAAATATAGAAATTTTAAAAATCAATATTTTATTTATCAATTAATTATGCTATATATAAAATAATGGTGGTGTATGAAAAAAATATTAAAAAATACAAAACAGTTTCAAAATGAACGTAAAAATTATGAATCTATTAAAAATATAATAAGCAAAATGTTTTTAAAGCCTTCCATTAACCTTGATATAAGGCATAAAAAACTACCTGCTTCCCAGCGTGATATGCTACGGCGAATAATAAACTATATAGAACCTATATATATTAATAAAAAAACTATTGAAAAAAGACCTGTTACCACATTTTCAGTAGATATGTATAAATGCCCCATAAACTATCTTGCAGAAACATATAGATATGCATCATATACCCATAAGCAGCTTTTAATATATCTTACCTTTATGCAGTTGATTTCAAGTAATAGTATAATAGATGACACTGGGGAAGGTATTACCGATGTGACGAAACCTTTTTATAAAAATGATTTATGTGGCGATGTAAATGACAGAATACAAAATACTGATACCACATATACCGTGGAAAGTATTTTTGATGATTTAGTGGATATGGGTATTATTGAAAAATATAAAACAGAAAAAAATACTACTGCAAGGCAGTTATATATTATATCAAATGATGTGCTTAACAATATAGATAATCTAGGGCTGCTTCATAAACTTTTGGAGATGGTTATATTTTTTTACAATATACACCCACTTTCTGTTCCCGGATATATGCTTGCCCATACTATTTATTCATACCTAATATATTCATATCCGAAAAAGGATGAAAAGCTGCACTATATTCCTAATTCTAATATTTTTATATTTAAAAATAAAGCACTGCATAATACCATCTATAATAATATTAGCTGGAAAATATTAGATGCCATAAATTCTAAAAATATAATTAATTTTAATTATACAGAGCAGGATAATAAAATAGTAAATAGAAATGTAGTTCCTGAAAAAATTATTATAGAATATGAATATAACCGCCAGTATTGTTACGGTTTTGACCCAGATACAAATGAATATTATAATGCAAGAATAGATAAAATAAGTGAACTTAAAATATTAAATAAAACTCTCTCTTCTAAAAATTTATCTACTAATTTTGAAAAAGATTTTGAATATAAATGGATGGTGGCAGATTCTATTACCTGCGATTATGTAAAAGTAATATTTCACCTGCCAGAAGATAAAAATATAAGAGAAAATATTATAAATAAAATAAGTACCACAAAGCGTAAAGGTACTATTGATTACATCAACCAAAATACTATAGTTTATGAAATAAATACCACAAACCAATTAGAACTTATACCTTGGATAAATGGATTTGGAAGATATGCAAAAGTGGATAAAAATATTAATCCCTTTCTATATAACAAATTAAAAGAACATAATAATGAACTAATGGTAAAATATGGACTTATTTAATAAATATAAAAATAAAGATTTTACATATTTAATTAACTATATTAATACTGTTTTATCAAGTAATAATAGTTTAAGTGTATATAAAATATTGCAGTTTTTTAATAAAACAAAATCATTTACTGAGACAAAAAAATATGTAATTAAAAATAATAACTGCGTATTTTATAAAAATGAAAAAAATCATTTAATCCCAGTATATAATAACCCTGTTATAGCAAGGCTTACAAAAGCAGAAAGAGCTTGGCTTTATGATATACTCCAAGATAATAAAACTTTCTTATTTCTTGATAAAAAAACTATAAATATGCTTATTAATGATTTAGAAAATACTAATAATCTTCCATATATTTTATCAAATAAAGAAATACATATTCAAAAACTAAATAATGAAGCACCACATATATATACTGATAATGAAAAAGAAATTTTTAATAAAATAATAAGTGCAATAGAAAATAAAAAATATATTACTATCAGCATTAACAAAACAGATACAAAGGAAAAAGTTGTTATTGAAAATATAGTGCCTTATAAAATAGAATACAGGCAGGAAGATGATTCATTACACCTTGTTTATTTTAATGACAAAAATAAATCAATACATACAATACCTATATTAATAATAGAAAATGTTAATATCAATGATGATATAAAAAAATATAAACAGATAGAGCATAATATTAAAAATACCATAGATAATTTACGGTTACATAAACCTGTTATAATAGAAATAGATAATATAGATAATGCCTTTCAACGTGCTACATATAAATTTGCATTGTATGATAGGATAATTTATGAAAAAGATAATAAAATATTTATGGAAATATATTACAATAAAAACCAACAGGAAGAAATTATATCATCTATTTTACAGCTGGGAAAATATGTAAAAGCATTATCCCCTGCAGATATTTGCAGTAAAATAAAAGAAGAAATATTAGCTAGAAATGAAAATTTTAAATAAAATTTATTATATAAGTATTTTATCAAGATATTCTATTAACTGTTTTTCAAAATCTTTACCATAAAAATATGGCACTTTATCTAAAATGGCTCTATTTTTAATACCCTGTTTATCAAGTATAGATATAAATACGGGCCGAGCAAATCTGCCGCCAAAGTTATTTGTAATAACCTTTATTTTGTTAATATCTTTAACATCAATTTTATTGCCAGATTTTAGTTCTATTATAAAAAGATTTAATCCGTCAGTAAATATTGCATCAAATTCTTGCATTTTTCTATGTGTTTTAACATCTGCCATAATCATACCAGAATGTAAATCATATATTCTGCCCTGCTTTTCATAATCTTTTAAAATAGTAAGCACATAATCTTCAAACCAGCCACCATCAACATAAGCAGAAAAATTAACATCATTATATATACATTCTATATCTTCTATTTTCAATTTAAAACTGGTAGTGCTGTAATATTCCACATATATTTTACCGTAATATTTGCTTTCAAAGTTTTCCTTATTTTCAGAATAAAGAGTATGTATTTTTTTTGCCTGCTGATAATATTTATACAATTTTTTTGCCATAGCAGCTCTTTCTGCACTTAAAGAAGAATTACCATTATTTTGTATATAATATATTTCACTGCCTAAATCTAAAAATGTTTTTACACTTTTAATCTGCTTTATAGGGTATGTTATGTTATCATTTAAAAAAATTATATTTTTATTGGCAGTATCAAAATAAAAAGCATCAGCACCTATTTCATTTGAAACTAAATAAGCTCCTGTAAACATCATTTTTGTGCCGCCTGTTAAATTAAATGCAGTATTTTTACTATTAATGGAATTATCTTCAATATATTTTTGCAGTTTTGCTATTACATTATCAATATCAAAAGGGTTCACAAGTATTTCATCATATAAAGCACCATTAAGCAAATTTTTTATATAGGTAGAAGCAAAATCCTTTGATTTAATAAACACATGTTTTTTGGAAGATAACTGTAGCACACCTAATAAATTAGGCACTTTTTCTTCACCAACTAAATGAAATACAACATCATAAATTTTATTTTCCATATAATATACCCTTATTTACTGGTTTTGGCTGTTTTCAGCATAATACATAACGCGGGCAGTATATCCATTAAACTGCTTTTTATATGATATAAAAAATACTGTATTTAAAAGTAATAATGAAATAAGTAAAATAAAAAATTCTGTAATATTTATATTTAAAATACCAAAAATAAATAATATAATCAGCAGTAATATAACAAGTGAAAAACCAGCAATAAAAGTTCTGTATGAAATAATAACAGCCTGTAGCTGCACAAGTTTATGGTCTTCTTTTTCTGCTTTTATAATCTGATGATAAGGGCATTTATGGAGAACATTTAATTTTATAAGCGGCGGCTCAATTAATACAGCACTAACTCGGTTTAATACAAGCCCTATAAAATAAAATATAAATAAATTAATAACAACTGAATCTGTAATAAATTTAATATTTATCTCAAGGGTAGTGGAAGTAATTATATAATTTAGTAAAAGCCCAATAATAACCCCTGGCAGTAAATGACCAAATAAATCATAATAATTAAACTTGCCAAATACATGTTCCATAATAAAACCCCTGTTAATTAGAAAAAAACTAAACAGTTATCTTGTAACATATATTTTATATTTTTGCAATTTTTAAATAATCCCTTATAGTCAGGTCTCTAGTAATGCAACCAATTTCCTGAATAAAAAAGAGGTTCTGGAGAAATGTTTCAATCCCTTATAAAATTCATAAAGCTTAGCATTATCTGTATGCTCTCCAGCCACTTTTTTTGTTTCCTCCTTATTCAGTCGGAAAAAAGTGTCCTCGCAAAAACGGGGTCTTGCCCATATTAATGGCAAGCCGTTTTCTGTACTCGGAGCGAAGCGGAGCAAAAGTCGCTCGCCAGCGAGATTTTCTATTTCCTCGCTACTCACTCGGGAAAATCTCACCTCGCATACAACGCTCCCCAGCCACTTTTTCTGTTTCCTCCTTATTCAGTCGGGAAAAAGTGTCCTCGCAAAAGTCGCTCGCCCTTATAGTCAGGTCTATCAATGCAACTTATAAAATATTTGCTAACTTATCAGTAATAGTTGAGTTTCAATCCCTTATAGTCAGGTCTATCAATGCAACTCAAAAAAAGAAGATAACTCTGATTTGAACTCTTTAAGGTTTCAATCCCTTATAATCAGGTCTCTAGTTGTCTATAACCCTTCCCAGCGAGATTTTCTATTTCCTCGCTACTCACTTGGGAAAATCTCACCTCGCATACAACGCTCGCCCTTATAATCAGGTCTTATCTTTTTTTATATCATATTTATTTAATTGGAACAATAGCTAGTGTTTTACCCATTGGGGCTAATAATTTTAAAACTGTTTCTATTTGTGGGTTTGAATAGCCTTTTTCCATTCTAGCTATAATTGGCTGTTTAACACCAGTTAATTCTTCTAATTTTTTTTGACTTATTCCTAATTCATCTCTTGCTCGGATAAACTCACTTATTAATGATACCCTTAAATCACTTTCCCTTATTTCTTCTGCAGTATAAATATCTTTTTCAAATTCTTCCCAGCTTCTACCTATAGCAGATTTTTGCTTTACATTGTTTTCATTACTCATCTTTTTACTCCCGTGATTTTAAATCATTAATTTTTCTTTTTGCTGCATCTATCTCTTTTTTTGGCGTTTTTTGTGATTTCTTCAAAAAATGATGCAATAAAATAAAAGAATTATTCTGCCAAGTTATAAAAAATATTCGGTCTCTAATAGGGCGCAGCTCCCATAAATCACCTTCAATATGTTTAATGTATGGCTCACCCAGTGATAAACCATGTGTTGATAATAATTTTATATAATCCCTTATTTTATTGAGCTTTATTCTGCTACTTTTATCATTTTTAGTTGATAAGTCTGATAAATATTCTGCAACAGGTTCTTTACCTGATTTATCTTTGTAAAAATATATATTATACAACATTATCTCCCTATAATACTAATATATATTATACCCATCACCATGTCAAATACTTTTAAGTTATTAAATATTATATATCTATGCTCTTATGGAATATATACTGCCACCCAGCCAATAGGCATAACTTGTGAAAGCTTATATTCTTTTATATTTTTTTCTGGTATTTCTGTATAATATCTTCGTGCATAAATGCTTTTATCGTTTTCCCTGTTTACTTTTATAAGCTTGCCACCAAATTTTCCAATATTTATAAATGCAATATTTTCACCATACATATCTTTTAATCTTTTATAATTTTGTATAAATTCATTGCTGTTATTTTTGCCGTTATCTGAAAAATATTTTATTTCCCGCTCTAATGGTCTTTTAAAATATTCATTTAAAAATAATATAACACTTTTTTCACTTTCAAAATCTTTTTCAAATAATTCACTTTTATAAATACCTGCTTTATTATAGTTATTATTTATATTTAAGCATAAGTCAAAATCTACTGTATTACTTATAAATTCTGCCATTATATTTATACGCATATCTGCAATATTTAATGTATTTAAGGCAAAATCTCTCACATAGCCTATATTTATTGATAGATTATCAGAATATAAATCTGCTATTTTTAACATTTTAAATGGGTCTTTTTCAGCTCTATCACCTACTTTCATTTTTAAAAGTTCGCTACTGTATCCACTTGCATCATGCTTATATTCAAATGCCCTTTTTACTGCACCTTTAATAGAAGAACCGGGGATATAAGGCTTATAATTACCATCCTTTATACAGGTATAAAGCATAATGTTTGCAATATTTTTATTATCTAATCTTTTTTTATATTCTTCATAAAATTTGTTTGTTATCTTATATTCAAGAAGCACAGCTTCACTGTGTTTTTCTTTATTAAAAAGATTATATACAAATTCCACAGCGTTATTTAAGCTGTTATTTGCATTTATTTCTGATAATATTTGTGTTAATTTTTGCCTTTCATCTTGGTTAATTAATGATATAAATTCATATAGGTTTATATAATAAAGCCTTTTATCTCCATTATTTTCTGCTTTTACAATATATGAATATGGCTCAATTTCCTGCCCGCTTGAAATATGCAAAGGTGATATAGTCTGCATTTTAAAATTTAATATTTTATTCATATTATTCTTCCACCAATTTTAAGGGAATATATAGCCCATAGCCTTGAGATACTGCATTTTTGTGATGTGATAATCCAAATACTCCTTTACCCACATAGGCTTTATTAAAACATTCATTTTTTACATTTAATGCTAATGCTCCACTTGTTGCCATTACAAATGGATTTTTAAAAGGTGTGCCTTTTTCTGTTAATATCCCATGTTTGCCAAAGCGGGTTACAGGTGTGTAATACATTTTGTTAGTAAATTTATCCATTCCTGAAATTACAGTATTACTTAATAAAATAAATGAATCTTTATTTTCTGTATTTATCTTGATATTTTCATTTCTATAAACTTTAAAAAAACCTTTACCAGTTGAAGTTTTACTGCCATAACCAGTTTGGCCTATATTTTCTATAGCTGAAATAATAATATTGTCATCAAAACCTTCTTTTACATATAAATATAGCCTAAAATAAAACTCTCCCTTTTTTGCCATATAGCTGTATTCAATATTAGAATATGGAGCAAATTCTTCATTTAAAGTTGTGCCTGTATATCTATTGATATGAGCTTTTATCACATCATATTTATATTTTTTCCAACTATCCTGCATATTTGAAATATCAACAGTTTCTTTTATAAGCCCGTTTTTTTCTCTAGTTAATATGCCCTTACTAATAAGCTCATCTAATTTTATTTTATTTTTATTTTTTGATGCTTTTCTTGCAGCAAGATTATAAATATTTATTTCTGATACTGGTTTTACAGGCATCTGCTGGATAGAAATATAACCCATAGGGAAACAATCTGATATTACAAAAAATGGGTCATTTTCATAATCCTTTAAATATTCATCTAAATCGTATCCCTGCATATAAAGCATATAGCAAATCTGACCAAAAAAAGTATCTGATGAAAGCTCACTAGCAAATGATGATACAGGCTTTATATCTAAACTAATATATGTATATTCCATATTTATTCTCTATTAGATTTATAATTTTCTACGCGAGTTCTGGTAGTTCTTTTCCGTCAAATATAATGGAAACTTTGCCATAACCACGGCTGGATGAGCCACCTAGTGCATCTAATTCTAAAAGCTGCAACCCTCTTTTTAGCATATTTTCAAATTCTTCTTCATTATCATAATGCGGTTTTTCTGCAAACACTTTTAAAGTAATAGTCCCTATAAATTTTGTGCCTGCAACAACCCTTTCTGTAAATCTTAATGCACCATCATGAGCTTTCCCAGTGCTTCTATCTATGGCTGTTTCTGGTTTAACTTCAAATATTTCAGTGTATTCATTATTACTTTTTTTCAGATTTAAATCAGAAAAAGAAAGCCTTGTAATACCATAATTTATTTGTTCTACAATATTATTTTCTTTTGATGATTTATTATCTGCTGCTGTGCCAAAAAGTTTTAAAATATTTTCCATATTTTTAGTATTGCCTATATTCTGGCTTTTTGCATACTGCACTTTTTTTGCATTTAATACACCGCCATCTCTAGATACAGCTAAAAGCCCTGCATCATATTCTAATAAACTACGTATTTTCCCCTTTAAACTACTTCCGGGAATATAAGGCTCATTATTTGCTGGGTTTCGTATAAACTCATTATCTACCCCACCAATTCTCATACTGGTATTACCTGTACCAATAAAAAGCCCTGTTTTTACTATAATTTCTATATTATATTGTATTATTTTAAATGACATTTTATTATCCCCCTTATTTTGAATGAAGCCTTAAATAGCCTAAAATAGCTTCAAAATACAGCATAAAATATTTCAACTGCTCTATATTTTTTATTTTTTCAATATAAAATACTAAAAAAGAAAGCAGGTTATCATTAATATTCTTCTTGCCCCTTGCATAGGCTGCTTTAGATTTTACTAAATATATCATAGGCAGCATTTTTTCAAATTCTCCACTATCAACATTATTTTGATTTCCTTGAGCCTGCTTCTGTAATGATAAAAGCTCATCATAAAATTTCCTTACCTGAGTATATGAATTTGAGCCCTGCTTAATTATTTTTGCAATAACATCTGCATTTTTATTAATCATATCTGCTAAATTATCTTTTGTTAGTTCCTTTAAGTATGGTTTAATACTCTGTGTTTCATTATTAGAATTTTTATTATTATGGTTAATATCCCCTCCATGTTTACCATATGGATTATTCATACATAACCTCCCCTGTTATTTTTTTGTATTATATAGCTGTAATGCTGTGAAAGTTTTAAGTAATACAGCATTATTTTCTATAAAATCAGTAAAATATATTGATAGTTCATTTTTAATACTATCTGTAAACTCTTTCGCATTTACACCTTTTGGAATATTTTTTACACTTAATTTTCCCAATACATAATGAAAATGAGAACGCCATAACAAGTTATTTAAATTAATATTTCCCATATTATCTTTTTGCTCTTTTTCATATTCTATTTTCATATCGCAGTAGTTCATAAGTTTATATAAAAGCCCATGTGATACATCTATATGTTTATCATAATATTTGATTTTTTCTTGAAAAACTGCGTATTCCTTTAAAAAAGTTGCATATTTATATTCGCCATAAAGAAGGCTTATATTACCTTTTATAATACTTTTTTCCTGCCCTTTTGCTCTAAAATGTTTTGCATTTTCAAGCCTGCTTTCTGCATCCTCTGCCATAAACCATACTGGTGTGCCGTCATTATAAAAACCTATGCCTGCTGAAATTGTTATCTCTTTATTTTTATTTGTAAACCTTTCAAATTCATCATATAAGATTTTTGCAGTCTTTATTACTTCATCATACCTGCCCACAAGAAATAAATCGTCCCCTCCAGCAAAAACTGTATATATATTTAACTTTTTTTCCTGCATAATCATATATAAATGATATGAAAAAAAGTTGTGTATTAAACGGGAAAGCATATTGGTTCTTGAAAAAGTAAGCCTGCCCCTTGTTACTTTACCGTTACTGTCTTTTTCAGAAAGCCCACATGCAAATATTAACCCTAGATTATCTACATCTGCTTTTAATACTGCCAAAATATTTGCACCACTTTTATCTATGCTGTATGCAGCAATATCTGCAAAAGAGCGTATTACATCATTATCTACTGCCACATAGCTTCTATAATGTATAACATCTTGATAATTATAACTTTTATCTGCCTTATCCTGCATATCTATATGCATTCGCATAAAAGCATCTGCCTTTTTATTTTCATCAAAACTTATGTTGTATTTATTAAAGAATTCACCATTTTCATTTTTTATTATATATAAATATTTGCTTGTTCTTAAATTTTGACCATACTGCAAGTACAGCAGGCAGTTATCGCAGGCTGAAAATTTATTATCTTTTTTTGGCATAATGCCACAATATTCGCATTTACTACTGTTTTCTGTAAAATGTTTATAATAATCTGTAAAAATATATGGTTTATCTTCTATTAAATTAAATCTTGTTGCTTTTGATTTTTCTTTTTCTCCCAAAAGTTTTAATAAAAGTAGATTAAAGTTTGAATAATTAAAATCATCTATACTGCAGGCAAACACAGAAAGCCCCATGGAAACTGAAGCATAGTACTTATTGTAAAGCCATGTTTCCATTTCATTTTTTAATGCAAGTAATTTTTGACTTATTTCATCATTATAATCACTTAATATTACAAACTGACCTGCTGCGTTCATCATTAAATTAAAATACGGCAGATTAAGTGTTTCAAGTACATTAAGTGAAGCAATATCAGACATTAAAGATACATAAAAAGATTTGCCTCTTAATAAATTAGCAGGGTTTTTGCTGGCTGCATCTTTATTAAATATAAAATTTTGTATACTGAAAAAATCACCTCTAATTAATGCAAAGCTATCATTTAGAGCATCTTTTTGCATATACCCTGCACTTGAAAAGGCTGATACTACTTTTGCATATTCATATAGTGATATATCATCATTATCACCTGTATAAAATGCTGGTATATTTGATAAATATTTAAAAAATATAGAATCTAAAGCAGCACTTGTCATAAGTATGGATTTATCTTTTTCCGCATTATTTAATACACATACTATATCTGAAATTAGTTCATTATATATATTTTTATATTTTTCTTCTATTTCTTCTAATTTATAATTCTCTTTTACAGGAAAAATTGCAGTATTACTAAATTTTTCAACAGGCAAAAAAACATTTTCACGCTTTTTATCTAAAAGTGTGGCACTGCTAATTAGGTGTGGAAGCTGTTTTGTTATATTAAAATCAGCAATATAATCACTTTTATCTTCCATACCCTTTGCTGCCTTTATAGCTTTTGCTTCTATTTCTTTTAAATCATCGCCAAAAATGCTCATGGGGCAGGTAAACCCACATTCCTGCCATAAATCAGTGAGAAAATTTGTTTTACTGTTTATTTGCTCAAAAAATGAACTATAAATTTTTTCTATATTACTTTCTTTGAAAATTATACCATAAAGCCTGCTTATAATACGCAGATTTATAACTATCGCAAAAACACTTGCTTTAGATTTTGTATTGCCTGCATTATCCATTATATTTCCTCATAATCTATATGCCCTAAACCAAATGACACATTTTTTCCTATATTAAATAATTTTGCAGCTTCAAGTAGTGATAAATGCTGCTGTGAAAAATCAGCCTCCACAATTATATAGCCTATAATACCACCTATTTTCATACTTGTATCCTGCCTGCGTGAATATCTTGAGCTGTCCTGCCAAGAAAGATTGCTTTCTATTATTTTACTGTTTTCTATAAAAGTCAATTTTGGAGTTATACTTTTATCCCCATAAAAGTTTGAAAGCATATCAAGGCGGCGTTTTGAAGCCAATAATATATCATTAATATTAATATTAGATTCATATTTGCCTGATTTTTTGTATCTAAATGGGGTTATTAACTGAATATTAAGCTTTTTATGAGATAATCCGCAGCCTTCATCAAAAATGTATGTTTCAACAGGCAGACTTGTAAAATCAAACTCTAAACTGTATTCGTTATTAATGTGTGAAATATAGCCCATATTATATTTTATTCTTTCTTTAAACATACCTTTTTCACCTGCTCTTTTTACAGCCAGTAAAAAATATGAAATATAATCTATACCATATCCTATAAATATTGCAGTTATATCAACCTTATCTATTTCATCATTTTTAGAATATTCTGCCTTTATAATATAGGGCGAAGGTGCTTTATCTCTGCCTGTAATGACAGTATTATTTTTATCAACAGGGTTTTCAAAAAGAACGCTGTATGCACATTTAAAACGCAGTGGGCATATATTACATGTCTGCTGTTTTAATACGCAGGAAAGATAATGCAGTTCATTACCTAAAACAGAGCGAAATACATAAACAAAAGGGATATTAATTTTTATCTTCTTTTCAAAAAATAACGTCAGTTTTATCTTACGATAATTTATCTGCATATATAACCTTTTTATTATATTTTACAATACTTTAAGTTACATCTAATGCAATATAACATTACTATTATTATTTTGCAATATTATTTATACAATATAATTATTACAATACATTATAAAAAAACCTGTATATAATTTTAATATTATATTATTTATTAATAGGTTATATACTAATTATTTTAAATAAATAATACTGTTATTTATTTTGTTTTTAGTATAAAGTATAAATATGTAATGGAGACATACTATTATGGCAGATATTTTTATTTTACTTTCACATAAACTTACTCAAGAACAAATTATGGCTCTAAAAAATGAACTACATGTTAAAAATATTATATATATGCCAGAAAACCTGCAAACTATTTGGAGCAATATTCCACCAGAAAACAAAAGCATATATGAAATATTAAGCCCTATACGCATATGGCTTAAAAATAATGCAAAGCAAGATGATTATGCTCT
This sequence comes from uncultured Mucispirillum sp., assembly GCA_944324495.1. Taxonomy (GTDB): domain Bacteria; phylum Chrysiogenota; class Deferribacteres; order Deferribacterales; family Mucispirillaceae; genus Mucispirillum. The sequence continues at coordinate 6,677 of CALUWN010000015.1, read as the reverse complement.
TATCCAAGGTGATATGGGGGCAACATACCAGATGATAAATTATAGCTTTTCCATAGGGCTTATTCCTTGCTATACCACTACAAAAAGGGTTTCTATACAAGAAAAATATATTAATGGCACAGTAAATGTAATAAAAGAATTTAAACATGTAAGATTTAGAACATATGAAAAATATTAAGGCAGATAATTGTAATAAATTATCTGCCTGTTTTAATTTGAGTATATTATACTTAAATTATTTTCTGTACTTTATCTATTATAATATAACAGGTAGTATTAAAATTAGATATAAAGCAATATTAATATAATATTTATTTCATTTTTAGTATCCAAACTCATCATCATCTACAAAATCATCATCTGCATGATTGCATTGTTGCGCTATATAAAATCTAGTATAATTTACTGAAAATATTTTTTCAATATATTCTATATATTTTGTTTTCATATTTTCAAGTAATGATTTTAACTCCTCTGGCTCAAAAGCATCTCGGAAATATTTATCTCCACCATACAGAAATTCACCACGATACTCATGATATCCAGACAATACTTTTTCAATAAAATAAAATGGTGATGGTTTATGATTATCGTAAATCTGAATATTATTAAACTGTTCTTTCCAAAGCTTTAAATATTCATAATACTTTTCTGGGCTTGTTGTTCTAAAAAGCTCTAACATATCATATTGTGTAACTTGTCTTGGTGTATCATAAATTGAGTCTCTTATTTTTATATAAGATAATATTTTTTTATCTTTTTCGCTTACTTCATATTTATGCCCTGCAAAAGGAACTCTTGTATATGAATCTAGGCCAAAAATAGATATATGTTTATCTCTAAACCTATTCAAATTGTTTCTCTTAAACTCCTCATAACTATATGATATATCACCATTATCATATAATTCACATTCTTTTTGATAAAGCTCATAACTATCTTTAAAAAACTGCTCTGTATAGCAGCTTGTATCTACTTCTTTATCACTCTTAATCACTTTATATCCTGCTGGCATCATATTTCTATATTTGATTAAATAATATAAGATTTCATCATAATCTATATTTTTATATTTTATTGGTCTGTATTTTCTTTCATCTTCCGGCCATAATTCTAATATTTTTAATAATATATCTATAATTTGATTACGATATTTAAAAGCATCATCTCCAAATATATCAAGTAATTCTGGGTGGTCTAATATATTATCTTCTGTTAAATATTCCCTGTTAAAATTTTCTGTAGCAAGTCTTTCAACTTTGTAATAAAGCTTAAATTTTAAATAATAAAGTATTATTTCATCTGGATATTTTAAAAGTGATTCATTAATTATTTCTTCAGATACAGAAAACTGGTTATTATGCAACGATAATTCAATATCTCTTATTAACTTATCCTTATCATTTTCTATATTTATTTTATTTGGATATAATAACAGCCGTATATCTTCATCACTTAAGTGTTTTGAAGAACTTATTTTTGATGATACAAGCTCACCAATTATATCATTGGATTTAAGAAAATCAGCAAATGGAAGCTTAACTGATGACTTTTCTTCAAATAATTTGTATAAAATATCTTGATTAACAGCTAAAAGTTCAATAAGATTTATAACTAAATTAATAGTTTCATCTGTTACAGCTATATTATATCCAAAATTATCTTTTCTATCCTTTCCTGGCACTTTTTCAATATATGAATTATACGGAGAATTTTCATTACAAAAAATTCCTCTCATATACTTTTCTATTGCCTGTTGTGAAAAAGTAATATCATTATCCATATTATATTTTCTAACAGCAATCTGCATTAATTTTGGAATTGGAACTTTTTTAATAGTATTATTATCCATAAATTTCCCCTTTTTATAAGTATATATGTTACAAATTATAATATCATAGCATTATCCAGCATTTTACATATATTTTTATATGCCCTATAATCACTTGGTGTTCTAGCAATTGTTACCATATTTTTAGTATCCTTATGTACTGCCTTAATATGTTTTGTACCATTTTTAAAAATAAAACCTAGGGTTTCATATTTTTTAATAATTTTTTTAATTGTTTTAGACATATAAACCTCCTAATATATTTACATTATATTTTTAATTTATATGTCGACTTAGTCGAAACAACATATTTTTTATAAATATAAGAAATAAATTTATAGTGTATTAATTATATTAGGAGTTAATATGAAGTGATTATTGCTTTCATCTGCTGGTATAACATCTACAAACTGTGCCAAATTATCATAATTTATCATTTTATCATAAAAAGACTGCTGTATGTCATCATTTTCGCATTTACCATAAAATGTTACAAGACCAGCAATACTATCTTTTTCTGAAAATGTGGAAAGAGATACTAGATATTTAAATATAAGCTCTGGGGCATATTTATACTGGGCATTTTCATATTTAGTAAATTTTGCATCGCATACTATAAACTTGCTTGTTTTTTTATGTTTATCATATACTTTAATAACATAATCAGGAAAATAATATGCTCCTGATTTACCATGTAAACTTGCAGAGTTATTTCTATATAATTCTACCGGGCCAGTATTAAAATTTTCATAGTCTGATGAGATGGTTGGTTCATAATATACTGTTATTTCTTTATTTACACCTTCTAATATATATATATTATCAATAACCTGCCTGTCTTTAATTTTAAAGTATTCATGGTATTTCTGTTCTTTCAATACATACCCACGCTCTATAAATGAAGTAAGAAGTTTTGATAAAATATAGTATTCATATATTTTTGACTGACCAGCAAAAGAAAATAAATACATATTTTTTTCTAAATCAAATGCTCCAAATCTAAACCATTCCAGTATAACTGTATAAATTTGATTATAATTTGGTATTGACATAAAAATATCTGTTGGTTTTGGTATATGTGACAGTACGATTTCATTTATTTTAAAAATCTCTTTATACATAAAATATAATTCTTGTATTTTTAATTTTATGCTTGATAAAGTTTCCATATATTTTTTCAGCTGCGTTTTTGTAGACTGTAACAAGTGAAATGAAATAGATACATATTTATTATCCTTTTCACTTAAAAAAGATTGATGTGCCACAGCTATAAACTGATTATCAATATCCTTTATTAGTAAATCAATATCATATAATACTTTAGACAAGAAACTAATAATAACTTGGTTTTCATATATATCTATAGAATAAAACATAGATTCTGTAGATATATATTGTGGAAAATAATTTTTATTATCAACTTTTATACCAGTATCATAATTAGTTGGTGATAACTGCTCAAAATGCCTTGCAATATAATGAAGCGATTGTTCATTAATATTTTGAATTCTGTGTATTGGTGTTACAATATTCTCTTTTATAATTTTTTTTCTGCAATTTATCTTAAAATATGAATAGTTATTTTCATAATACATTATTATTCTTGAAGCTATTTTGATATATGTTTCAAATGTTTTATAGCCACCTTCTTTTAAACCTGCACTAATTTTATTATTATAATCCATATGTTCTAAGGAAAAATATGAATATTGATTAATATACCCCACCATATCTTTAATATTTTTTGCCATATTATCATCATTTATATATACAGCCATATATGGTGAATATAATATAATTTTACTATTATCTTTAAAAAGTAACTCAATATTAATTTGAACTGTAGAGTAACAGTCATAAAAAATATATTTATTTTCAAATAATAATGTTCCATCACTATAGATAAAAACATTTTCTTCCTGATTATTTATATAAAACTTAATTTTTTTTATAAACTCTATGCTATCATCTTCTGTTGCTATAAGTTTTAAGCTATACGCTTTATCATTATATACTACGATATTATTAGAATCATATAAAATATCTTCTATATAATTATTATCAAATAATTTTATTGTAAATGGTTCACTATCTACAAGTATTTCTATATCAAACATAAAAAGCTCTATTAATCAAAATATTGAAAATAATTCATTCTTCTTTCGCCACTATCTAATATGTCTGCAACTTTAAATTTTGATTTAAGCATATTATGTTTTTCTAATTTATTAAATAATTCATCACTAAGCCATTTTTTATATGATTCGCCATTTCCACTAATTTTTGGTAAAAGTTTTTGAGAAACAGCATAATCAAGCCCTATAATATCAGTGCTTATACCATACTCTTCTTCAAATAAGCTGGCAGCAGTTTTACAATATAATAATACTGCCTTATCTATACGAGGGCTTATATATATATTTTCTTTTAAAAATAATTCTTTTATTTCTTTATATATTTCTAATACTTTAGTACTAATTTTTTTATCTTCTTTTGGTGTAAACACATCTACCATATTTTCCCAGCTGACTGGTTTGTAATCAGGTTTTGCTACATCTGGTTTTATATCACTATAGCTTTCTGGCAGTGATATAATAAATGCCCTGTCAATAAGCCTTGGAGATAATATTTCTGTTGTATGGTCATTATTTATTGTTGCCAAAAATCGTAATGTAGGTGGTATATTATATACATAATTATCCCCTAAATTAATTTGATTTTTTATACTTTCGTCATTTATGTTATCACATATATTCATAAAATCTGCCCAGTAATATTCCATTGGGCTAAGATTTGCTTCATCTAACAAAACAATATAAGGAAATGTTAAATAATTATTTCTATATTCATAATCTAAAGTAATTAATGCATCATACATATCTTTATTAGTTCTATTAAATGTTTTAGAAAGAGGGTTATAATAACCTATAAAATCTCTTTTAGATGTCCAACCTCGTTCTACAGATACAGGTATATAACGGTTATGAGTAAACTTGCCATCAGCATTTTCAAGCTGAATATTATTTAAACCTAATGATTTTGCAATAATATTACAAATAGATGTTTTACCAGAACCCGGTTTACCAGAAAATACAGTGAAAAAACTTTGTGTCAAACAAATAAATAAATTTAAAATATCATTTCTGCTGTAATCTGGACGTTCATATTTTATCGCATTTTCAATATAATTTATTAATTCATCAGATTCTATTGATATATAATTTGCTGAATTATTAATAATATCTAAGTTTTTTGTAAGATCAGTAACATATTTTTTATTGCTCCACTCTGTTTCCTGTACAGATATTTTTGAAGCTACAAAAGTATCTACAGAGTGATTAATAATTCTTTCCTTGAATGCTATTGTTTGATTACTAAGTTTAATTTCAATATCATCAATACCAGTTTCTAATTCTTTTCTACGCTGTTGCAAGTCTTCTATATCCTTTTTTATAGCTGTTTTCTGGCTGTTTAATATTTCAATATTTTTAGTAATTTCAGATATCGTATTTTCATATTTATTAGAAACAACTTGATTAGATTTTTGAGATGAATCTTCTACATTTTCTTTTCTTTCTTTTAAATCTTCATTTTCTTGAAGCAGTCTATCTACTTCATCTTCTAGATTTTTAAAAATATCAGAATTTGAAACGATAGAAGGGTATTTTTCTACTACACCACTCATTAACTTTACTACAGATTCTGACTCTTGATTTTTTGCTATATAAGAAACAAGTATATCACTAAACTGGTCTATAAAATCTTTTGTAGAGCTAAATTCATTGAAAATGCTTTGTAAACGCTTACTACGAGATGATATAATATCATCTGGAATACTACTATTGTTAGAAGCAAATTTATTATAAATATCAATAATTTTTTTTGCATCATCAATATTTATATCATCATTTACAGAAGGAATAATATCTCTAATATAACCAACTAAACCTTGATTATCAAGGCAATCTATATATACTACTGTATCATTATCATTAAGTACAGTTACATTCCAAGTGTAGTATCTATCTTCAATTATTTCAACTGCATTATTTTTTCTATAGCCTTGCAATATATAATTATTTTCTATATTGGTATTAATATAAAAAGATGATGGAGCAATAGCACTTTTATTTTTTTGTTTTTGTACAGTATAAGGTCCTGCAAAAAAATCACTGTTTTCCTCTTTTAATTGAATATATATCTTTTGCCCTTCTCTAATACCTGTATATTCATCTATAATATAAATATTATTTGAAGATAAACTCTCTTTATTGACTTTTTTACTGCTGTAAATCTGTATTATATTTTTAGTCTGATATAATGGTCTAATTCTATTATTTTTACGCAGCATATCTATTTTTAAAAGATATCCAGTATTTAATCTTTCATTATCATTATTATAATTATCTTCCAACTCATTTTTTTCAAAATCAATTACATATAACTCACGATTAGCAAAATTATCACTCATATAATTATACTCTTCATCGTTTTGAAAAGTGTATCTTAAATTAATGTTTTCAGCCTGTGATTCTGGTAGTAACTCATTATAATCTACTTTTATAAGGACTCCATCAACTATTTCCCTTAATGGTTTAAAGTTATAAAATGGGGAACGCCCTTCTTTTCTAATAATATCAATAACTCCGATAAATGTTCGCATATTACCCTCTTTGTGTATATATTATTACATAAATTTATGACTAAATTCTATTAATGTCAAGATACAAAATATAATCATATTACATCTATGGTTATTTAATAGAAATATAGTAAATTCTAAAAACGATTGCAACAAATTAAGCAGTTGTAGAAGTTCTCATAAAAAATATCATTAGCTTAATTT
>CALUWN010000014.1 GCA_944324495.1 uncultured Mucispirillum sp. | reverse complement strand
AATTTAAAAACACTCTTTTTATTATATATTACAATAACTTATAATAATTTTTAAAATAAAAATGGGGTACCACCAGTATTTTTTAATTGTGTATAAGTAAAGCGAAATATATTGACAAGGGTAAATAATACATATAAATTTAGTATGATAAATAATTTAGAGATAGTCTATTATGAAGAAAATTTTATTTATAATACCTTTTATACTATTACTTACTGCTTGTGGTGAATTACAGCTAGAAGGCACTGTTTCTATAGATAAGCAGCCAGAAACAGGTGGCACTACTAACCCGAGTGGCGGTGGTGGAAGCACAACTAATCCCGGTGGAGATGGTGGCAGCACTACTAACCCAGGCGGTGACGGTGATGGCGGTAGTACAAGTACTGAGCCAGGCGTGATAGATATGTCAAAATTTAACCCTAAGACAGATTTATTTCCAAAAGAATTACTTTATGGTCGTTCGCTTTTAACAGATGAAGAAGAAATTAAGGCTTATGATTTTATAATGGAGTCTTTTATACATTATAAAGTAACACCTGAGAATGAGGCAAATGTTCAAATTATCCTTGATTTTGAAGCTGGTGGTATAAATGTAACAGAAGAACAAGTAGTTAAAATTTATGATTATGTTACATCAGATGACCCAAGAATTATGATGTTGACATCAACTGTTGTTCCAAGAAAAAGCAGCAATGCTAATGATATATATGGTGCAAAATCAAAAACAAAAGCTAAACTTGCTTATTTTGATTCATTTTTTAAAGGAATGGCCATAAAACAAAATATAGAAACTTATTATCTTCCTCATTTAGATGAAATGGATATAAATGTAAAAGATATTTTATCCGTTATAAAAGATGATATGACAGAAGCACAAAAAGTAAGAGCAGTTTATGATAAATTTTTATCTACTGTTTCTTATGGTGAGAAAAATTCAAGAGGATCTGGTAATATAAGGGGAGCATTTTTAAATATGCTTCAGCCAACTGACCCACCAATAAGATTTGTTGTGTGTCAAGGCTATGCCCAAGGTTTAAATTATCTCTTAAAAAGAGTTGGTATTCAATCTATTATGATAGTTGGAGAAGGTTTAGCAAGTCCTGGCAATCCTAGTAGGGCAAATCATGCATGGAATAAAGTTAAAATAGATGGTAAATGGTATATTTTAGATGGAACACATGATGATGCAATGATATGGTATTCTACAACATGTAAACATGATTATTTTTTGAAAAGTGATAATGATGAAATTATTAAAACTACTAGAGTAGAAGGTGTAATGGTTGATGGTAGTAAAGGTGGATATGGTGTTTTTCCACCAGCTAATGAAAGTATGGATATTAGTTTAACAGAATATAATAAATAAGGTGGTGTATGAAAAAATTATTATTTTTAAGTTTATTTATTATGTTTGCAGTAAATGTATTTGCTCAAGAAGTGCCATTTACTTTAGAAGTAACAAATGTGCGTTCTGATAAGGGCAATATTATGGTAGGTATATGCTCTACAGAAGACCAGTTTTTAGAAAAGGATAAATGTACATATGCTTTTTCTATGCCTGCTGCAAAAGGCACTATGGTAAAAAACTTAAATATTGTTAAAGGTAAATATGCCATAATAATTTATCATGATGAAAATAATAATAACATACTAGACAGGGCTATGTTTGGAAAACCACAAGAATATTATGGTTTTTCTAATAACACCTACGGTGCATTTGGCTCAAAACCAGAATTTAATGAAGCATTAATAGATATTAACGGCAAAACAAATGCAACTGTAAAATTAAGAAAATAATTATAAATAAATTTATCACATCTAAAAGGTAAGGTATATAATACTTTCCCTTTTTCATTTATAAAAACATTTACTTTACTTGATTTTATTGTTATAATTTTGACAATATAAAAATGGGAGATAAGTTTATGAAGAAAATATTGTTTATAGTAGTTATTCTAAGTTTTGCATTTAATATTTATGCACAGGAAAAAAGTATATTTGGTACAAAATGTGCCATTACAGGTGATGATTTTTCTAAAGATGAAGAACATTCCGTGTGGCTTTATGAAAAAAGCTCATTAACATTAGAAAATATATCATTAAAAGATGCTTATGCAAAAGTAGTAAAAGACTTAAAAGATAATATGAATTTATACCATTATGAATATCTTTATAAAATATACCCAAAAATGCCTAAAAAAAGTGTTACTCTAACAGGGGATATAGATAAAAAGGTAAGTAATTCATATAAATGTAATATTGATATAACAAATGGTGATAATAAAAAAATAGTGATAAATATATCAGCTTTTGGTAAAACTGGTACTATATCATTAGAGCAGGCAGGCAATAATGTGCAGGTAGTGAGAAAAACTGCCATATTAGACCTGCACACTAAAGCAGCAAAATTTAACCCAGAAAATACGCCAGGCAGTATCACAAACGGCTGGCAGCAAGTAGATGAGTATTATGGTGCAATAGATTTTTTATGCAGTGGAGAAAAAGCAAAAGCTAATGAAGTTATGTTTATGTCTATTAATTGGTGTGAAGATTGTACTTATGAAAAATATTTTAAAAATATGGATATCAAATCAGCTTATAATGCATTATTTAAAGATTTACCTAAAACTTTTGAGTCATTTCCAAAAACACTGCCTTCAAGTAATCAAAAAATAGATTCAGAATGGACAGAGCATAAATTTACTTGGAAAGGTAATAAGCTGTATGTTAGAGAATCTTCTAAAGAAACAGATGAATATTACACTAATATAGAATTTATACAAGAAAAAGATGGCGTAAAAGTTCGCTTATCAGGATATGGTGCGTATCCTAAATAAAATATTTTAAGTAATTACTACACAAAATAAGGAAGTATATTTATACTTCCTTTTTTTTATAAATATTTATAATTTTATTTATTAAAAAATATCTTTTGCAAAAGAGATACTAAAATTAATGTATTTTTTATCATGTTAAAATATTATACTTACTATTAATACTTGTTATGGATTAGTATTATATAACAAAGATTTTATATATTAGCTCATAAATAAAAAAGCCTGATATTATATAATATCAGGCTTTAATTATATAGAATATTAGTTTAAATTATTCTATTACAGCTAACTTATCGCCAATTGCAACAGTTTGGTTAGCTTCCACATAGATATTTTGAACAATACCTGCTTTTGGTGCTTTTATTTGGTTTTCCATTTTCATGGCAACAAGTATAAGTAATGGCTGGCCTTCTTCCACTTCCTGACCTTCTTCTACCATAACTTGTGTAACAATACCCGGCATTTGGGCTGCAATAACCTGCCTGCCTTGTAAACCTTTTGATACTCTGTCTCTTAAAACTTTTTTAAGTTCGTCTAAAATATCAATTTTAAAATAGTCACCATTTACAAGTACATCATATGATTCATGGCTGTTATGAATATCTATTTCGTATGATTTATTATCAATAATAATTGAGTATAAATTATGCCCTGTCCTTTGGAAATCAACTTCAATATCTTTTCCGTCAACACTTAATATAAATGAATTTGCACCAACGCATTTAATTTGCACTACAGATTCTTTATCGTATCCTTCAGGAATAGCATAATATTTAGTTGCTGCTACATTGCTACATTTCATATAAACTTCCTCCCCTTAGAACCTGTTGGCAATTTTTTGCATTTTGCCATAGTGTTTCCATAAAGATTCGCCCACTTCTGGAACAGTAGTAGCTTTTGCCGCTGCCTCCTGCTCGGAAATATACTGCATTAATGCTGCTGCAACAATCGCTACAGTTGGGTCTAATTCTTTACGACGTTTTAAGTCTTCCTTATCAAACTTAGTGTCTATAAAAGTAGTATCATAAACACCGCTTAAGAACGTTTCGTTTTTCATAACACGCTGATGGAATGGTATTGTAGTTTTAATACCTAATATTTTATATTCCAAAAGTGAGCGTTCCATGTTTTGTATAGCTCTCTCCCTTGTTCTACCCCATGTAGTAAGTTTTGCTATCATCGGGTCGTAAAAAAGTGGAACATTATAGCCTTCATGAGCTGCGTGGTCTACACGAACATTTCTACCAGAAGGTGGTTCGTGTACCGTAATTGTACCAGGGGATGGGATAAACCCATTTTCTGGGTCTTCTGCATATATACGGCATTCAATAGCATGGCCTTGTCTTAATATTTCATCCTGTTTATATGGCAGTACATCACCATTAGCAACAGAAATCATATCACGCACTAAGTCAACCCCTGTAATCATCTCTGTAACAGGGTGCTCAACCTGCAGCCTTGTATTCATTTCTAAAAAGTAGAAGTTTTGGTTTTTATCTACCATATATTCTAATGTACCAGCACTATAGTAGCCGATTTTTTTGCAGGCATTAACGCTTACTTCAAGCATTTTTTGCCTTGTTTCTGGGCTGATATATGGTGAAGGTGCTTCCTCAATAACTTTTTGGTGTCTTCTTTGAATAGAACACTCCCTGTCATAAAGGTGGATAACATTACCATGTTTATCACCAATAACCTGTACTTCCACGTGGTGTGGCTCTTCCACATATTTTTCAATATAAACATCGCCATTACCAAAAGCACGTTCTGCTTCTGATACTGCCATATTAAACATATCTTCTAAATCTTCTCTTTTGTGTACAAGCCTCATACCTTTACCGCCGCCACCAGCAACTGCTTTAAGCATAACTGGAAAACCTACATTATCAGCAGTTTTATAAAGGTCATCAACATTTTTAATAGGGTCTTTAGTACCCGGAACAATAGGTACGCCTGCATCAGACATAATTTTTCTAGCACCAGTTTTAGAGCCCATATCTATAATATGTTGAGCAGAAGGGCCAATAAATATTACACCAGCTTCTTCACATGCCTTAACAAAGTCAGCATTTTCAGATAAAAACCCATAACCCGGGTGAATTGCTGCCCCTGTTTTTTTAGCTATTTCTAATATTTTTTCAGGCTTTAAATATGAAGTATCATCATCACTGTCAGATATACAGTATGCTTCATCAGCATATCTAACGTGAGGAGCACCTCTATCTACATGAGTGTAAACTGCTACAGTTTCAAGGCGGAGCATTTTTGCAGCACGGAATACCCTGATTGCAATCTCTCCACGGTTAGCAGCTAATACTTTTTTAATTTTTCCCATAACTATCTCCTTAACCTAGAGTGGTATATTACCGTGTTTACGTGGCAGGTTACCCACACGTTTATTAGCAAGCATTTCAAAAGCACGGATAAGTTTTGGCCTTGTAACTGCTGGCTCAATGATTTCATCAATATAGCCAAGCTCTGCCGCTCTATATGGGTTTGCAAAAGTATCTCTATATTCTTGTACAAGCTCTTTTTCTTTTGCTGCTGGGTCGCTTGCCTCACTAATATCTTTACGAGAAAGGATTTTAACAGCACCTTCAGGACCCATAACTGCAATTTCAGCAGTAGGGTAAGCATAGTTAATATCGCCCCTTAAATGTTTAGAGCTCATAACGTCATATGCACCACCGTATGCTTTTCTTGTAATTAATGTAACTTTCGGAACAGTAGCTTCGCAGTAAGCATATAAAAGTTTAGCACCATGGCGAATAATACCACCTTTTTCTTCGCTAACCCCCGGCATAAACCCCGGAACGTCAACAAGTGTAAGAAGTGGAATATTAAAAGCATCGCAAAAACGAACAAATCTACCAGCTTTAACTGATGCATCAACGTTTAAAGCACCTGCTAATACTTGTGGCTGGTTAGCAACTATACCAACAGTTTTACCGTTTAACCTTGCATAGCCTATAATAATGTTTTTAGCAAAATCTTCCTGAACTTCAAAGAAATGGCCATCATCAACTACTTTTTTGATAACTTCTTTCATGTCATATGGCATATTTGGGTTATCAGGAACAATAGTTTCAAGGTTTGGTTCAAGCCTGTTTGCATCATCAATTGTAGCTTTAAATGGAGCTTCCTCCATGTTGTTTTGTGGCAGGTAAGACATTAATTCTCTCACCTTAACAATACAATCTGTATCATTTTCTGTGGCAAAGTGTGCAACACCACTTGTAGCATTATGCACAGAGCAGCCACCTAAATCTTCTTTTGTAACTTCTTCATTTGTAACTGTTTTAATAACATCTGGTCCAGTTAAGAACATGTAACTTGTATCTTTAACCATGAAGATAAAGTCTGTTAATGCAGGAGAATAAACTGCACCACCAGCACAAGGTCCCATAATTGCACTAATTTGTGGGATAACACCTGAAGAAAGTGTGTTTCTTAAGAAAATATCAGCATAACCTGCCAAAGATTGAACACCTTCTTGAATACGTGCACCGCCTGAGTCATTTAAACCAATAACTGGAGCACCCATATTAACTGCCATATCCATAATTTTGCATATTTTTTCTGATAATGTTTTAGAAAGTGAGCCACCAAAAACAGTAAAATCTTGTGCAAATACAAAAACAGTTCTGCCGTTAATAAGACCAGTACCTGTAACTACACCATCACCTAAATATTTTTGTTTTTCCATTCCAAAGTTTGTACAACGGTGTGTAACAAACTTATCAAACTCCATAAATGTGCCCTTATCTAAAAGAAGGTCAATTCTTTCTCTGGCTGTAAGCTTTCCAGCCTGATGTTGTTTTTCAATCCTTTGGATACCGCCACCAAGCTCTGCTTGAGATGACAGCTCCCTGAGTTTTTCAATTTTATCCTGCATAGACTTTTACTCCTTTCATGAGATTATTTCTATACTCTCTATTGAACACCATAAAAAATAATATGTCAACCATAAATTAAGATAAAAAAAGTAGTTTTTTGGAATATTTAAGACTTCAAATTTAAGGCGTATATATTATATATTAAAAAACTCAATATGTAAATAAATTATTTTCATAAACCAAAATAAATAAAATTTGTTAATATAATAGTAAAATAGTATCATATTTTTAGCTAAAAAAATAAGGAAAGGATAAATTGTATAAAAGTTACTTGTAAATTTTTATTTTATAAGGTAGATTATATCAAAATAGTAAATTATGAAGGTGATTTTTTGCAGGATAAATTACTTAATGCAAAAGATGAACTTATTGAAAAAATAGATATACAGCCAGTAGAGCTTATTCGTACATTTTACCCATTTACTCTTATTAGGCGTATATATTTAACCATAAGCATTTTTGCTAGAAACAGCCTTATAAACCATGCAGCTTCTGGTGCTTTTTATTTTTTATTATCCATTGTGCCGCTTGCATTATTTTTTGTTTTTGTGCTTGATATTTGGCTTTCTGGTTACGGAAAAGTATCAGACTATTTTTTTCAACTGTTATCTAACATTAACCCTGCTATTAACAGGCAGTTTTTTGAAAGTATGGGGCTTTTAAAGGGCAGCAGCTCTTTTTATGGGTTTGTGGGTGCTTTGGGGCTTTTATGGAGCTCTCGCCTTGTATTTACAAGCATTAGAAACGGGTTTGATATTGTTTTTATTTCCAGCAAAAAAAGGGGGATATTAAAAAATAATTTAGTATCTTTAATATTTTTACCTATTACTTTTGTTGCTGCTCTTTCGTTTTTTATAATAAGTGCGGTTACAAAGCAGCTTGATAAGCTTATTAATGAATTTGGGCTTAATGATTTAATAGATTTATCATTTTTAAACAGCCTTACAAGCTATTATCCTGTTATTCTTGCTTTATTTATTTCATTTATTTTATATAAATTTATACCAAAAGTAAAAATAAAAGGTACTTATGCACTTGCTGGTGCTATTTTATTTATTGTAAGTATTTACCTTACTCAAAAATTACTTGGAGTATTTATTAACGCATCCAAATATAACCTTATATATGGAGTTATTAGTGCGTTAATTATTGCTCTTATTTGGATGTATGTATTATTTATACTCTTTTATTTTTATGCTACATTTATATATGTTATAAGCCATTATGCAGAATTAGAAATTGTAAAATATTATAACACTTACCACTATAAACCTTTTTTTCTTGATAGATTAATGTTTACAACAGCATTATCATCTATGAAAAAATACGAACTAAAACTTAATAAAGGTGATAAGCTTTTTTCATACAATCAGCAGGGTGGATATATTTATATGCTTTTATCTGGTATTGTGTTTTTAGAGCGTGACGGCAAATTTATTACAGATATTCCAACAAATTCTTTTTTTGGTGAAAGTGGTGTAATAGGTGATATGGTTTATTCTACTGATGCAGTTTGCCAAGTGCCGGGCTATGCCTTAAAAATACCTAAAGAAATGTATGAAAAAATAGTATCAGTTAGCCCAGATATTTCAAAAGAGCTTTTAAATAATATTATTGAACGAGGGATTTAATAAAAAAATCAACTGCTTCTTTTAAATTTTTGCATGCTTTTTTTATGTCCCACTTTTGGTTTTCTTGAACTGAAGCATAGTTTGAAACAGCCCTTATTTGATATGGATGCACATTAAACCTGTTTGCTGCTATCCCAAAAGCAGCTCCCTCCATATTTTCAACTAGTGCTTTTGTTTTATCCATATATTTTTTTACAAGCTGTTTTTCATTAGCTATTAAAGAAACAGTATTAGATGTAACAGATTTAAAATCATTTACACACTTAAAAATACCGCAGTATTCATTATCTTTTAAAAAGCCTTTTTCATTTAATGTGGTAATATTTTCACCGTTATAATTACATTCATCAACAAGATAATCTTTTTCTATGCACACTATATCACCAATATTAAGCCCGCTTTCTTCATATGCACCGCATATACCTGTAAGAATGGAAGAATGTGTGCTATATTGAGAATGAAAAAGGGCAGAAGTAATGGCAGAATTAGTCTTTCCAACACCTGTAATGATTACAGTATGGCCATTATAAGTTGATGAATAGAAATGGTTATTCTTTTGAAAACCTTGAATATTAAATATTTTCTCAGCCTCTAAAATAGATGGTATAAAAATAACAATGTCCTTACTAAACATATGCTATTCTATACCTGCGTGGTTTATCCTGTACATATTAGCAAGAGCGTAAGCTCTATCATATTCCTGACCTGCTAAAACTTTTACATTATCAATTTTATCACCTGCAACAAAGCGAACTATTATTTCTTCATCGCTTAAGCCTTGGTTTTTAAATTTAGCAATAGTTTCAGATGCTGCCATAATGTTTTCTTCAAAATTATATGGGTTTGAAAAAGAACTGTTTAAAAAATCGTAAATGGAAATAGCTGTTAAACCCATACCGCCTGTTAATGTGATGCCATACTGGTTAGATTTTGAAATAATTATGGAGAGCATATTTTTATCCACCCCATAAATATCTACAGCTTTATCAATTAATATATCAATATCATCCTGAGTAACATCTTCCATATTAATGCCAGTTTCTACAACAAAATTTTTGCCAAGGAAATATAATGCCATAACACGTTCATCATAAAATGATGGATTTATAAGCTGTCTTGGGTTAAACCCAATAAGAAATGTAACTACATTTATTAATAATAAAACACATATTGATGCAAAAAGAATTTTAAAATAGATTTTTTGTAACATAATACCCAACAATATATATATAATATTGTTTTAGACATATATTATAAAATAAGTAATGTCAAGCAAAAAATCCAAAGTTTCACGGCAAAAATAGATTAAAAAAATTTTTCACTTGAGAAAAATAAAATATATAATATAATAGTGCTAATGGTACTAATGTTTTAGTGGAGAATTTTATGTTTGAAAATTTAAGTAACAGAGCCAGGCAGGTATTAGCTCATGCCAGACAGGAAGCTGATAAGCTGGCTCAACCAGTTATAGATACAGAACACGTACTGCTTGGGCTTTTAATGGAAAAGACAGGTATTGCAGCAAATATATTTACAAAACGTAATATTTCTATTTCATCTATAATTATGAAAATACGCAGAAGCTCAGATATGAGCGAAATATTTGTGGTAAAAGGTAACCTAAACTACAGTAGTCTGGTTACTAAAGTATTGGAATATGCTGCTGAAGAAGCTAAGGGTATGGATAAAGAAATTATTGATACCGAACATATTTTAATAGGCTTAGTAAGGGAGACAGAAGGTAAAGCAAGTGTAATATTAAGCCGTATGGGCTTTGATGTGGAATCATTAAGGCGTGATATTCGTAGTATGTATAAAAAATCACCTAATGAAAAAGAAAACTCATCAACCCCTATTTTAGATGAATTTGGCAGAGATTTAACAGCACTTGCTAGAGAAGGAAAACTAGACCCAGTTGTAGGCAGGCAGGATGAAATAGTACGCCTTTTACAAATCTTAGGTAGAAGGCAGAAAAATAATGCTGTGCTTTTAGGTGAGCCGGGTATTGGTAAAACTGCCATTGTAGAAGGGCTTGCTAGAAGAATGCTTGATGATGATATACCAGAATTTTTGCGGACAAAACGTATAGTATCTTTAGAAATGGGTGCTTTAGTTGCTGGTACAAAATATAGAGGCCAGTTTGAAGAGCGTATGAAAAAGCTTTTAAAAGAAATAGAAAGCGTACAAAATGTGGTACTTTTTATTGATGAAATCCATACATTAGTAGGGGCAGGGGCAGCTGAAGGCTCTATTGATGCAGCAAGTATGCTAAAACCAGCACTAGCTCGTGGCGGTGTGCAGTGTATTGGTGCTACCACATTAGCAGAATACAGGAAATATTTTGAAAAAGACGGAGCACTTGTCCGCAGGTTTCAAACAATACTTGTGCAGCCGCCAACAGATAAACAAACTATCGCCATTATTAAAGGTATTAAAAAATATTACGAAGAATTTCACAAGGTATATATACCAGATGATGTGGCAGAAGAAGTGGTATCATTAACAGATAGATATATTACTGATAAATTTCAGCCTGATAAAAGTATTGATGTTATTGATGAGGCTTGCTCAAAACGCAGAATTAGCCAAAATATGCTACCAAAAAATATTGAAAAAATTAAGCATAAAATTAAATTTGCCAACGCTGAAAGGGAAAAATATATCCCTTTTAATGAGTATGATAAAATAGAGCATTACACAAAAGAAATTAATAAACTTGATGCTTTATATATGGCAAAAATAAACAGCTGGAATAAGGATATTAACGAAAACTACCAGTCTATTACAAAAGATGATGTGGCAGAAGTGGTATCTATTATGACAGGCATCCCTGCTAAAAAATTACAGTCTGATGATAAAGCAAGGGTGGCAGGTATTGCTGAAGAAATTAAAAAGTTTGTAATTGGGCAGGATGAAGCAGTTGATAACTTGGCAAAATCTATCAAAAGAAGTTTTGCAGGTATATCAAACCCAGAACGTCCTCTTGGCTCGTTTATTTTCCTTGGGCCTACTGGGGTTGGTAAAACTGAAGTTGCAAAAAGATTAGCAGAAATTGTATTTGGCTCAAAAGATGCACTTATCCGCATAGATATGAGCGAATATATGGAAAAATTTAATGTTTCAAGGCTTGTGGGTGCACCTCCGGGATATGTGGGCTATGAAGAAGGTGGCAAACTGACAGAGCAGGTGCGTAGAAGACCGTACAGCGTTGTACTTTTTGATGAAGTGGAAAAAGCTCATCCTGATGTTATGAATATATTACTGCAAATACTTGATGAAGGCTTTGTAACTGACAGCTTAGGTCATCAAGTAAACTTTAAAAATACCATTATTATATTAACATCAAATATTGGCACAAAAGAAGGCACTGATGATAAAACATTGGGTTTTGGTGGTAATAAAAATAGTAAAGTAATAGAATATTCTCGCTTTAAATCAGCAGCAGATAGAGAGCTGAAAATGCGATTTGCTCCTGAATTTTTAAACAGGCTTGATAATATAATTTACTTTAAACCACTTGGTGTGGAAGAATTAAAAGTAATATTTGATTTACAGCTTGCAGATATTAATAAAAGGCTTGCAGCAAGCGGCAAAAAAATCACTATTGCAGATGATGTAAAAGAATACCTGCTTACAAAAGATTACCCATATATGTATGGTGCACGCCCTGTGAAAAGGATACTGCAAAACCATATTGAAGATAAACTAGCAGATATTTTAATAAACGATGTATCACCAAAACGCAAGGTGTATAAAGCAGTGGTGAAAAATAATGAAGTCCTTATTAAATAAAAAAATAGCAGTGCTTGGTGCTGGGGCGGTTGGCTCATATATTGGTTCAAAATTAGTAGAGCATGGCTTTACTAATGTGGATTTTATAGCCCGCTCTGGCTATAATGCTTTAAAAGAAAAAGGGCTGCTTGTTAAAAACTATACAGATAAATCACCATATTACTTGAAAGTAAACCCCTTAAAAGAATTGCAGGGAGAATATGATGTAATATTAATCTGTGTAAAATCAAAAGATACAGTGCAGGCAGCCGAGCAGGCATCAAAACATTTAAAAGCTGATGGCTTTGTGGCTTCTATCCAAAATGGTGTAGAAAACCCTGATTTAATCTCAGCTTATATTAATAAAGATAAAGTTATTACAACAGTTATATATCTAACTGCCATTATGCAGGAAAAAGGTGTACTTGAGTATGACGCAGAAGGCAGGCTTTTATTTGGTCATATTGACGGTCATTTTTCAGAACATACAAAAACATATGAAGAAATATTAAATCTGGCAGAGCTTAATGCTAATGTAACTGATAATATAAAAAAATATCAGTGGACAAAGCTGATGCTAAATATTGTACTAAATCCGCTTACTGCACTTTTTCGTAAAACGTTTTATAGAATGAGTAAATATGATGATGCAATGACTTTATCAAAATCACTTTTTGATGAAGCACGGCAGGCAGCAGCTTTGAGCGGCGTTGATATTGCAGAAGAAGAGTATAATAAAATAAAAACAAGATGTTTAGAGCATGTTAATTTTAAATCAAGTATGTATCAGGATATAGAAGCAAATAGAAACCCAGAAGTAGATGCAATATTAGGGGTAGTGGTGCGAACTCATGAAAAACATGGCTCTCATGCTCCATACTGCGACTGCCTTTTAAAAATTATGAATGTAAAATACGGTGCTTGGTTTCAAATATCACCAACTTTAGCAGCAGATGTGCTTATTATAAACAGTAAAAATGAAGTGCTTTTAATAGACAGGAAAAACGAGCCATTAGGCTGGGCAATCCCCGGCGGGCTTGTGGATTTATATGAAACTATGGAACAGGCTGCAATTCGTGAACTAGAAGAAGAAACAGGCATAAAAGCAGATGTTAAAAAGCTTGATTTATTAGGCATATATTCTGAACCCACAAGAGATAAGAGAGGCCATACAGTTAGCGCAGTATATGTGTATTTTTGTGATGAGAAAGCAAAAGCCTCAGATGATGCAAAAGATGCAAAATATTTCCATATTGATAACCTGCCAGAAAATATAGCATTTGACCACAGGCAGATATTACAGCAGGCAAAAGAAAAATATATAAAATAGATTTGTGACTAAATATGCGTTTTAATACATATGGCAATATAGAAAATCCACATATTATGCTTATACATGGTGCTGGTATGGGGTGGTGGAATTTTGTAAATTATATTGAAGAATTATCTAAGCTTTATTATGTAATTCTTCCAACACTTGACGGGCATAGCGAAGAAAGTGATACTAAATATATTTCAACAGAATATTGTGCAAAGCAGATAATCAATTATATAGAAGAAAAATCTTGCAAAAAATTGCTGTTATTATATGGGTTGTCTCTTGGAGGTCAAGTAGTTTTGGAAATATTATCTACTAAAGATAATATTACACATTTTGCGGTGGTAGATGGAAGCATATGTTTTCCTCAACCATTTCTTGCTAAATATTCTATTGCAGTTATTAGGTTGTTTTATAAATTAATGTTTAATAGAACATCTTGTAAAATTCAAATGTTTTTACTTGGTTTATCTCGTAAAAGAAGTTTTACTAATATACAAAAACAATTGTATATAAAATATTTACCAACTGTAAAAAAAGAAACATTGTATAGTATATATAAAACTTATATGATGTCATATACATTAAAATCAACAATTAAAAATACAACTGCAAAGATAATATATATGTATGGTTCAAAAGAAATGAAATGTGTGAAACAATCTGCTTTAATGGTGAAAAATTTTGTTTCAACAACATGTATTATAGAGCATAAAGGTCTTAATCATGGGGAGCTGGCTTTATATTACCCAGATAAATTTTTATCAACTATTTATAGTTTGATTAGAGAAATATTAGGTGATGTATGAAAAAAATATTAACACTACTTTTTATATTAACAGCATTTTCAAGTTATGCTCAAAGTATGAGTGTAAGTAATGGTTCATCTTCTATGCAAAGCACTATAAGGAGCAGTAACTCTCAAGGCAGGATTACAGAAGGTAATTCACCATATGCAGATAGAAGAAGCTCAAGCAGATATACATATGACGGTGCAGGTGTAGAAGGAAGCTACAGTAGTGATTATGAATATTTAAGCAACGGCGTAAAACAAACTATCCGTTCTTATGGCACAAGTGCTACACCAAATGGCACAGTGGTGGAAGAAGTCATAATATATCAAAGCAGATAAAAAACTGTATATATAAGATTTAAGAAAAAATACTAATAGAAGAGCAATATATCAATCAGGAGGTAAACTATGAGAAAATTATTTACATTACTTTTTGTATTAATAGTTTTTACAGCATACGCAGCAGAAAGTGATAATAAAAGCGATGAAAAAATTATGCAGACAATGTATAATATGACAGTTATTGAAAAACAGCTGGAAGAATATAAAAAAGAAAACGGCAAATACCCAGAAAATAAGGCAGAATTTAAGAATATCAAAAAATATAATGTAATAGTTGTGCCAGACCATACCATACAAAACAGATTTATGGAAGGCAACACACCATATGCAGATAAGGGTAAATGGCGTGGCTATAAATTTGCAAGGCCAGATTTGGTGGACGGCTGGGGCAGAGATTATGAATATATCAGTAATGGTGTAAAATATTCTATCCGTTCCCATGGTGAGGACGGCAAGCAGGGTGGCTCTGGTGCAGCAACAGATATAATCATATATAAAAGCAACTAATTAATATGATAAATAATTTTTTTAAAAATTAAAAAAAACTCTTGCATTATGCAAAAAAATAATATATAAAGAATTTCCCTTGGAGGAGTGGCCGAGTGGTTTAAGGCGGCGGTCTTGAAAACCGTTGTAGGTTAGTAGCCTACCGTGGGTTCGAATCCTACCTCCTCCGTTCATTAGCCCTAGTGTAAAAGCTAGGGCTTTTTTTGTCGTCTATTTTTCTATATATTTGTTTAATTTTCCTAAAAATTAATATTATATATTTTAAATAATGAAATAGTAAGATAAGTTCTTGATAATTTCATTATATTGTATATAATATATACTTATAGGGGAATTATTATGAATACAGTAAATGTAAATTTTAAACTAGATGCAGATACTAAAAAGGAAATGGAGCAGGCGTGTGCTGCTATGGGGCTTACCATGAGTGCTGCTTTTACTATTTTTGCCAAAAAAGTTGCAAGGGAATATAGAATACCTTTTGAAATATCAGCAGACCCATTTTATTCAAAAGAAAATATGGCAAGATTAAGAAAATCTATAAATCAGATGGAAAAAACAGGCGGCACTATCCATGAGGTAGATGGTTATGATTAAAGCTTGGACAGATGAAGCATGGGAAGATTTTATATACTGGACTAAACAAGATAAAAAAAACACTAAAAAGAATTATACAGCTCATAAAGGATATAGAAAGAAACGGTTATGAAGGCATTGGCAAGCCTGAACCATTAAAAGGCGACTTATCAAAGTATTGGAGTAGGCGTATAGATGACTGTAATAGAATAGTTTATTGTATAGAAAATGATATAATAAAATTTGTGCAGTGTGGCTCACATTATAGAGATAAGTAGTAACTAATATATATTTTTTCTTTTTTTAATCTTTTTTCCACTCTTGAAATTTTCATCAAAAAGTGATATAATGTATCGTAAATAAATTATGTGCGACAGTGAGTGTCGTGGTGGTATATTATATTGTACTATCACATTAATATATATTGGAGATAATATGATTACTGGTGAGTTAAAGAATAAGATAGATGATATATGGAATGCTTTTTGGTCTGGTGGTATTACAAACCCGCTTACTGTTGTGGAGCAGATTACATATCTTATGTTTATACACGACCTTGGGGCAATGGACGATAGAAAACTTAAAGAATCTAAACTTTATGGCTATAAATACGACAGTATTTTTTCTGGTGAAGAAGAAAAAGATATAGACGGTAAAAAAATAACATTTAAAAAGTCAGATTATAAATGGAGCAACCTTATACAGCAAAATGCAGAAAATCAGTATAATCTTATGGTATATGGTATATTTCCATTTATAAAAAATATGTATAAAGAAAGTGATAACAACTATGCCAAATATATGAAAGATGCGGTATTTAAAATAGATACAGCATTAAAATTAAACTCCATACTTATAAAATGCCAGGAAATGTATAATCTTATTTCTAATCTTCAGTCAACTGATAAAGATATAAAAGGCGATGTATACGAGTATATACTTTCTAAAATATCCACATCAGGCACAAACGGTCAGTTTAGAACACCAAGGCATATTATAGATATGATGGTGGAGCTTATGAAACCAGAGATAAGCGATACAATATGCGACCCATCATGCGGCACAGCAGGCTTTTTAGTAGCAGCTGGTGAATATTTAAAGAAAAACTATGAAAAAGAAATATATCATAATGCAGCAAACCGTGATAAATTTAATAATAATACATTTACAGGCTATGATATGGACAGCACCATGTTACGAATAGCTGCTATGAACTTAGTGGCTCACGGTATAGATAACCCAAATGTATTATATAAAGACAGTATTTCAAAACAAAATACAGACAGGGATAAATATTCATTAATCCTTGCAAACCCTCCATTTACTGGCTCTATTGATACATCTATCACTTCACCAGACTTACTGGCACTAACGGAAACTAAAAAAACAGAGCTGCTTTTTATAGCATTATTTATAAAGTCATTAAAATTAGGTGGCAGATGTGCTTCTATTGTACCAGATGGTGTATTATTTGGCTCATCAAACGCCCATAAAGCTGTTAGAAAAGAGCTTGTGGATAACCAAAAATTAGAAGCTGTAATCTCAATGCCTTCTGGTGTTTTTAAGCCATATTCTGGAGTATCCACAGGTATCCTAATATTTACTAAAACAAACCACCAAGATACAGATAATGTATGGTTTTATAATATGGAAAGTGATGGCTACTCACTTGATGATAAAAGGGAAAAGATAGAAAAAAGTGATATAGCAGATATTATAAACAGATTTCACAACAGGGAAAAAGATAAGGATAATAAACGGACAGATAAAAGCTTTTTTGTACCAAGGCAGGAAATAGTAAATAACGGCTATGATTTATCTATAAATAAATATAAAGAAGTGGAATATACCCCAGTAGAATATCCACCAGTCCAAGATATTTTAAAAGAATTGCAGGAAATGGAAAAAGAAATATCCAGCGGATTATCAGACTTAGAGAGAATGATATGAAAGTAAAGTTAGGGGAAGTCATAAATATATATGACAGTTTAAGAAAACCTGTGGCAAAGCATAAAAGAGTAAAAGGTATATATCCTTATTATGGAGCCAATGGTATTCAAGATTATGTAGATAAATATATTTTTGATGGTTTATACATATTAGTAGGTGAGGATGGAAGTGTTATAAATAAAGATAACTCACCTGTTGTGAATATTGCTAGTGGTAAGTTTTGGGTAAATAATCATGCTCACATAATTCAACCAAAAAATAATACCTTAAACTTAATGTTTCTATACTATGCATTAAAAAAAGTAGATATATATAACTTATTAACAAAAAGTATTCCACCAAAATTAAATCAGGAATCATTAAAAAATATTATTATTTCTATTCCACCAGTCCAAACTCAAAAAGAAATAGTGGCGGTATTAGATAAGGTTACATCACTTATCAGTATGAGAAAAGAACAGCTTGAGAAACTGGATATTTTAGTAAAATCTAAATTTATTGAAATGTTTGGCGACCCTGTATTAAACCCAAAAGGCTGGGAAAAGAAAAAATTAGGGGAAGTGTGTAATGTTGTTGTTGGTGGTGATGTTCCATTAGATAATTTTTCTAAAGAAAAAAATGAAGATTATAATATTCCTATATATAGTAATGGGTTAGCAGAAAATATGCTATATGGATATACGAATAATGCGAGAATACAACAACCTTGTGTTACAGTATCGGCTAGAGGAACTATTGGATATTGTTTCCCACATTTTAAACCGTTTTATCCAATAGTAAGGCTTTTATGTGTAATTCCAAGCAATAATTTTTCAATATTATTTTTATGCCATCAAATAAATAGTATAAATATAAAAAGTTCTGGTTCTGGAGTAGCTCAATTAACTTCACCTATGATAAAAAGCTGTGCTTTAATTATCCCCCCGCTTGATTTACAAAACCAGTTTGCAGAGTTTGTGGAGCAGGTGGAAAAAAATAAAGAAAATATAAAATCAAGTCTTAATCAGTTAGAAACATTATACAATGCTTTAATGCAGGAATATTTTGGGTAGAATATGAGCGAAGAAAAACTTGAAGAAATAAACACCATTGCTGAATTTATGGAAAAACTGAATAATGTAAAAGAGTTAGAAAGGTACAAAAATTTAGAGTTTAGTGAAAAAAGAAAATATACTATTGATTTGTTTTACAGGGGGCAACATAATAAGGAATATGAACTTGTTCCATCAATAAGCAGAATACAAAAAGATGTACCTTTTTATGTCAGTTCATTAGAAGTAGCTTTAATAAATAAAGCAAAAAATGAATATCCTGTTCTTTTTTCTGAAACGGATAATCCTCTTGATTTACTTGTAAAACTACAACACTACGGCATTCCCACAAGACTTTTAGATATTACAGCAAACCCATTAGTTGCATTATATTTTGCTTGCGAAGATAAAAATAATCCTGATAATAATAAAGATGGTGAAATATTTATAATAGGTAATCAGTATGAAACATATTTTGAAAATCCATTATATCATGATATTGTCAAATATATGGGTAGGTCAGATATTATTGCCACTCATAGTATAACATTAGAAACATTATTTTATGAATTGGCTGTTAGAAAAAATATTGCTACTACAAATATTAAAGAATACATCAGATACAATAATGGTGAATATTTTATAAATAAAGTAATTAATGATATGTATTTTATATATCCACCAAGACTGTTTGAACGACTTTATTTACAACAAGGAAATTTTATTTTAATACTTAATGATTATAAATATGTTTTAAACCATGATTATACAAATAAAATTATAATTAAAAATACAAATCTTTCCCATATCCCAAAAGAGCATAAAAATATTATTGCACGATATATTATACCTGCAAAAAGTAAAAAACACTTGTTAGAAGAATTAAAAATGCTTAATATTACAGAAAGCACTCTTTTTCATGATGATGTGGATAGAGTATGTAGAAATATAGTAGCAGATTTTAAAGGGAGATACGGCAAATAATGGCATCAAACTTCTACTTTTTGTCAGAAGAAAAACAGTTTGAAGGTTTATACCATGTGGCAGTAGTGGCAGAAAGTTCTTATAATTTTCAACCACAAGACCCTGATACTACCATTATGCTCACTAGAAAGGCTTTAGAATATGCTGTAAAGTGGATATATACATACGATAGTGCATTAAACACTGAAACGAAAAAGATAAATATAGAAAAAGACCCACTTTCTAAACTTATTACCATAAAAACTTTTCGTGATATTGTGGGAAATGAAATATATAAAAGTATTGATTTCCTGCGGATATTAGGCAACCGCTCTGCCCACAGTTTTAATAATAAAACCACATTAAATGAAGCAGAAGTTGCTTTAGAAAACCTTTTTATAGTATGTGATTTTATATATTATTGCTACTCTAAAGAAAGTAAATATATTAATAATAAGTTTGATATTGATATTATAAAAAATACACTTCCAATACAAAAAGAAAATATAGATGAAGAAACACCGCTTGTAAAAGTTTCAGAAGAAGAAAAAATTGACCATACTAAAATAAGGCTTTCTAAAAAAGATAAATTTATACCAAAACCACTAAACTTATCAGAAAAAGAAACAAGAAAAGTCTACATTGATACAATGCTTAGAGAAGCTGGCTGGAAAGAAGGTGAAAACTGGATAAATGAATATATTATAGATAAATATAAATATTCAAAAACTGGGAAGGGTAAGATAGATTATGTTCTGCTTAATAAAGAAGGCACACCTATTGCCATAATAGAAGCAAAACGAGAAGATAGGTATGAAGAAGCAGGTATAGAGCAGGCAAGAGAATACTGCATAGCATTAAAAGAAAAATTTGGCATAAAACCAGTTATATTTTTAAGCAATGGTTATAATTTTACTATATGGCAAGAAGGATATTATCACCCAAGAGAAATATATGGTTTTTATTCTGAAGAAGATTTATTAAAAACTGCAAATATTTTAGAAAATAGAAAAGATATTAATAATGTAGAAATCTGCCCAGAAATAGCAGACAGGTATTATCAAATACAGGCAGTAAAAAGCATATGTTCTGCTTTTCAAGAAAATAGACGAAAAGCACTGCTTGTAATGGCTACAGGAAGTGGCAAAACAAGAACTATACTTTCCCTTGTAGATGTATTAAGCCGCTATGGCTGGGTGCAAAATGTATTATTTTTGGCAGACAGGGTTTCTCTTGTTAAACAGGCATACAATGCAGCAAAAGATTTAAAAGATAATCTAATCTTTAATTTATGCAACATATCAGATGATGAAAATTCTACTGAAATTAATTACAGTATGCCATTTATATTTTCCACATACCAAACCATGCGAAACCTTCTTAATAACCCACAAGCAAACCCATACTCTGTGGGGCATTTTGACCTTATAATATTAGATGAAGCCCACAGGAGTATATACAACAAATATCAAGATATTTTCAAATATTTTGACAGTATGCTGGTAGGGCTAACTGCCACCCCAAAAAATGAAATAGGCAGAAATACTTATGAAATATTTGACCTTGAAAATAGAACCCCAACTTATGGCTATGAACTGGAAAAGGCTGTAAATGACGGATATCTGGTAAATTATCAAGTGGCAAACTATAAACTTGATATACTAAACAGAGGTATACACTATAAAGATTTAAGCCCAGAAGAAAAAGAAGAATACGAAGAACTTTTTGCAGATGATGAAGGCAATGTACCTGAAAGCATAGAAGAAAGCCATATAAATAGAACTATATTTAATAAAGATACCATAAAAAAGGCACTGCAAATGTTACTAAAACATGGGCTATATATTAATGAAGGAAATACCCTTGGAAAAACTATAATATTTGCTAGAAACCATAAACATGCAGAACTTATTATAAAAATATTTAGAGAAACTTTTCCTAGCCTGCTTGATTACTGTATTTTAATTGATAACTATGTGGAACATTCAACTTTACTTGTAAACCAGTTTGCAACAGGCGACCATAAAGCACGAATTGCAATATCTGTTGATATGCTTGATACTGGTGTAGATATTCCAGACTGCTTAAATCTTGTATTTTTTAAACCTGTAAAATCATACTCAAAATTTATACAGATGATAGGCAGAGGTACAAGACTTTGCCCTCAACTTATTAATGGGGAAGATAAAACTCATTTTCTCATATTTGATTTATGCAATAACTTTGAATATTTTGGCGAAGAAGAAAACAGGCTGGATAATGACAGCAGCCCAAAAAGTATTATGGCAAAACTTTTTGAACAAAAGCTTGATTTATGCCTTTTTATACAGAATAAAAAAGAACATGAAGAAATATATAATCAATATAAAAATGACCTGCATAATACTATAAAAACTCTGCCAGAAAATGATATAAGTGTAAGGCAGAATATAAAGCTTGTAAAAGAATATTCAAAAGATAATGCACTTGATAATTTAACATCAAGCAAAGTTACATCATTATCTGAAAAACTTGCACCATGTGTGCCGATGATAAATGATGATATTAAATCACTAAAATTTGATGAGCTTATATATAACATTATGATTGCAAATTTAAGACAGCAAAATAGTATGCGATATATTAATCAGCTTAATATTATTGCTGATAAACTGCTGGAAAAGAAAGTGCCTATTGTAAATAAACATAAGGACTTATTAGAAGAAATATCAAATGGCATGGTTACTCAACAGACAAGTATTAAAGAACTTGATAATATAAGGCAAATATTAAGACCACTTGTAATGTATATTGATGGCACTACTAAAGAAATCTATTTTACTAATTTTGAAGATAAAATGATAGTTACAGAAGCAGCAGAAAGTGAACCTGTTATTAAAACTAAATATTTAGAAAACTATAAAAAGAAAGTAGAGCAGGAATTAAAAAAACGCTGCACAAGTGGTGTTATTAATAAACTTTATACTAACCAAAAATTATCAAAAGCAGATATTAGAGATTTAGAACGTATTTTATGGCAGGATTTAGGCACAGAAGAACAGTACAGGCAGGCAGCAGGACAAATGCCAGTAACTGAATTTATATTAAGTATCACTGGTCGTGATAATGATGTTATACTTAAAAAATTTGCAAAATATATTAATGAAAATAACTATAACCATAACCAAATAGAATTTATATACCAGCTAATAGAAAATATACGCCGTAATGGATTTATTAAAGATAAAACCATACTTTCAAAAGCACCATATATCAACCATGGGGGTATATTAGAACTTTTCACAGAAAATGAAGCCACCGAAATAGTTGAAATTATTGATTCATTTGCTGTGGCAGTGTAGGTTATAATATTTATAAAAGTCTCAAATATATTTTATATCTATCTTATTAGTAATAAAACACAATATTATTTTAAGAGTAAACTTTTATAAAAAATAATTCAAAAAAATTTTATTTTTCTATACAATATTCATATTGTAAAAGTGTAAAGTTATGTATCCAATTTATATTATATAATATAATATAGTAAATTTATCTAAATTATACTAAAATTATCTTATTTAGTATATATTTAAAATCATAGTTACTTTGTATGAAATAAAATAAAAAACTATTTGATTTATATTTTTTGCTATGTTAGTATCCAAGTATGAGCAAAATCTTTGGAGGTAGGTATGGGAGAAGAAATTTCAAAAAATCAAGTTTCAAGACGTACTTTTTTAAAAGGTTCTCTTGCACTTGGTGCTGCCGTTTCACTTTTTGGCTGTACTAAGTCAAAAGATGAAAAGGCTGCAGGTGATAATACTACCAGTGTAGTTACTGACAGCAACTATAATTACACACCTGCATTATCATCAGACAAGGCTGCTGGCACATTGGATGGAGAAATATTCTGGGGTGCTACTCCTCACAACTGCGGTGGTGAAAACTGCGTTTTAAAAGCATTTGTAAAAGATGGTGCTGTTAAGCGTATCGTTACAGATGAGCGTGTTGAAAGAGAGTTAGATAAGGGTGATAACCCACAGGACAGAGCTTGCCCAAGATGTAGAAGCCGTAAATCTACTCTTTACTATTCAAACCGTTTAAAATATCCTTTAATTCAAACTGGCACTCGTGGTGATTTAACCACATTCAAAAAAGCTACATGGAAAGAAGTTTCTGAGTACTACAAAACTAAAATGGCAAAAGTTAAAGCAAACTGTGGTAATGGTTCTGTTTATGGGCTTTATGCTTCAGGTTCTGGCGGTACTTTAGGCGTGGACGGTAAAGCTGTTGCAGGTATTGGTACATACTTAACTCATGACGGTGGTGTTACCCATGGTTTTGAAGGTTTTGATACTGGTTTCCGTTCTGCTTTTGGACCTATTCAAGACTATTCTTGGCCAGCTTGGGAGCATGTAACACCTATTATTCAAGGTTATTATGCATATTCTCAGGCTCATGATGCAGCAAGTAACTCATACAGTGATGCAGTTAATGCTGATGTAATAGTTATATGGGGCCACAATATGAGTGAAACTCAGTGGACACCTCAAATATCATATTACCTTGCACAATTAAAAGATAAAAACCCAAATGCAAAAATATATTTAATTGACGGCAGATATTCTCAAACTGCTGCTCTTATGGAAAGCCACCCTAATTTTAAATATGTAGGTATCGCAAACGGTACAGATGCAGCCTTAGTTATGGGTATGGTTCACTATATTATGACAAATAAAGATGCACTTGCAAAATTAAAAGGTTTATATGGTCTTAAAAAAGATGCATCAGCTGCTGATTTAAGAAAAGCTATTGGTAAATACCTTTTTGGTTTCTTTGATACAGATGATGCAGACGGTGCAGATGTAAACAGTTCATACCAAAACACAGCAGCTGCTCCATTTAATACATTAACTAATGATGTATTAAAAGTTCAGCCGGGTACATCTTGGTCTGCTTATATTTTTGGTAAATCAACTAAACTTGTAGATGAAGGTTATAATAAAGCTGCTTCAATCTACCCAGACCAAATAGGCTATAACGTACGTAACTATAAACTTGCAGATTATGATTACAAAACAAAATCTTGGACAGCTGCAAAAGATGATGATTTAGCTAAAAAACACACATTCTGCTATGGTCAGGTTGAAAAAAATACTGAGTGGGCTTCAAAAATCACAGGTATTGATAAAGCATTAATAGAACAGCTTGCAAATGACTTTTTAAGTGAAAAAGTAACTGTATGGACTGGCTCTGGTTTCCAACGTTGTACAGAAAGTGAAGAAATTGTACGTTCTTGGATATGCTTTAATACACTTGTTAGAAACTATGGACAAGAGGGTACATCTTACGGTTCAGTAGGTAAAAAAGGCGGTAAACCAGCTGGTTTTGGTGCAAGAGCAACTGGTGCTCCTAAAAAAGTGGTTGATAACTTTAGTTCAGATAAAGGCACATATATATTAACTGACCCTGCAAAAGGCGGTTATAATAGAAAAGCTCTTAATGCTGTAACTGCTGGTGCTGATACACTTGGTGCCAGGGCAAACTTTAATTTCTGCACAGTAGACCCAAGTGTTGGTAAATTACATACTTCTTATAACATGGAAGCATGGGGCACAACTCCAAACGTTACACCTTGTTTTACTTGGCTTGAAAACGTGGAAGCATCTCTTCAAGCTCCTATTACAGTAGATAAAGTTGTATATGAAGATGGCAAATTTGCTGTTAAGCCTAAAAAAGTACGCCCTGCAAGGTGGAATACTGGTTCTAATCAGACAGTTTCCACACCTGTTGGCTGGATTACTCAAATGTCTGGTAATCAGGTAGCTGTTACTGCAGGTAACTCTAACTTACATGCTGCCATTTATCAGTTAAAAGATAATGATAAAGAAAATATGTTAGATTTTATTACGGTTTGCGATAACGTTATGACTCCGTCATGCCGTTTTGCAGATGTGGTATTACCGGGCTCTATGGGTTTTGAAAGATATACAGTTTCTGGCAACTCTTGGGGTGGCGGTAGAAACTATGTATTTACTGGTAAAGCTATTAACCCACCGGGTGAAGCATTATGCGAACTTGAAATTGGCCTTATACTTGCTCAAGCTACAGGCGATGCAGGTGGTAAAAACTATGCAAACGGTATTGATACTCAAGGCATTACTGCTGATAATATAGTAGCTAACCGCGGTAAATTTGAAGAAGCTTTTTGGAAAGCATCTTATGAAGCTGCTGAAACTAAACCAACTAATGCAGCAGGTAAAGTGATGGGTTGGGATGAAGCTAAAAAAGGCTTTGTTGTAAAAAGTAAAGACCCATTAAAAGATAACCAAGGCTATGCAAATAACAGCGAATTTACAAACGGCTTAGGCACAGCTTATGATGAAAAAGGCGTAAATACTTTCTATGCAAAATTCAGGCAGGACCCTAAAGCTAATAAAGTAAACACATACACTGGTAGAATTGAAGCATACTCACTTCGTTATATGGAAGACTATGAAGCAAGGTATTTTATAAATGAAGATACAACAGACTATACTTCACTTGCCACATTAGGTGATGACGGTATCACAATTAAGCAAGGTGGTGCAGGTAAAATTAACGGTGGTGCATTATTAAACAATGGTAAACTTTATACAAAAAGTACATCAGCTGTAAATAATAATGGTACACCAGCAGTTACTGCAGCATCAAATAAACCAAGATATGTATATCCAGTACCTATGTATATACCATTAATTGAAGGCAGGCACGCAGATAACAGCCACCCATTTGGTAAAACATACGGTAAAGCTGATTATGATTTAACATTAAACACTTGGCACATAATGTACCGTTCCCACTCTACACACAACTCAAGTGGTTTCTTAAACGAGTTAAAATACTCAAAAAGAGATGCACAAGGTAATGCTGCTCATTTTGGTAAAACAATAGATACAGCAGATATAAACCCTGCAAACCCACTTGATGATGGTGTATATGAAACTTGCTGGATAAACCCAGTAACTGCAAAAGATAAAGGTATTGCAGAATGTGATTTAGTTGTTATAGAAAACGACAGGGGTGCAATAGTAGCTTCTGCTCACGTAAGTAACAGGGTAAGCCCGAATGCTGTATATATCGGCCATGGTTCTTGGTATAACCCTGTTGAAAGCTGGACATCTCCATCTGGTAAAACTTATAAAAACATAGATGTTGGCGGCTGTGCAAACACATTAACAAACACAAGGCCTTCTCGTATGGCTCAAGGTATGACATTAGCTAACGACTGCCGTGTTAAAATTTCAAAAGCATAAGTGAGGTAGACTATTATGGCTGAAAATTTAGTAAAAGACCAATTATATTTCTTTTTTGACCAGACACGCTGTATGGGCTGCCAAACTTGTGTTGTTGCCTGCAAAGACTGGCAGCAGTTAAAACCGGGCAGAGCAAAACTGCGTAATCTTCATGATGCAGAATCTGGTACATGGCCAAATATGCAGGCTTTTATATCTGTATATTCTTGTAACCACTGCGACAGCCCAAAATGTATGAACGCTTGCCCTACAGAGGCTATATTTAAAGATGAAAAAACTGGTATTGTGTATGTGGATGAAAACATATGCCAAGGTGTTGGGGACTGTATTGCAGCATGCCCATATAAAGCACCACAAATACCAGATGATTTTCAAGAGCCAAAAGATGAAAATATATTACAGGATACTGTAATGGAAGGGCATAAAATGAGAAAATGTGATATGTGCTGGGACAGGGTAACTTCTGGTGAAGGCCTGCAGCCAGCATGTGTTGCTTCATGCCTTGCACGTGCATTAGACTGGGGTACTTATGATTATTTAATGAAAAAATACCCTGATGCAAAAAGTGCAAGAGATACAGTATTAATGGCATATAACCATGAAGATACTGCATCTAAAATGGAAACAAAACCAAACTTTTTATTTAGGGCAAAACCTAAAAAATTCTAAATTATATAAAGGCTGTAAATGAAAATTTGCAGCCTTTATCTTGGCGAAAAAATACATTTTTTCGCCAGTTTTTTGCCAGCCTAATAATGCTCACCGCATTTATTAGGCTCTTGATGGTAACTAAACTTGGATACATGCTCCAAATTTAGTTAAACAGATTAATTTATAATGTGAATAATATTTCTTAGTATAAGTTTGAAATAATAAATAACTTTTTTGACAGTCTGAATGCTGTAAATAAAAATTTACAGCCTTTAGAGTATTCAAAATTAGAATAAAACAGGATAAACCAAACTTAGAGATATGCTTTAAGTTTGGTTTATATTTATTACTTGAAATTATTTGATTTATCAAGTAATAAACAGGTAAGCATAATATATTTTTACATACTTTTATAATAAGGATGAAACAATGGCAGAATTATATAATCAAGATTTTTTTAATGAAACTATGGGCAGGGGAGCAATATATGAATATTTTTCATATGTATTAAAGCTGCCTGTGGAACAGGAGTTTATAGGGTTAAGTAAAAAGTATGTGGAAGTATTTTCTAATCTTGCTTCTGAATATAATAATAATGATATATCTTATGGTGTAGAAGTATTAAAAAAGTACGTTGAACTTGAAGAAAATGCAGATGATAAATCAGCACTTTTAGAAGAACTAAATATACAGTGGACTTCAATATTTTTAACTGGAGCTTCTAATGTACCATGTTCTTCATCGGTTGCAATTACTGGTATGGAAATGGATGCTCCATGGGAGCGAGTGCTGGAATATTATGAAATACGCAGGTTTAAAAAACCAGCAGGATATACAGAAAGTGATGACCATATTTCTATGGAACTTTTATTTATGCGTGAAATGAATGGGCTTATAATTGATATGCATAATAAAGGGCTTGATGAAAATATTAAAGATGTATTAAAAGAGCAGTATGTGTTTTTAAATAATTATATGTATGACTGGATAAGCTCAGCTTGCAAAAATATGGCTGAGTTCTGCAAAAAAACAAGTTATAAATATCCATTATATTTGGCAGTATCACACCTGCTTTTAGGGTTTTTAACTTACGATAAAGAATATTTAGCAGAAATAACAGCTTAAAAATTAGTGTTCTTTATATATCGGCATATTGATTTCAATAAGAGCACCTTTTTCTCCGTCATTTCTGTTACCAACAACCAGTGTGCCTTCCATTTTATCAATAATCATTTGTGCCATATACATTCCTATACCTGTTCCGTTAGCACCTTTTGTGGTATAGTGCATTTCAAAGATTTTTTTAATAGTTTCTTCGCTTAAACCAGTACCGTTATCTATGATAGAAATAATAATGCGTTCATCGTTTACTGTATGAAGTTTTATTATTATCTGCCCTTTTAATTCTGGCTCACTTTCTTTACGCAGAGTAATAGAATCTTTACCATTTACAATAATATTCATAATCACTTGTTTTAAGTCATTAATAAAGCCAAAGACGCGGACTCTTTCCAGCTCCTGCGGCATATCATATATTACTTCTATATTGCTTTTTTTAAGTGCAGGAGTTAAAAGGCTCATTATTGATTTAATGGATGATATAACTGCAAATGGAACGCTTACATCTTCTGGTTTAAAGAAGTTTTTAAAGTTTTCCATGGTTTCAGACATAAAAACAATATGGTTCATAATAGACTGCATCATACCAACAATATCATCTCTATCAAACTCATCATCTTCTGTTAAGATATCCTCAGTATTTTGTGCAATAAGCCCAATAGCATTAAGAGGCTGTTTCCACTGGTGAGTAATAAAGCTAATCATTGTACCAATGGTAGCTAGTTTCTGATATTGTGCTAATGTAAGCATATTAGATTCTATTATACTTTTCATATCATCATTAAATGATGCTATAATATTATTTGCTTCTTTTAAGCAGTGCTGACGTTCTATAATTTCTGTAATGTTAGTAAAAGATACCACATAAAAAGTATTTGTTTCATTTTCCATTAATGTAGATTTAAGGCTGAAAATATTATATACCCCTTGGGCATTTTTCATACCAACCATATATTCTAAATTAGGATGCTCTATAGGAAGTATAAACCAGTCATTTTTATGTTCACTGCTGATAAACATTTTATCATCGCCAGCAATAAATCTTGAAGATATATCGCCAATATTATGTATTGCTTCCTCAATAGATTCATAGCCAAAAAAATCTAAAAACAGTTTATTGCAGCGTGTAAGCATATGTTCATCATTAAACACTGCTATCATATTAGGCTGAGTATTAAATATAACAGATGTAAAATCACTTTGTTCTTCCATAATACGTGCAACAGCTATATGGTCAGTTAAATCTCTAATAATATAAACCATAGATTTTTTATTAAAGTTATCAAAAGCCTGTACTCTTAATGCACCATTAAACTGAGTTTTATCCTTTTTAACACCAACAAAACGAATAGAGCTGCCTTTAACAGTAGACGCATTATCAATATAGTTTGCAGCATCAGGAATAAGCATAGATAACGGTTTATTAATCAGTTCTTCTTTTTCATATTTCCACAACTGACATGCAGCATTATTAACATCCATAATCATACCGCCGTTTACTATAAGCATACTGTCAGATATGGAACGAGTTAAAAACTGGTATTTTAAAAAATCTTCACTAATTTGGTCTCTTTGGGTTTCTATTTCCCCAAAAATATCCCTTAACATAAATGTAACTTTATATGTATTGTTTTCTTCTTCTTTTATTATAGGTATTACTTCAAAAATCATTATTTTATTATTTTCAAGGTTATACTGGTTTATTAAAAATGTTTTTGAATAAGGTGTTTGAGAATTAAGGAAGTTATTAATTAAATGAGCACTTTCTGGGAAAAGGCTTGCTATATACATACTTTTAATGTGTTCAATAGGCAGCCCGCACATTTTTAAAAATGCGTGGTTTGCTGTTTCTACTTTTCTAGTATTAAAATCAAAAATAACAGAAGGCTGTGGTATATGCATAAAGAAATATTCTACCGTACGGCCGCCATCATTATTAAAAGCGTATTTATCTTCTGATATAATTGATATGATAGTAAAGTTAATAGATTTTCTATATTCTTTATGTAAATGATATTTAATATTATTAAAAACAGTACTTATTTTTTCATTGGCTTTAGTATTAATAAATGAATAAGTTTTTTGCTCATCAAACAAAAATATTTTCTTTAATACATCCATTAAAGTAGGGTAATCTTTTAACTGGTTAATATAGGCATCATTATACCACATACTGGCTGATTCTCCATTAATGATAACAGCAGGAAGTGGTGACTGGTTTAAAAGTTTCGCAATAGATGAATTCATTATTATCTGCATATTATACCCTTATTCATTTAAATCATTATACAACTGTCTACTATTATATAACTATCTGTTATTATATAACTATTTATACTATATGTCTAATAATTTTTTATTTCTATTAAATTTTTTTTATTATAGTCGTAAATCACGGTAAAAGGTAACATAAAAAAATAATTTTTTTAAAAAATATGTTGACAATATATTTTATTTAATATATACATAACATCTCAGCGGGGCGTAGCGCAGGGGTAGCGCGCCTGTCTTGGGAACAGGATGTCGCAGGTTCAAATCCTGTCGCCCCGATTTTTGGCGAAGATTTTCTTCGCCTTTTTTTTTATCTATTTTTTTTAAAATTTCATAAACTTTTTTTATTATCATATGTCATATAAACATAAGGCAGTAAGAAATATTAACTGTTATAAAAAGGAGCATAGATATGAAAAAAGTAATTTCTTTAGCTGTAATGTTAGTAATGGCTTTTAGTTGTGCAGCTTACGCACAAATGGGCATGGGTAGAGGTATGGGCAGAGGTCCTGCTGCTACTGCAAACTCTGTAGC
Organism: uncultured Mucispirillum sp.; assembly: GCA_944324495.1. Taxonomy (GTDB): domain Bacteria; phylum Chrysiogenota; class Deferribacteres; order Deferribacterales; family Mucispirillaceae; genus Mucispirillum. The sequence continues at coordinate 18,281 of CALUWN010000014.1, read as the reverse complement.
AAATGTAGATGAGGCAAAAGCTCTTGTATTAAAGCAGGCAACTAATTTAAAGGGAGCAAAAGTTGTTTCTGCTACAGAAGGTCAAGGTAGAAGAGGCACAATGTATATAGTTAATGTTACTGATGAAAGTGGCAGAAACTATGAATACCATGTAAACCCATGGGGTGAAGTAATTCTTTTTAAATAATAAGTTATAATGAGGTAGATTATGAAAAAGTTACTGTTTATTGCTTTTATTGTGCTTGCACTTGGTTCTATAGCTTTTGCTCAAATGGGTAGAGGGCAAGCTGATGTAACTGTTACATCAGCATCTCAGGCAGAAGAGCTTGCAAGGCAGAAAGCATCAACATTGAAAAATTATACTGTATTATCAGCAGAAGAAGTGCCTGTGAGAAGAGGCACCGCATATAAAGTGGCTGCAAAAGACGGTATGGAAAATAATATGTATTTCTTTGTAACACCTTTTGGAGGGGTTTTTGGACCTGTTACAGAGTCATATATAAACAATATGGGTATTGCAAACTGTATGAATAATAAAAACTGTGCTTTTGGTGGCCCAAAATTTATGGGTGGTAAGGGTTTTAATCAGCAGGGTGAGCCAGTTGTTATAACTGCTGAGCAGGCAAAAAATGCTGCAGAAAAATCTCTTCAAGGTTTAAAAGGTTATTCTATTGATAGTGTTGAAAGTTTTTCAAACCGTGGTGGAAGATACATATCATACAGAGTGTATGTAAAAGACGGCAGTGATAACTCATTTTATGTTCATGTAAACCCATGGGGCAATGTTTCAGGCTTAATGAGTTATACAAGGACAAATTAATACGCAAATCAATCAACAATCATTTATTACACAATTCCAATTTATTAGGGGCTTTATGCCCCTTTTATTTCTTAAATGTATGCTTTTTTCATAAAATATTTGCATTTATTTTATATATGGATATAATGCTACTCATAAATATGTGAGGATTTATGTTTCCGCTAAAAACAGATATACCCGTCACTAAAAGACCATATGGGGTATGGCTTTTAATAATTATTAATTTTGCAGTTTATTTATATTTTAAAATTAATTATCATGGTTTATTGTTTGCAGACCATGGGTTTATGCCTTTAAAACTTTCCATGCCTTCAGATATTATCGGCTTAGATGAAAAAATGGCGTCTTTTTTTACATATATGTTTTTACACAGCAATATTTTCCATGTTACAATCAATATGTATTTTTTATATGTTTTTGGTAAAAATGTGGAAGATAAGTTAGGTACATTAAAATTTCTCACCACATATATTGCTTTGGGAATAGTTGCTGTTATTGTGGAAGCTTTTATGATGCCTGAATTAGAATATCCTGTAATTGGTGCAAGTGGTGCTGTAACAGGTATTATGGGTATGTTTATAGTATTTTTCCCATTTTCTAAAATAAAAACATTTATATTTTTAATAATTTATGCAATAATACGAAATATACCTGCTATAGTGATTGTAATGCTCTTTTTTACTTTTCAATTAGTTTTATGGTATTTAGAGCAGACATATAATTTAAACGAGTACCTGCGTTCTTTTCAAGAAAATATAGGTATTAAACACAGGTATATAAATATATCCAATATGGCTTATTATACTCATATTGGTGGTTTTTTGGCTGGTATTATTACAGCAATATCCATAAGATTAATTAAACGTATATAGCATATTAGGAGGGCTTATGTGTTTAGGGTTTCCGGGGTTAATTGAAAAACTTGATGAGTTTATTGCAACTGTTGATGTGGCAGGCACAAAAAGAGAGATATCAACTATATTTCTTAACGGTCAGGCAAAAGTTGGTGACTGGGTTGTAGTGCATGCTGGGTTTGCTATTTCTATAATTGATGAAAAAGAAGCAAAAGAAACTTTAGAATTTTTAATGGACTATACTGATGAATCCAAACATTCCATTTAGAGATAAAGAAACAGCTTTAAAATTAAGTAATGCCATAAAAAATGAAGCAAAAGAGGATAAGCATTATAAAATAATGGAAGTCTGCGGTACTCATACTATGGCAATTGCTCGTTCTGGGCTTAGAAGTATGCTGCCTTCAAATGTGGAGCTGGTTTCAGGTCCGGGCTGTCCAGTTTGCGTTACAAGCCAAGGGGAGATAGATTTATTTTTTGAGCTGATAGATAAGGGTGTATCTGTTGTTAGTTTTGGTGATTTACTTAGAATTCCCGGCAGTAATGGGCAGTCTTTAATGGATAAAAGAGCCCATGGGGCAGATGTATCTGTTGTATATTCGCCACTGGATACTATAAAGCTTGCAAAAGCATCGCCAGATAAACATTATACATTTTTAGGTATAGGCTTTGAAACTACAGCACCTACTGTGGCAGCTTTAATTATGCAAGCAAAAAAGGAAAATATAGAAAATCTATCTGTCTTATCATTTTGCAAAACAATGCCAAAAGCATTTGAGTTAATATTAAGTGATACATCGCTTCATTTAGACGGGTTTTTATGCCCGGGGCATGTAACAGCTATTACTGGTATATCTTTGTATGACCCTATTATTGCCAGCAAAAAAGCAGCAGTTGTGGCAGGTTTTGAGCCTGTGGAGATGCTTGATGCAATATATGAAATAATAGGGCAGGTAAATAAGGGTGAATTTCATACAGTAAATAAATACAGGCGTGTTGTTCCTGATGAGGGAAGTCAAGCAGCAAGAGATATATTATCTACTGTATTTTATGATAATGATGCCACTTGGCGTGGGCTTGGAAAACTTGAAAAAAGTGGACTTGGTATAAAAGAAGAATATGCAGAGTATGATGCTTTAAAACGGTTTAATCTTGTACCGAAAGATATTACAGAAATAAAAGGGTGTAAATGTGGTCAGGTATTAACAGGTAAAATTAAGCCGTCAGCCTGCGGGCTTTTTGGTAAAAAATGTACTCCAGAAGAGCCTGTTGGTCCTTGTATGGTTTCAAGTGAGGGCACTTGTGCTGCATATTATAAATATAAGCTTGGTGAAATATGAGTGAAAAGGTAGTTACTCTTTCTATTGGTGGTGGTGGCAAACAGACTTCATCATTTATAAAAGATATAATATTAAAACATTTTGATAACGAAATAATAGATAATTTAGGTGATGCTTCATATATAAAGACAGGTGTCAGTAGTGCTTTTACCACAGATTCTTTTGTTGTACGCCCTGAATTTTTTAATGGTGGCAATATTGGCAAACTTTCTGTTTGCGGCACTGTTAATGATTTAGCTGTAAGCGGTGCAAAACCACTTTATTTATCATTTGCTTTAGTTGTAGCAGAAGGTTATAGTTTAGATAAACTTGAGCAGATTGTAGAAAGTGCAGCAATTGAAGCTAAAATTGCAGGTGTAAAAATAGTCTGCGGTGATACAAAGGTTGTAGAGCGTGGCGGAGTTGATGGTGTTATTATAAATACCTGTGGTGTTGGTGATGTAGTAAAAAAACTAAATCATTATGTAAATGTAAAAACAGGTGATAAAGTTATTGTTACTTCAGATATTGCACGTCATGGCATGGCTATTATGCTTGAACGTGGTCAGTTTGGGTTTAATGGTGATATTAAAAGCGACTGTGCCTGCTTAAACCATATGATGAGCAATATTTATGAGTATAATATAAAATTTTCACGAGATGCCACAAGGGGCGGAGTAGCTGCTGTTTTAAATGAGATAGCAGAAAAAAGCGGTAAAGGCTTTATTATTGATGAAGAAAATATCCCTTTAAGGCAGGATGTGGCAGAGCTTTGTGAAACTTTAGGTTATGACCCATTAAGTGTTGCAAACGAAGGGGCTGCTGTAATTATAGTAAGTGAGGAAGATGCAGAAAAAGTGTTAGATGCACTTCATAAAAGTGATACAGGGAAAAATGCTAAAATTATAGGCAGTGTAACAGATGATGCTAGAGTAATATTAAACACAATTTCTGGCGGTAAAAGAGTGGTTGATTTGCCACCGGGTGAGCTTCTGCCTAGAATTTGTTAGTAATGGTGATTAGGAATATGAATATAGAAATAGATTTTGAAAAGGGTAATGGGTTAGTACCTGTTGTTGTGCAGGATGATGATACAAAAGAAATATTAATGCAGGCTTATGCAAATAAAGAAGCATTAGAGCTGACTTTAAAAGAAGGTTATGCCTATTACTATTCTCGCAGTAGAAAATCACTGTGGAAAAAAGGCGAAACCTCTCTTAATTTTCAAAAAATAGTAAAAGTAATGGTAGACTGTGATGAGGACTGCCTTTTATATATTGTAAAACAGCAGGGGGTTGCCTGCCATACAGGTGCTAAAAGCTGTTTTTTTAGAGAAGTAACTATATAGATTAATAAGTGGAGTTTTCTATGTCTAATAAGTATCATATAGGGCTTGATATCGGTACAAATGCCATTAAAGCAGTGCTTTTAAGCCCTACAAAAACAGGTTTTGTTGTAGACAGGTTTCGTAACAAAACATTTGAAGGTGTTGTTACCGAAAACGGTGCTATAAATGATTATGGTGAACTTGTAAATAGAATACTAGAAACAATAGACGAAACATTTCCTACAAATAAAGTAGCGGTTGCCTTAAAAGGTCCGTCTGTTTTAGTAAGGAAGATGCTTGTAAATAATGACAGCCTTGGTGATTTAGGAGAATTTCGCTGGATAGCAAACCAGTATGCTTGTGTAGAGCCAGAAGAAATGGGTATAGATTTTGAAGCTCTGCCTTCTCAAGATTTATATAACCATACAAGTATAGTAATGACGGCAGCTAAAAAAGATGTTATAACAGACTTTGTGTCAGTAATAGAATCTGCCAAATTAATCCCTTATGCAATAGAGGCAGAAGCCATGTCAATAGTACGCCTTTTTAGAGCATTAAAAAAGGATAATAACTCAGAAACTCAGATGATACTTCATGTGGGCTACATTGGTTCTTTTGTAATTTTAATGAAAAATGGTTTTTTTGAATACTGCAGGGAAGTAAGCCGTGGTGGTAAATATTTTACAGACCTTATAAAACACGATTTAGAAGTAGATGATGCACTAGCTGAAAAAATAAAAATAAACCCAGAAGAGCATTCTGACCCAGATAAAGTACGCACTACATTAGACAGGATTTTTTCCATAGAATTTATACAGGAAGTAGATTATGTATTAAAGTTCTACCTGCTTCGTGGTGGCTCGCTACCTAATCATATATATTTATCTGGTGGGGCGTGCCAAACCTTTGGGCTTGAAAAATCACTTCGTGAAAAATATGCTGTGCCTGTAGAATACTTAAACCCTTGGGAATTTATAGTACTGCCTGAAAGTACAGGTAAAATTCGTCCCGATGAAAAATACAGCTATTCTGTAGTTTTAGGGCTTGCACTTCATGGGCTTGTGTACTAATATCAGATGAAAAAAATATTACTAATATTCTTATGTATTTTTCTTTCCTCCTGTGCATTAAAAAGTAATAATATTACTGCAAATAATTGCACTGTATCTGCTGTGCAGCTTATTGAAGATAATAAAAATATACGCATTAGTTTTAAGGATAACGGCTGTAAGTATGATTATAAGCAGCTTGATAAAAAAGTATGGAAAATATCAGTAAATAATGGCAGTTTTTCCTCTTTTTCTCCAAATGCTGAAAACACTATAAAAAAAGATGTGCCAGTTATTAAGAAAAATAATAAAGAAGTAATACTTTATTTTGCAGAAAATGGCGTTTTATCCCAAAAAAACGATAATCTATTTATATACAACCAAAGAGATTTTATAGAAAATATTTCAAAAGAAAAAGCATCATACATAGAAAGTATAGAATGTTTAAATAAAGAAGTGATTATAAAAAGTAATGGAGCGTTGCGTTCAACTTATGGAAAACTCTATAACGGTCAAAAGTATATAGATATTTTTGATGTATCACTAAAAAAAGGCTATTCAAACAGCACAATTTGTAAAAATATTTCTTCTCCAGTATTATTATCATACCCAAAACGCATAAGATATTTTATTAATAATATAAAAGGTGATGTTTTTATAAATAATATAGAAAACGGTATATCTCTTTCATTAAAAGAAAATAAAAATAACCCATTAATCACAAATATATCAGAAGATAAAACATTAACACGCCAAAAAATTATATTAGAAACTTCATCTAATGTAGATGTGGTTTCTATAAGTAATACTCCAAGCTATACGAAAGTAATATTAAACGGCAGGTATAATATTATTAACAGGGTAGCAAATAAGGCAAAATTAAAAGGTGCTGTTTTTAAAAAGATTGAGATAGATAAAAAATCCACTGTTACAGAAATAAAGTTATATAATAAATCTACACTAACTAAAAACTATATTTCTATTGACAGGGTGGATAATAAGTTAATAATATATGCTACTAAAATATAAAGGTGTATTATGAAATTTTTTATAATAGCAGGGGAAGCCTCAGGGGATGTGCATGGGGCAAATTTAGCAAAAGAGCTTTTAAAACTTTATCCTAAAGCTTCATTTTATGGCACAGGAGGTGTTAATTTAAAAGCTTTAGGGCAAAAGCAGTATTTTACAGACAGAGATATGGCTATTATTGGGTTTGTGGAAGTATTTAAGAAACTGCCATTTATATTTAAAATGTTTTCTACCATTGAAAAAGCTATTGTGGCAGAAAAGCCAGATGCTGTAGTATTAATTGATTATCCCGGTTTTAACCTGCGTCTTGCTAAAAAGTTAAAAAAATATAATATACCTGTAATTTATTTTGTAGCACCACAGTTTTGGGTGTGGCATTATTCAAGAATATTCACTTTAAAAAACTACTGTCATATGGTTATATCAATATTTCCTTTTGAAATGCCGTATTTTGAAAAAGAAGGGGTGAATGCTTACTATGTGGGCAACCCTATAATAGATAACTTTAAATTTAGGTTTGAAAATAAGGAAGAGTTTTTAAAAGAAACTTCTTTTAAAGGTGACAGGAAAATTATAGGAATACTTCCCGGCAGCAGAAAAAAGGAAATAAACCTTTTAATGCCAGCTTTTATGGATGCAGCTTTAGAGTATGATAATATTGATTTTGTAATAAGCAAGGCAGATAATATTGATAAAGATTTATTAATGAGCTATGTGAAAGAAAAATCAAATATAAAAGTGTTGGAAAAAGCTCAGTATGATATTATTAAATACAGTGATTTCATATGGGCATGCTCTGGCACAGTAACTCTTGAAACAGCAGTTATGGAAAGACCTATGATAATTGTATATTCTGCTTCAAAAATAAATGTATTTTTAGCAAAGAAATTATCAAACCTAAGAACTATTGGGCTTCCAAATATTATGGCAGGCTATGAGTTTTTACCAGAAGTCCACTGTATTGGTGAAGGCAGTGCAAAAAAAGAACTTATTATAACAGCATATAATAAAGCACTGGATAATTTAGATAATATAAAAAGTGAGCTTGCAAAAATATCTCAGCAATTTATAGGGAAAACTCCATCAAAAACAGCAGCAAAACTTATTTATGATTTATTAGAAAATAAAAAGTAGTAAGAAGCTATGTTCTTATAATAATACAAAATTGTTTGCTTATCCTAAAAAAATAATATATAATATCCGTGAATAATATATATAATAGGTAATGATGATAGATTTAGATAGATTAGGAATTGAAAAAGGTTCTCGTGTAATAGTTGCTATGTCTGGCGGGGTGGATAGTTCTGTTACTGCTTTAATGGCAAAACTTTCAGGGCTTATCCCAATAGGTATTACATTACAGATGTTTGATAGTAATAATGATTTTTATACTGATGCTAAAAATATGGCACAAGATTTAGATATTGAGTGGCATTTAGCAGATTATACAGAATCATTTGTGCCAGATATTATAGGCTACTTTATTAGGGAATATAAAATGGGTAGAACTCCAAACCCATGTGCTAAATGTAATAAAATAGCAAAAACTAGATATTTGTTTGACCAAATGCAGCGTCATAACTGCAAATATATTTTAACAGGTCATTATGCTAAAACAAAATTAATAGGCGAGCAGTACCATATACAAAAGGCAGCATTTGCTGATAAGGACCAGTCATATTATTTATCTATGATAGAGCCTTTCCATGTAAACCTGCTTAAATTTCCCCTTGGTGATATGCAAAAATCTCAAATCAGGGAGATAGCTGCAAAGCATAATTTAAAAGTAGCAGAGAAAAAGGATTCACAAGAAGCCTGCTTTTTGCAGGATAATGATTATAGAGATTTTTTAAAACCATATATAAAAAACCCACGAAAAGGCAATTTTATATTAAATGGTAAAATAGTTGGTGAAAATAAGGGGATATATAATTACACACCGGGGCAAAGGCGTGGGCTTGATGTTAGCTATAAAGAGCCTTTATATGTAAAGTATATAGACTCTAAATCTGGTGATGTATATCTTGGTGTGAAAAAGGAAGTATTTTATAAAGGTGTTGCTTTAAAAGACTGCCAGTTTTATCCAGATACTCCTTATATGACATATGTTACAGCAAAACTTAGGTACAGGATGAAAGATGAACCATGCCTTTTAGAAAGGCTTGTAGATAATAGAGCAAAACTGCTTTTTAATGATTATCAGTTTGCACCAGCTGCGGGGCAGACTGCTGCCATATATAGTGGTGATGTTGTTATTGGCAGTGGAGTAATAGATTATACTTTTTAAATTTTTGGAGGATAGATGCCGTCTTTTGATGCAGTAAGCGAAGTAAATATGCAGGAAATGGATAATGCCTGCAATAACTTAAAAAAAGAATTAAATACCCGTTTTGATTTTAAAGGGTCTAATACTGAAGTAGAGCTAAATAAAAAAGATAAGGTTATTAAAATTTTAACTTCAGATGAAATGAAAATAGAAATGCTTAGGGAGATGCTTATTTCTGCTGTTACAAAAAGAAATGTGGATTCTAGATGTTTAGAATTTTCTGATGTGGAAAAAGCAGGCGGAGCTATGCTTAAAAGGGAAGTGAAAATAAAAGAAGGTATAGATAAAGATACTGCTAAAAAAATCACTTCTGCTATTAAAGAGAGCAAACTGAAAGTGCAGGCTTCCATTATGGATGATAAAGTGAGAGTTCAGGGCAAAAAAATAGATGACTTACAGGCTGTAATTCAGCTTTTAAAAGGGCTTGATTTGCCCCTTCCATTGCAGTTTATAAATATGAAAAGTTAATAAAAGGCAAGTGTATGGTATTTTATTTTTCAGGCTCAGGAAACAGCTACTATGTAGCAAATATGTTATCAGTTGGTTTAGATACTCCGCTTATCTCCATGGCTGATGCTCTTAAAAAAAGAGAGATGAATTTTGATGCCAGAGCAGATGGTACTTGTGGTTTTGTTTTCCCTGTTCATTTTTGGGGAGTGCCATATTTAGTTACTGAATTTATTAATAATATGCAGTTAAAAACAAACGATGATACCTATGTTTATGTGGTATTCACCTGTGGTGGTGATACTGGTAATGCACCGAAAGAGTTTGAAAAATTACTGAAAAATATACATGTAAAGCTATCTGCTGTTTTTTCTATTCAGCAGATAGATATATTTGTACCAATTTTTAAAATACCAGATAAAGATAAAAGAGATAAGGAAGTATTAAAAGCAAAAATAGAAACAGAAAATATATTAAACCATATAAAAGCTCAAGAGAAAGGTGATTTTAATACAAATAAAAATAAATTTGCCTTACTTGAAACAAAGCTTTTATATCCTATGTATTCCTATTATAGAAACACATCTAAATTTAGAGTGTCTGATATGTGTACAGCATGTAAAAAGTGCGAAAAAATATGCCCACTTGGTGTTATTGAGATAATTGATAATAAACCAGTATGGAAACAGAAAAAATGTACACTGTGTTTTGCATGCCTGCATATATGCCCAGCCCAAGCCATAAACTATGGTAAAATGCTTTTTGTTTTTGACAGTAAAAATAAAGGCAGATATAGAAACCCATATGCTCCTAAGGGTTATTAATGAAAGCTTTACTACTTATTTTTATTTTGATTTTTGCTGGATGTATGGATGAAAAAGTAGAAAATAATACAAGTGCAGAAATTATTGATGATATAATCAATGAAATAAATAATGAATTAGTAGTAGTTTATGAAATAATAATAGATAACACTCCTATTTCCATTAAAAAATCTGAAGTTACAAAGAATTTTACATTAAAATTTACAAACCCTAGAAATGAAGATGTATATATTTTAATCCCTGAAACAGAAGATAATCAAAAAAATTATATAACACTATTTTTACAGAATAAGCCTGATTATATATGCAGGGCAAATATTGAGTGTGAGCTTACATTTAATATGGTATTAGGTGAACAAAGTAATATAAATAGTGATTTTTCTTTTTATTTACCTGTTGCACTACTAAATGGCAGTGAATTTGCAAGGTTTATAGAACTTAATCAGATTGATAAATATAAAGAAACTGCTATGAAATATTTAGTCCACAGAGTTTATATAAAATATTTATTAAATGCTTCTTTAATCTAATATTTTTTCTTATTTTATAATTTCTTAAATAATTCAATTTATATTTTGGCTTGTTTTTTGCTTGTATTATGGCGTGGAGGTTTGACCATGATAAACATCAAAGCATTAGACAACACAAATAACAGCCAGTCATTATTACCAGCATTTGCTGAAAATACTGATATTACAGGCGATTCTTTCAAATCTTTAATGGAGGATATGAAGGAGAAAAATAACCTGTTATCATCATCTTCAAGCAGTAATGAAGTGGATATTAAATCCTACAGGGAAAAAAATTCTGTTTCATCATACAGTGAGAAAAACTCATATACAACTTACAGTGAAAAAAATTCAGTTTCACCATACAGCAAACAGGAAACATCTTCCTACAGCGAAAAAAATAATAATTCATTATATGCTAAAAAAAATAACAGATATGATGAAGACAGGCAGGCTTATGAAGCTGTAGAAAATAAATCATATAATAATGAAAATAATAATGTTGGCAGAAAAAATAGAAAAGAAGAAAATAATATTGAAGGCAAAAATGTATTAGAGAAAAAAGATGTTAGAAATTTAGGTCAAAGCGTTCAAAATAATATTCAAGAATCTAATGCTCCACAAGAAGAAGTAATCCATGTGGCAGAAGATTATAAACAAGAAGAAGTTTCTATGAAAGATTTACTGCTTCTTTTACAAACTGCATCTAAACAAGCATCTACTGAAGGTGTAAGCCAAGAAGAAAGTGAAAATGTTGATGCAGGTTTAATGGTGGAAGATTTAGAAATCAGCGATGAATTAAAACAAACATTACAAAGTATATTAGAAACTTTAAAAAATCTTCCTCAAGAAGATTTAGCTGAACTTTCTGATTACTTAAATAACGCTTCATCTAATCTTGAATTATTAAATACTCAAACTATGGATGAGGCTTCTATTTTATCAAAACTTTCTAATGCTTTAATGAATGGCAGTGATGATGAATCTCTTGATAGTGCATTAAATGTATTAAAAGAAAGAATTGCATCTCTTGGGCAAACTAATGAAACTTCTAATATTAAAGTTGAACTTACTACAGAAGATAATAAAGAACTTCAAGAAGTTGCATCAGATTTAGAAAATGGTAATACAAAATTAGATAGTGAAGCATTATCGAAACTTATTGATGATATTGCATCACTTGTAGATAAAGCAGTTAATGAAAATGAAAGCACAGGAAGTGAAAAATTAACTTTAGCAAAAGATATTCTTTCTCTTATTAAAGATGCTTTAAAAGAAGGTGAAGCAAATACTAATATTGCTGAAGAAGATAATGTAGAACAAAGTGCTGATTTATTAAATATGGAAAATACTGCTGAGGTTTTAGAAACTGATGTAATCAATAAAAATATGCAGATGATTAATGCAGGTAGTGAAACTGAAGTAGAGAGTGTTAAAGTTGAAAATGTATTAGTTGCAGAAAATCAAAAAACTTCATTATCAGACTTAAAAGCTACTACAACTGATGTGAAAAATACTGCTTCAATGCCAGAAAAACAAACTGAAGATTTAGCAGAAAATTTATTAGCAGCAGATAAGGAAGCAGAAGTTACGCCTGATGAAGCACAGCTTACTAACACTAACGATGTAAAAGAAGAAACAAAACAAAGTACTCCATTAAAAAGTGAAACAGTTGTAAATAAAAATGTAAATAATTCTCAAGAAGAAATAGCTAATATGGAAGTTATTGAATCCAGCGAAGAAGTTATTAAATCTCTTGATGAAGAAAGTGTGCAGGAAGCAGGAATTGACGAAGTTTTAACTGGAAAAGAAAATTCTGAAAAAATCACAAAAGATACAGCAAAACAGTCAGATGCTGCATCATTAAAAGATATTAAAAAAGAATTTAAAACTGCAAATGTGGAAGTATCAGAAAGTTTAAGAGGGCAGGCTCAGGAAAAAATTGATGCAAAAGCTAATACTGTAAACTTAACAGATACTTCTAAAGGGCTTTCAAATAATAATGCTCAGAAAGAAAATATTTTCATGCAAAATAAAGCAGGGGAAAATTTTTCTACTAACACTCAAGATAAGGGAAATAATTTCAACTACTTCTTAAAATCAAGCAGTGAAGCAAATGCAAAATACGAAACTGCTCAGACAAAAGAAGCTCAAACACCTTATAATGTGAAAGATGTAAGGGATATTGAAAGGCTTGTACGCACTATGCAGTCATCTGTTAGTAAAGGGCAGTCTAAACTTACAGTAGTTTTAACACCAGAAAATCTTGGTAAATTACAAATACAGTTAATAGAAACTGGTGGCAAAATTACTGCAAAATTTTTATCAGATAACGAACAAAGCCACAAATTAATTATGGCTCAAAGCGATATGTTTAAAAATCAGCTTTCTGAAAAAGGCATAGTGGTTGATAATATGGAGTTTGCTTTTAATGATACTATGAGTAAAGGGCAAAACAGCGATGAACATGGCAGAAAAGCAGGCAGGCAGTCGCAACAAAAAGGAAGAAATATCAGAGATAATGGTGATGATTTAGAAGTTGGCACAGAAGTTGCTAATAAAAAGGCATCAGGTATTTATGCTTAAGTAAAGAGGAAAAAAATGCAACCAAATTTATTAGGAAAGCTTGAGCCAACAACAGTGACTCAGCAAGTAAACAATACAAAAGATGGCGTAGGTGATGCAGAGCTTGACCAACAGGATTTTTTAAACCTGCTTGTTACTCAGCTTCAAAACCAAGACCCATTAAACCCAACAGATAATGCTGAGTTTATGAGTCAAACAACTGCATTTTCTCAATTAAATGAGATGACTACTATGAATTCTTCATTAGAGAAAATGTTAGAGTACTTAGCTATGCAGTCTTACAATAACAGTTCTTTAACTGCTGGTGCTGGGTTCATTGGTAAAGAAATTGAATACCAAACAAACACAGTAACAGTTGGTGGTGACAGTTTAAAAAATATTTCCTTTTATTTGGCAGAAGATGCAGCAGCTGGCAAAGCACAAATTAACATTTATAACGAAGAAGGTGCAGTGGTTGCAGTTGTTAAACCAGATAAAGATTTAGTAAGCGGTGAAAACGTTATCCACTGGGATGGTACAGGTGTTGGTGGTGTAGAAGTTCCTGATGGCACATACTATTTTGAAGTTCAAGCTTATAATACAAGCGGTGAAATGATAGAAGTACAGGAATATGGTACAGGTATCGTTCAAGGTGTTAAAATGTCAGGCGGTGTTTTATACTTTGATATTGGTACAGGGGTTGTTTCCAGCGAGTATGTTTACTCTGTTTATGACCCAGAACCTAGTGATGGTGGTTCTGGTGGGTCAGACGGAGGCTCTAGTGGCTCTGACGGTGGTTCAACTGGTGGTACAGGCGGAACAGAAGGTGAAGACGGTGGCACAGCTGAAACAGATACAAATGCAAAACAATCCTATTTAGGAAAATATAGAATTAGATAAAAAATAAAAGAAAAATAAAAGAAATTAAAAAGATTGGGTAAAATTTGGAAGGAGCGCTAAATTTTACTTATCGAAGCATTCGGAGGTGCTTTCATGTTAAGGTCATTGTATAATGCAGTTAGTGGTTTAGATGTAAACCAAAAAGCAATGGATGTATTAGGTAACAATATTGCAAACGTAAATACCATTGGTTTTAAAATGGGACGTGCAGTTTTCCAAGATTTAATGAGCCAAACTTTAATTGGTGGTAAAACACCAACAGATTCAAGAGGTGGTATTAACCCTCGTCAAGTTGGTAACGGTGTATATTTAGCAGCAGTTGATAATATATTTGCTCAAGGTGTTGTAAAATCAACTCAAAGTACTACAGACTTAGCTATTCAAGGTACAGGCTTTTTCGTAGTTCGCGGTGAGGGTGTTGGTGAAAACTACTATACTCGTGCTGGGGACTTTAACTTTGATAACACAAACACATTAACTACTCCATCAGGGTATAGAGTACAAGGCTGGATGGCAGACCCAGATACTGGTGTTATGAATAAACAAGTTGGTGTTGGTGATATTGTATTAGGTACTAACTACCAAGTTATGAAACCAAAAGAATCTACAGAAATCAATATGTCTGGTGCATTAGATACTAACGCTACAGCTTCTACTGTAACATATGGTAAACTTTTAACTCAAGCATCAGGTAAACAAGATATAGGCACTATGCTTAGCAGTAAAGGTGCAGCTATGGACTTAGCTGAAGGTGAAAAAGTAAGAATTTCAGCTAACCCATCATTATATACTGCTATGAGTGAACTTTCTGATGAAAATGGTACATCTTTAGGTATCAGTGAACTTAACGGTAACGTTACATTCAGAATTAATGGTTCTACATATTCATTAAACTACAGCTCTCTTGGTGGTGGTACACCGGGTGATGGTAAATATACTTCTATTGAAGATTTCTTACAAGAAGTAAACAATATATTTGCTCAAGCTACAAAAGAACACGTTGGTTCTGCACAAAATACTAACGGTACACCTATTGCAACTATGACATTTAAAGAGGGTAAATTTGCAATTGAAGCTAACTTTGGTCATGAATTTGAAATTCAAGGTATCAGTGGTTCTTCTCAGCTTGCAAAACTTCTTTCTCCACTTGCTACTACATATAAAGCAGGTAAAACAGAGTATTCAAGCACAATAAGCTATCAAAAAGAAGTAACTTATCAAGAAGACTTTACTTCTATTGAAGAATTAACTAACAGAATAAGTAACTCTATTAATGGTGGTGTTGTACCAAGTGGCTTTGATGCAGAGTTCTTAGATAACGACTTTGGTCTTGGTGAAGGCGAAGGTATATCTTTCCCTGGAATAAATATTTATAATGCTGCTGGTACAGTAACAGCAACATTAACTATCGGACCTTTTACATATACTGAAAATGTAAACCCAACAGCTCCTGGTCAGTTCCACACTATCCAAGAACTTGGCAGATTAATTACAGATGCAGTAAACCAAGAAATGGCTGGTCTTGCTTTAACCCCTGCATTAACAAACAGTATATCATTTGGTCTTGATGGTAATAAATTAAGCTTTTCTGTAACAGGCTCTAACTATGATATGAGCTTTGGTGAAGCAACATTGCATAGAGCTCCCGGCTCAACACAAGACCCAAATACATACTTAAAAATGGTATTTGATAACTCATTTAATACATACGGAAACAACGGTATTGTTACTCCAAAAATATTAAATGGTGTACAATCTACATTAGATGTACAAGAAATTGCAGGTAAAGGTAGAATTGTTTACAATTTCCAAGATACTCAAGAAAACACACTTGTAGACTTAACTACTGATACTCTTCATATGCAAGACGAAGAAAGGCTTATATTCTATGTAGATGGTCAAGACCCTATCATATTAGAATATGATGGTGCAAATAACGGTGCAGCTGCAGGCGTAGTACCTGCTGCAACAGCAGTATTTACTAATGCTACTGATTTAGCAAATACATTACAAGCAGCAATTATTGCAAGAGGTTTTGCAGGTTCAACTGTTACAATTGACCCAGCTACTGGTCAGTTAAATATTACTAATAATGGTGCAGATACCCTTAACATTACTAGAATTGAAACAACTGCTAAAAAACCTTTCTTAAAAGAAATGTTATCAAGTGGTTTAGTAGGGCGACCTATTGCTACAGGTGAAACATTAACTATGGAAGCAAGCTCAAATATAGTTGATAATATTACAGGGCTTACAATTAGAAAAGCAAACAAAGGTGAAATTTTTAACGAAAATATGTTTGCTGAAGGTACAACAGGTACATTAGGTATTGGTAAATCAATTACATCTGAAAGGTTTTTAACAACAGCAGATGATACTACACTGATGATGAACCTGTTTAATGAAAACGGTAATTATATGAACTTTGTAGAAAACCAATCTACATTGGAATTTAAAGGCAGCATAAATGGTGAAGAAATCGTTAATAATGGATACTTCTCTATAGGTGCTACAAGCACAATAGCAGATTATATGCTTGCTCTTGAAAAATTTATAGACTTAAACGGTGGTCATAATACTTTTGATAACGTTACTATGGAAAACGGTGTAATGAAAGTAACTGGTGAAAAAGGTCTTAGAAACAATATAGACTTCCTGTCTATTACAGCAACAGGTGGTTCTACAGAATCTAACACTATTTTCAATAACGCAATGCAAGGTACAGTAACTGCTGCAACTGGTGGTATTGCTTATAAAACTATGGAAATATATGACGAACAAGGTAATAAGCACAACGTTAACTTCACATTCAGCTTATGGAATGAAGAGTTAAATGAATGGAGAATGGAAATCGAAACTGATGACCCATTAAATGATGTAGCAATTAACGGTGCAAGCCAAAACGAACTTATTTTAAGGTTTAATGCTGATGGTACTTTAAGCCATATGTATGACAGGTTTACAGTTCCAACAAAAGTAATTGCAAACCCAACACTTAGGTTCTCTGCGGCAAACGGTACAAATACAATTAACCCAATTGCATTAAACTTAGGTACAGCAGGTGCAAACGACGGCTTATCAATTGCAGCAAATGGTGGCGGTATCACTAGAGCTTCTACAGACGGTTACACAGTTGGTGATTTAAAACAAACTATGTTTAACCCAGCAGGTGAGCTTGTAGGTACATACTCTAATGGTCAAACAAGAGTATTAGCTCAAGTAGCTTTAGCAACATTTGTAAACGAACGTGGTCTTGAAAAAGTAGGGGATACTATGTTCCAAGCAACTGGTGCATCAGGTCAAGCTACAATAGGCGAACCAATGACAGGTGATAGAGGCGAAATTGCAGCATCTATGCTTGAAAACTCAAACGTTGATTTATCAACAGAGCTTGTAAATATGATTACAACTCAAAGGGCATATCAATCAAACTCTAAAGTTATCTCTACCTCCGATGAGATGATTCAAGAGTTACTTAACATGAAACGTTAAGATATAAATGATTAAAAGTTTCCTTAAGGCAGGCCATTCGCTCCGGCTAATGCCTTAGGGAGTCCAAAGCAGCCGCGAAAGAGAAACAACTCAATGTGGGGCTTTGATTCGCATATGAAATGCTGGGGTGTGGGTGGTAAACGCGCATGTACTGCTCACCCCCTCATTTCTTTCATTTTTTTAAACTTTTATTTTTTTATTAAAAAATCCCTCCTTGGATTTTTTAAATCTCCGTTTAGTCGCAGTAAATGATTCCAGCCACCGTTTTCTTTTTCCTCGTTACTCACTCGGGAAAACTAGTGTCCTCGCAAAAAACGCTCGCCTGCACTTGCTAAAGACGCCACATCCTGTGGCTTTAAACCTTTATTTTTAATTCCAGCCCAGCCACCATTTTCTTTTTCCTCCTTACTAAGTCGGGAAAATGGCGTCCTCGCTGAAAAACGCTCGCCTTGGATTTTTTAAATCTCCGCTCGGTTATAATAAATACTCTCTCGCTTGCTATATAAGGCTTTTATATTTATATCATTTAAACCTTTGCTATATTTATAGTTTATAAATTCTGCTTCACCCCCATTTTTTTTGCAACACCTTAATTTTTATTATAGTTTAATAAGATTCTTCGCCTAAAGGCTCAGAATGACAGTTATTACAATTATTTCTATTTTTACATATATTATCAAGTAGTTATAGCATTTTTTAATAAAAAATGGGGGGGTGAAGCAGTAAAAGAAAACTATTCATACACTCATAAGCCATTATAAGCGAATGCGAAAGTTAGTAAAATATTAATAGTTTTTATCCATATTTAGGAGCTAAAGTT
>CALUWN010000013.1 GCA_944324495.1 uncultured Mucispirillum sp. | reverse complement strand
AAACTCCCTGCGTGAATTTTTAAGCCGCCTTGTCTAAAATAAAAATCTTAAAAACAGCTTTACGTCTTCTTATACATTACATTAGCAAGTGCAGTGGGATTTATTCCCACAAACGGAGATTTAAAAAATACAGGGATGTATTTTTTAATAAAGGTATGATAGGTTAGCCGCCAAAGCTAATAAGATATGTTAAAAAGAGATAGTCTTTGAAGCTATCTCTTTTTTGTTTTTATCTTTTTATTTTATACTGCGTTATTTAAAAATTCACTTGGTCATTTACCTACGTTTAATGTAAACTCCTTTGAGTGAATTTTTAAGCCGCCTTGTCTAAAATAAAAATCTTAAAAAAAGTTTATACATCTGCTTATATATCACTTCATTTATCCTGTTTATATACTTTATTTTATTTAAGACATCCTATTAATACATATGGATGCATTCTTTAGCAAGTACAGCAAGGTTTATTTCCACAAACGGAGATTTAAAAATATATTGATAAATCTTTAATATAGGTACTAAAGATAATCCGATAAACTTAATAAAATATAGTAGCAAAATATATTATCATTCGGCTATCTGTTTTTTTCATTTTATTATATACTTTCTTTTTTTTAAAATTTATTCAGTCAATTATTAAATATGTACCCTTTCATATTTTTTTATAGACCTTATTTAAAAAATTTATAATATAGACTATATATGTTATGAATCATATTATAAAATATATAATATTATATAATACATATGCTTATATAAATAACTTTACTTTTTTCATAGTTTTATAATAAAATAAGCTATGAGAAAAACTATATTTGTACTATTTATTATTTTTGTAAGTCAAAATATATATGCTGCTGCCTTAACTTTTAGCCCTGCTCCAAGCATATATTCATATCTTAGTGATGATTTTCAGCAAAATATATTGCCAATTTTATCGCCAGTTTCAGATATTTATTTTCAAAAAGCAGTTAAAAAATATAAACAGATTACTTTTAATGATACTTTTATCCTTTATGAAAATAAGCTAAATAGTAATAACAGCATTGAAATAAATAAAGATTATTTACTGCCTACATCATCACTTTCATTAATGTGTTTTTTAGTAGAAAAACAGGCAGAATTTAGTTTTGTAGAGCTGTTTTTTATAGAATCAACTGGTAAAATAAGCCAAGTTTATTCAGTTTCAGGATATGTAAAAAATAATACATATATGGAAAATAGTGATAAATTTTCTTTTTCTCCTGCATGGATTTATGGAACACTTGCTTTAATTTATGATGATGCATCAGATTATACAAGTTATGATATATTATCAGATAATGAAAGTTTAAGGGCAGCTTCTCTTATATTTATAGCAGAAGATAAAACATATTTTCAAGATTATGAAGATTATGCAACATATCCTGCATTAAATGTAATAAATAAAAAAAACTCATTTAATATGCTTGTAAAAGACAGACGGCTGCTTGCCTATTTTAATAAATATGAAGCAGAACCACAGGGTACTTTTCAAAAATACCTAGGCGGTGCTGTTACCATGAAAGTATATTTATATGCATATACATTTAGTAAGGGAAGTGTAAATGGTAAAGAAAAAATAGATATAATATCCGCACCAGCACTTTTTCAACTTGAAAAGGATAAGGGTTATAACAGAAGTTTTGCATACCAAAAATCATATTATAAAAGCATAAAAATGAATGATAAAGAAGAAAATATACTTGTACTTGACAGCCCTAATGGTAATGAAATAACCACAATAGATAAAACATATTACCGCTCACGTGATATATTATATATACCATGGGAAAACAGATATGCAGGTGATGAACTTTGGTATGCTGTTATACTTCCAAAACTCAATAAAAAAGGCTATGTATTAAGTGAAAAGGTAAAAATAATAGAAATGGAAAAGAGATAATGGCAAAAAATATATTAGTATTTACAAAAGACTATGCAGGGCAGCAGTTATTAAAATATTTAAAAGAATTAAAAATTTACCCATTTATTGCAAGTGTATCAAAAAATGATGCATTACAAAAAAATACAGGAAGCGTATATAAATACCACAAGGATTTCCAAATATTTGAAGTATCCAGCAGCACATATGAATATGCAAAAAATATTATTCCACAGGCAGATTATATAATATGCGTAGACTGGAAAAAGGATTATTTTTCTGGTATAAACGTAAACTGCCCAGTATATTATATGCAGCCTTCACTTTTACCAAAATACAGGGGTTATGGGGCAGTAAGCCAGCAGATATTACGTGGTGTTATTTATTCTGGAGTAACAATATATGAATATAATGGCATTATAGATGGTGGTGATATTGTATATCAAAAAGAGATAAAAATAGAAGATTACTTCAATGCAAGTGATTTTATAGATATCACATCTAAAAAAACGGCAGAATTTATTAAAGAGTTGTATAATAATAAGAAATTTGAAAAAAGCAAACAAAATAACAGTATTGCATTTTATCTGCCAAAAACAAGGAGCAGCAGTAAAGTGGTTGATTTTAATGCATCAGCAGTATCTCTTTACAACTTCATTAGAGCGTACAGCTTCCCATATGGTATGGTATCATTTTATTATAAGGGTAAAGAATATAAAATAGCAAGTGCATCAATAGAATCTTGGAGTGGTATAGAGGGCAGGCCTGGGGAAGTAGTATCGCAAAACGATTACGGTTTAATAGTTGCCTGTGGCAGTGGCTCTATTTTAATAAAAGAAGTGGAAATAGATGGCTCTATCATGAAAGCTCATATGATTAATGCTTTTGATGGTGATATATTCTTATAAACTAATATTTTTTAAAAATATACACAGCAAAATTTTGGTTTATTGCCTTAAAAGTACCATTATCCATTATAAGCATATCAGCTTTTATATTTTCAGGTATATCGTTTATAAGGCTATTATCAATATTTTCAATACTAACCATATCTTTAAATTTTATAAAATATTCTAAACTGGCGTATTTATTTGTAATATTTAATATTTCATTAACTTGATATATTCTTTTAAATTCATTATTTATTGATGAATAAATAGTATTAATATAAGCATCATCATGAAAAACTACAGCATCAACCAAGATAATAAAGCTGTTAGATGCTGCTTTTTCAAATATATTATTTAAAAATTCAGATAAATTATTTTCACATGATAATTTATCCACCACATATTCAATATTACTTGTAATATTATTATTTTTAATAAATTCATCAGTATATTTTTTATAATTAATATTAAACATTTTTCTTCCTCCACGCTTTTTCTAAAAATGAAAATGTAACAGCAGATAAATCATCAAATTCAAGCAGGAACGCATCATGGCCATAATCTGAATCAATAGTAACCCGTTCTACTTTATTACCGTATGTTTTCATTATATCACACATTTCATCCATTTGGTAAGCAGGAAAAAGAAAATCTGTGGTAAAATCAATAAAAAGGGAGTTTGCTTTTAATCGCTTAAGAGCCTCAGAATAAGAGCCATATCCGTAGGATAAATCAAAAATATCCATTGCTTTTAAAAGGTATAAATAGCTGTTTGCATCAAATCGTTCAGTAAATTTATATCCGTTATATCTTAAATAATTTTCCACTTCAAAAGAGCTTGAAAAATCAAAAATACTGTCTTGATGGCCTAATCTTCTGCCAAATTTAGAGTTAAATGAAGCGTCAGAAAGGTATGTAATATGCCCTGCCATTCTAGCAATAGCAAGCCCGTCTTTAGGGGCAGTTTTATCATAATAGTTGCCTTCCTGCCAGTTTGGGTCTTTAATAATAGCATATCTCCCAACAGTATTAAAAGCCATAGCCATAGGTGTAATTCTACCTGCTGCTGAGATAATAATAGAGTTTTCCACAATCTCTGGGTATGTAATAGACCATTCAAGAGCCTGCATACCACCAAGGGAGCCACCTGCAACACAAAAAAGTTTTTCAATACCAAGGTAATCAAGCAGTTTTTTCTGTGCTTTTACCATATCTCTAATTGTTACAACAGGGAATTTAAGTGCGTATCTGCTTCCAGTGTATGGGTCAATACTTGAAGGCCCTGTTGAACCATAGCAGCTGCCAAGGATATTTGAGCATACAACAAAATATTTGTTTGTATCAATAGGTTTGTTTGGCCCTATCATCTCATTCCACCAGCCTTTAGAGTTTTCATCATTTGATGAATAGCCTGCAGCGTGAGCTGAACCTGTTAACGCATGGCACACAAGGATTGCATTACTTTTATCACTATTAAGTGTGCCATATGTTTCATAAGCTATGGTAACAGGGGAAAGCATTCTGCCACTTTCCAAAAAAAACTCGTCTTTAAATGTTACGTGTAATGTTTTTACAATACCTAAAGAATTTTCCTTATCCATTAATCTTCCAGTGCGTTTTTAAAATCTTCTATAATATCATCAATATTTTCAATACCAACAGAAACACGTATTAAGTTTGCAGTAATACCTGTGCTTTCAAGCTCATCTTGTGGTACCTGCCTGTGAGTTGTGCTTGCTGGGTGAGTAACTATAGTTTTAATATCACCAAGGTTTGAAACATGCAGAGCAAGGCGTACTTTTTCAATAAATTTTTTACTTTTTTCATAGCCGCCTTTCACTCCGAAAGTTAATATACTTGCCCCATTATCTTTTAAATAAGCAGAAGCCATTTTATAGTTTTTATTATCTTCTAAGCCGTTATAGTTTACCCATTCTACAAATTTATTAGTTTTTAAATATGCAGCTAATTTTTTAGCATTTTCAATATGACGCTGCATTCTAACATGAAGTGTACCTATACCAGTTTGTATTAGAAAAGCATTAAATGGGCTAATACAGCCACCAATATCACGCATAGCAGAAACTCTCATTTTTGCAGCAAAGCAGGCAGCACCAAAGTGTTTAGTGAAAATAAGCCCATGATAGCTTTCATCTGGAGTAGAAAATTCATTAAATCTGCCACTATTTTCCCAGTCAAATTTTCCACTGTCAACAACTATGCCACCAAGCACATTTCCATGTCCTGATAAAAATTTTGTAGCTGAATGGATTACAATATGTGCACCTTGTTCAATAGGACGGACTAAATAAGGCGTAGCACAAGTATTATCTACAACAAGTGGTAGTTTATGTTTATTTGCAAGCTCTGCAAATGCTTTAAAATCTGGCACAACACCTTGAGGGTTTGCAACTGATTCTATATATATTGCTTTTGTTTTATCATCAATTAATTTTTCAAATTCTGCAATATTATTAGGGTCAGCAAAGCGAAATTCTATGCCAAAGCGGGCAAACTGAGAAGTGAAAAGAGTGTGTGTGCCGCCATAAAGCAGGTTTGATGTAACAATATTATCTCCTTGTTTTGCTAAAGTAATAATAGTCATAAATTCAGCAAACTGACCACTTGAGCAGGCAAGGGCAGCTATGCCACCTTCTAAAGCAGCAACTGTATCTTCTAAAACTGCAACTGTAGGGTTATTTAAACGGGTATAAATATAGCCCGAAGTAGATAAATCAAAAAGAGCGGCAGCGTGTTCGCCGTCTTTAAACTGGTATGCGTTTGATAAATATATAGGTGGGTTAGTAGCCCCAGTTTCATCTTTTTTATATGAGCCATGTACAGCTAATGTTTCAAGAGAAATGTTTTTCATAAAATACCTCACTAAAAAATATACAAGAAACCTTATGTGAGAGTATGTGAAAAGAAATATAAGAACTATAAAAGAAGAACTTATCTCTCCCCTAAAAACTGGAGCAGGAATTAGCACCATCTGCTTAACTTAAGCCGGTTGCTGCAGCTTCAAAGGGCCTGTCCCTCCACTGCTCACGATAAGATTTCAATAATACTATACATAATTTTATTATAAGTCAAGCAAAAAATATTTTCTGCTTCACCCCCATTTTTTTTGCAACACCTTATGTCACCTTGATGCGGAGCCGAAGAGTCTATAATTTTTACTAGTTGGAACATTATAAGATTCTTCGCCTACTATCGTAGGCTCAGAATGACAGTTATTACAATTATTTCTATTTTTACATATATTATCAAGTAGTTATAGCATTTTTTAATAAAAAATGGGGTACCACCAGAAAAATATTTTATATTTTCTAATTTTATAATGTTTAAAAATAATTTTATATAGAATATATAATAAAGAATACTTGCATAAATGATAAAAATAAGTATAGTAATCATAATAAGAGGTGAAGAATGCGTACGTTTTTAATAGCTATAGTTATTGCAATACTGGCAGGTATTATATACCAAAAGGTTGTTAATGAAAATATGGAAATAAAAGAAGTAACAGACTATGCAAAAGATATGGTAAACGATATGACAGGGCAGGTAAAAGATGCCATAGAAGATGAGGCATCAAGAAAAGAAACAATAGATAATGCTCTTAACAATGTGGAAGATTTTACAAATGAAGTTTCTGAAAAAGTAAGGGAAGAAACAGCAAAGAAAGCTCAGGAAGTAGCTGAAAATATATTAGCAGAAAGCGTGGCAACAGATAGTAAAATAACCTGCGATGTTTTAAAAAGCACCATTGAAAAGATTAAAAATGATGAAGAACTTGCTACAAAAGAAGAAAAATATATTGATGGCTTTTATAAAACAATGCTAAATACTTCAGATATTACAAAAGAAGATGCTTTTAATACTTTAGAGCTTATATACTGCAAATAAAATTAAATATTATTTATAATAGGTTTTATTTCTTTATTTATCTTTCTCATATTTATTATGAGGAAAATAGAAGCAATAAGCATTATAAAGCACCAAATAAGCATAGTGGCTTGAGGTGGTATTTTTTCAGTAAGTGAGCCTGCAAAAAAACAGCCTATTGGTCCAAAGCCTAGGTTTACAATAGTGTATATACTTATGACTCTGCTTCGCATATCAGTGGAAGAAATAGTTTGAAAAAGGGTGTTGGTAGCAATAAATGTTGCCACAAGCCCAAGCCCTGCAGGAATAACAAGCAGCATAGAAAGGGCAGGAAATGGCGATACTGCAAATAAAGCAAGGCTTATGGAGTATAAAAGGCTAACTTTCACAACTGGTTTTGGCATTTCTTCAAGGCGTATTAAAGAAGCCACAGAAAATGCGCCTATTATAGCACCAAGCCCAAAAAGCCCCATTAAAAATCCTAATAGTTTAGAATCCCCATGAAGAATATCTTTAGCAAAAATAGGAAACATTACAGTATAAGAGTAAGAAAACAGCCCAAAGATACCTAAAAATATAAACATTGTACGCAGGGAATAAAAGTTTTTAACATATTTTAAACCTTCTGCCACATCTGCAATCATATTATGTTTTTTATTATCATGGGGCATTTCTTTAAATTTAATAATATAGAGTGCATAAAGCACAGGGATATATAAAATAGCTGTTAATAAAAAGCAAAACCCTTCACCAGAATAGAAAACTATAAAGCCAGCAATAGATGGCCCAATAAGCCTAGACAGATTAAATGTCATTGACTGCAAAGCTAAAGCACTTTTTAAATCTTTTCTATTTTCTACCATTAAAAGAATAGATGACTGGCGAGCAGGCATATCAATTGCAGAAACAATACCTAAAAATAAGCTTAAAAGCATTATAAGAAAATAGTTAATAGTATTAGTAAACACAAGTACTGCCATGATAACAGCATGCATCATTGTAAGAAACTGGGTAAACATTAATGTTTTTCGTTTGTCATGCTGCTCAAGATAAGCTCCTGCTAAAAGCCCTACAATAAATATGGGGGCATTTGCTAAAAGCTCCACTATACCCAGTTTTAAAGGTGAATCTGTCAATCGGTACACAAGCCAAGAATTTGCCAGTTTTTGCACCCATACACCAGTCATAGCAGCAGATTGACCTGCTAAATATATTTTAAATTCACGGGATTTAAGGGCAGAGAAAGTGTTTGGGTCAAAGCGAAAGGGAAGCCGAATGTGCAGCATTATTTATCCCTCATTTTGCATTTATACATTCTATCAGGCTCTGGGCTGCATTTATAAAGGGAGCATTGGCTTAATGGGTATGATTTATGCTTTATGGTATCATATATTCTATAATCGCTGCTGTTATTATTTTTATCTCCAAATTGAACTAATTTCCAGTATTTAAGCTCATAGTCATTACACACTAATATTTTCTGGCCATAAAGTGTTGCTTCATCCAGCGTAAGTGCGAAAATATTAAAAGGTATTGCAAATATTAAAAATAAAATACATAATAACTTCATAGTATTATAATATATAAAAAATAGGAAATTATCAATTTATTTTATATATAATTTATGATAAAGTCATAAAAATGGTGAAAAATGTGGCGTGTAATAATATTATTACTTTTATTATCAGTAAATGTGTATGCTCAAAATATAGGTGGTCCTATTGTGCGTGGGGTTGAGCCAAAAGAGCCAAAGCCTTATGGCGATCCAAAGCTTATTGACCCATTTAATAATCCTGATGAGGTTGATGAGCCATATTTAGAAGACCCAGATATGACAAGAATGGAGCTGCCATTTAAAGAGCCAGAAATATTATTTGATAAAGAGCTTCAGGATGAAATGCTTCAGCGTTATTATGAAAAAGAGCCAGAGCCACCCCTGCTTTTTGAGCCAGATTTACGTTATAAAGACCCTATGGCAAAAGAGCCAGAGCCTTTAATACTTGTGCCAGATGAAAGAAATATTGGCAGATGCCCAAAAGGGCTAAAATGTGATTAATGCTCTTGGTTTATACCTAAGCCAATAAGCATCATTTTAACACCCATTGCCACAATAAACACCTGCATAATCCTTGCTGTTACAAAAAGTACAAGTTTACCAAGCAGTTTTTCTATAAATACTGCCATATAGAAGAGTAAACCCATAAATATAAAAGCTACTATTACACCAGCAACAGTATTACGCATACCGCCTTCTGTTGCCATAACCACAACAGTAGAAAGAGTGCCGGGGCCTACGAGCATAGGAAACGCCATAGGAATAATTGAGCGGCGAATAAGCTCATCTTCGCTCATATTCTGATAATGGGCAAAATCTCTTGTAGATGTATTTGTAAACAGCAGGTTTTTTATACCCATAACCACAAGGATTAATCCACCTGCAATACGCAGTTCGTTAAGTGATACTCTAAACATGTAATCCATAACAAGTGGGCCAGCAAATAAGAAAATCATTACAATTACAAAAGCAGTAATGACTATATTTCTAAAAAGATGTTTACGGATTTTAACAGGCATACCGTCTGTCATAGCTATAAACTGTGGCAGGTTGCCAAAAGGGTTCATAACTGCTACTACTGCAATTGAGGCTAAAAAGATAGCATATACTGCTGATTCTATATTGGAAAACATATTTATACCTTGATTTATTATTATATATGCAATATATACTTTTTTACTATAATAGCAAGTAAAATTTATTGACTAAAATAAAAGCATATAACATACTATATGAAAATATATTTATTGAGGTAAAACATGAAAAAAGAAATAGCAACAGATAATGCACCAAAAGCCATTGGACCATATTCTCAAGGGATATTATGGAACGATTTAATATTTGCTTCAGGTCAGATTCCTGTAAACCCTGCAAATGGTGAAATACCAGCAGGTATTAAGGAGCAAACAAAACAGGTATTAGAAAATGTATCTGCCATTTTAAAAAGCTTAGGTTCATCAATAGAAAATGTAATAAAAACAACAGTATTTATAAAAAATATGAATGATTTTGCAGAGATGAACGCTGTATACGAAACATATTTTATAAAACCATTTCCTGCAAGAAGTACAGTGGAAGTGGCAAGACTGCCAAAAGATGTGCTTGTGGAAATAGAAGTTATAGCTTATAAATAGCCTTACTATCCTTGACATATTCATAAACATTTTGATATAATAAGCTTATAACATATTTTGAGGCTAGTATGAAAGGTATAATTTTAGCAGGTGGTTCAGGCACAAGGCTTTATCCACTGACAATGACAATTTCTAAACAGTTATTACCAGTATATGACAAACCAATGATTTTTTACCCACTTTCCACATTAATGCTGGCAGGTATAAAAGATATTTTAATTATATCCACGCCTCATGACCTGCCAAAATTTCGTGAGCTTTTGGGGGATGGTTCAAACTATGGTATCAAATTAAGCTATGAAGTGCAGCCAAGCCCTGACGGTTTAGCTCAAGCATTTATTATTGGTGAAAAATTTATAGATGGGGATAGCTGTGCTATGATATTAGGTGATAATATTTTTTATGGCAACGGGCTTTCCCGCCATTTACAAAGGGCCGCCTCTCTTGATGTAGGTGCAACTATTTTTGGTTATTATGTGGATGACCCAGAGCGTTTTGGCATTGTGGAATTTGATGAATTTGGTAAAGCTATATCCATAGAAGAAAAGCCTAAAAACCCAAAAAGTAATTACTGCGTAACAGGGCTTTATTTTTATGATAATAGAGTTTGTGAGTTTGCTAAAAAAGTAAAACCATCAGCACGTGGTGAATTAGAGATTACTGACCTTAACAATATGTATCTTCAAGATGGCACTCTTAATGTAATTACTTTAGGCAGGGGGTATGCGTGGCTTGATACTGGTACAATAGAAGCATTAGCTTATGCTGGAGAGTTTATCAGAGTAATAGAAAAACGCCAAGGCATACAGGTTGCAGCTATTGAGGAGATAGCATACAGGCATGGCTGGATTTCAAAAGATGAGCTTTTAGCATCTGCTAAGAAATACGGCAAAAGCCCATATGGTGAGTTTTTATATACAGTAGCAGAAGGAAAATATTTAGGATAGGGTTATGAATGTAATTAAAACAGAAATAGAAGGTGTTTTTATAATAGAGCCAAAAGTATTTGGTGATAAAAGAGGCTATTTTTACGAAAGTTACTCAGCTAGAAAATTTAAAGAACATGGGTTAGACTATACTTTTGTACAGGATAACCAGTCATTTTCTGCCCTTAAAGGCACACTTCGTGGTATCCATTTTCAAAAAGGTGATGCAGCTCAAGCTAAACTTGTACGTGTAAATAAGGGTGCGGTACTTGATGTGGCTGTTGATTTAAGAAAAGGTTCGCCAACATATAAAAAATGGGTTGCAGTAGAATTAAGCGAAGAAAATAAACGTCAGCTTTTAATACCAAGGGGCTTTGGCCATGGGTTTGTAACATTAACTGATGATGTGGAATTTTTATATAAAGCAGATAATTATTATAATGCAGAGCAGGATAGAAGTATCCTTTGGTGTGATGAAGAAATAGCAGTAAACTGGCAGGTGGAAAACCCTATTATTTCAGATAAAGATGCTGCTGCACCAAAGTTAAGTGACAGCGATGTAGATTTTAAATATTAAGGGGAAAAATATGAAAATAATAGTAACAGGTGGAGCAGGGTTTATTGGTGGCAACTTTGTCCATTATATGCTGAATAAATATAACGATTATGATATAATATGCCTTGATGCTTTAACTTATGCAGGAAATATGGAAACATTAGAGCCTGTAATGCATAACCCGCGTTTTAAATTTTACAAGGCAGATATTGCAGATAGAAATGCAGTATATGAAATATTTGAAAAAGAAAAACCTAATATAGTAGTAAACTTTGCAGCAGAAAGCCATGTGGATAGGTCTATTGATAACCCATCTATATTTTTACAAACTAATGTATTAGGTACTGGTGTATTAATGGATGCCTGCAGAAAGTATGGCATAGACAGGTATCATCAAGTATCAACAGATGAAGTGTATGGTGATTTACCACTGGATAGACCTGATTTATTTTTTACTGAAACTACTCCACTTCATACATCAAGCCCATATTCTGCTTCAAAAGCATCAGCAGATTTATTGGTGCAGGCTTATCACAGGACATTTAAACTGCCTGTAACAATTTCCAGATGTTCTAATAACTATGGGCCATACCATTTTCCTGAGAAATTAATACCTTTAATGATAGCTAATGCTCTTTATGATAAAGAGCTTCCAGTTTATGGCAAAGGTGAAAATGTCCGTGACTGGTTATATGTAGAAGACCACTGCTCAGCTATTGACTTAATTATCCATAAAGGCAGAGTTGGTGAAGTTTATAATATTGGTGGCCACAACGAAAAAACAAACTTAGAAGTTGTAAAAATCATATTAAAAGAGCTTAATAAAAGTGAAAATTTAATTAAATATGTAACAGACAGGCCAGGCCATGATATGCGTTATGCCATAGACCCTACAAAAATACATACAGAATTAGGCTGGCTTCCTGCAACTAAATTTGAAGATGGTATTAAGAAAACTATTAAGTGGTATCTTGATAATAAAACATGGTGGCAAAACATAATAAATGGTGAATATAAAAACTATTATGAACGCCATTATAAAGGAAGGTAGTTTATGAAAGTACTAGTAACAGGCACCAAGGGGCAGCTTGGTTTTGATGTATGTAATGAACTTACAAAAAGAGGCATAGAAAACCAAGGCATAGATAGAGATGAGTGCGATATTACCAATAAACAGGCAGTGTTAGATTACATATATAACTATGCTCCTGATGTGGTAGTTCATTGTGCAGCATATACTGCTGTTGACAGGGCAGAATCTGAAGAGCATGTTTGCAGGCGTGTAAATCGCGATGGAACTGAATATATATCCCTTGCCTGTAAAACAATAAATGCAAAAATGGTGTATATTTCAACTGATTATGTTTTCAATGGCGAAGGTGATAAGTTTTTTGAAGTGGATGATGAAACTGGCCCATTAAATATGTATGGTTTAACTAAACTAGAGGGCGAAGAGCAGGTTAGAAAAATATTAGAAAAATATTTCATTGTGCGTATATCATGGGTGTTTGGTGTAAATGGCAACAATTTCATTAATACTATGCTTCGCCTTGCTGGTGGCAATAAAGAATTAAAAATAGTTGCAGACCAAATAGGAAGCCCTACATTTACTTATGATTTAGCTCCATTAATTTGTGATATGATAGAAACAGAAAAATATGGTACATACCATGCCACAAATGAAGGTGAATGCTCTTGGGCAGAATTTGCAGAGCATATTTTTAAAGTTGCAGGACAGAATGTTTTAGTGCACCATATAACTACTGAGGAATACCCAACAAAAGCAGTGCGTCCTAAAAATTCAAGATTAAGCAAAAAATCTCTTGATGAAGCAGGTTTTAAAAGGCTGCCAGACTGGAAAGATGCTGTGGAAAGGTATATTAAGCAGTATAACGGAAAATAAAAAATATTATAAATTTTAAAAAAATAAAAATGCCGAAAAGGAAAACCCTTTCGGCACTTTTTTTTGAGAGATGAGAGTAGTTTATCTAGTTGTTTTAACCCTTTCTTCTTAAGTTTTAGCGGCTTAGTCCTTAACTTTATTAATATCTCATTTTAAAGCCTCTGCTACCATTGTGCTGTATTTTTGGCTTGCTTTATAGAAAAGAGCAGTCTGCCTATAGAGCCAGATATATCAATAAACGGTGGGTTAAATGCAGCATTAGTTTCTACCCCTGTAAAAGAGCTTGGGAAATAGTGGTATTCTAAACCGCTTTATAAAAAACAATAAAATAGTGTAATTTGTACGATTTATTTTGTATAAATATCAATAAAACATTAAAAATATTAAAAAATATTTGACATCATACATATGTATCTATTAATAATATATTATCAGCATACTATTAAATGAATTAAGGTAGAAATGGTAAGATATACATTAAAAAGGCTTCTTGTTATGATACCTATGTTTATAGGTATTACAATTATATGTTTTATAGTAATTCATTTAGCTCCGGGTAATGCAGCAGAAATCCGTGCTAATATGGGTGTCAAATATTCAGATACAGCAAGGGAAAAGTTTGAAAAAATGTATGGGCTTGATAAGCCACTTGTGGAGCAGTATTTTATTTGGCTTAAAAAAGTAGTAGTATTTGATTTTGGAAAATCATTTGCCAGTGACGAAAGGGCTGTTACAGAAAAAATAGGCGAAAGAATACATATTACAGTTGGATTAAATCTGCTTGCCATGTTTTTTATATTTCTTATAGGGCTGCCCCTTGGGGTAATATCTGCTTATTATCAAAACAGTATACTTGATAAAACTATTACAGTGATTGTTTTTATTGGTTTTGCTGTGCCTACTTTTTGGCTTTCAGTTATCTGTATGTACTATTTTAGCATCTATTTAGGCTGGCTGCCTATATCTGGATTATATACAGAATATTTATATGATAATATGAGCTTATGGGGTAAGATAAAAGATATAGCAGTTCATTTAATATTACCTTTATCTATTTCAGTTTTTGGCTCTTTAGCAGGAATTTCTCGTTTTGCACGAACTTCCACACTGGAAGTTTTAAATGAAGATTATATTACAGCAGCCAGAGCAAGGGGAGTAAGTGAAGTAAAAATACTATTTTCCCATGCTTTAAGAAATGCTCTGCTGCCAGTTATTACTATTTTAGGTTTATCAATCCCCGGGCTAATTGGAAGTTCTGTTATATTTGAATCCATATTCAGCATACCGGGTATGGGGCAGCTTTTTTATAATTCTGTACTTATGCGTGATTATCCTGTTATTATGGGTATACTTGTAATTGGTGCACTTCTTACATTAATAGGTAACTTTATTGCAGACTTAGCTTATGCTTATGCAGACCCAAGAATACGTTACGGAAGAAAGGGATAGCATATGGAACGAAATAAACTACAAAAAATAATTTTTTCAAATATAAATAGGAATTTACTTTTATTTCTAGGTGCTGCCATTGTGCTGTTTTTTATTATTGTGGCAATATTTGCACCATTTATTGCAACATACGACCCATCGGCTACAAACTTGAAAGGTACATTTTTGCCACCAAGTTCTAAGCATTTTTTTGGTACAGATGATATAGGAAGAGATGTTTTTTCTCGTGTGGTTTATGGCAGCAGAGTATCACTTTTTGTAGGGTTTATTGCTGTAGGTATATCCCTAATTATTGGTGTAGTATTAGGGCTTGCTTCAGGTTACTATGGTGGAAAGGTGGACAGCATTATTATGCGTTTTACAGATATTATGCTTAGTTTTCCATCATTTTTTCTAATATTAGCGGTTATTGCTTTTTTAAAACCATCAATTATAAATGTAATGATTGTAATAGGGTTTACAGGCTGGATGGGTGTAGCTCGGCTTGTACGTGCTGAAGTTATGAGTGTTAAAAACAGGGAATATATTACAGCAGCTATATTGCAGGGGTTAAGCCATAAAAGAATAATGTTTAAACATATTTTGCCTAATGTGTTATCTCCTGTATTTGTAACAGCCACATTAAGTATAGCAGGTGCAATTCTTTTAGAATCATCTTTAAGCTTTTTAGGTTTAGGCGTACAGCCGCCTACTGCTTCATGGGGAAATATTTTAACAGACGGTCAGAAAAATATTACTAATGCATGGTGGCTTTCATTTTTCCCGGGGCTTGCTATAGTGTTTACAGCATTAGGATATAATTTGCTAGGTGAAGGGTTAAGAGATTTATTAGACCCAAAAAATAAACAAAATAATAAATAGGTGCATTTATGAAAAAATATCTACTTACTGTATTAATCATAATTTTTGCGGGCTGTTATGATAATTCATTGGAAATAGAAAGTTATGCAGATTATACAGATAGTTTGTCATATAAGGTAGGTTCTAAAAGAGATACAAGGCTTACGTTTTTTGATATTAATGAATTAAAACAGATAAGAAGTATTCCAAATAACTTAACAGAGGGTGATTTATTAGGCAGAGTGCAGTTTGCTCAAACTCATACCATAGACCCTAAAAATAACGCAGCACGAAACGAACCTTCACTTATTCCATATAGAAATGCACTTTTATTATTTACTCCACAGGTAGAGCTTACATCTTTAGAAGCAACTGTTACATCCACATATAATAATGTAAAATCTACCAAGACATATACATTAGAGCCACCAAAAAATATGCCAAAGTCTGATAAAAATAACAGTGATAAAAAAGATATAACATACTCTAAAAGAAGTTTTAGTGTAATGCTTCCGTATAATATGGTATGCCCAGATATAAGAATAGATTTTAA
The DNA here is from genome assembly GCA_944324495.1 of uncultured Mucispirillum sp. Taxonomy (GTDB): domain Bacteria; phylum Chrysiogenota; class Deferribacteres; order Deferribacterales; family Mucispirillaceae; genus Mucispirillum. The sequence goes on along the minus strand of CALUWN010000013.1, from coordinate 42,553 downwards.
GGGTGTAACAAAGGACGGAGCATTATTAACTGGAGCATTATATAACCCAGAGAGCATAACAGAGGAGCAGAATATAGAATTTGCTGCTCCTCAGGAAGGTGTATTTCTGTTTTTAAAACTTGGCATGTTAACAGGAGTGCCTACTGACCCAGTTTATCAATTTGATATGATAGATGATGCAGCTCATGCTATGGCAGAATATTTCCAGACTGTGCCTTTTTCTCGCCTTGTTAATGGAAAGTATGAAGATGTGGTATTAAATGAAGTAATATTAAGGGATGGTAAAATATATACAGGTCAAAGTGATTATCAAAACCCAGATGCTTATAGTGGTGATATGCGTGAAGATGTGGCAAAAGCACAGTTTAGTGTAGGTATAGATTTAGCTAATAAAGGGGTAGCATCAAGCCCTTTAAACCAAAGCCATGAAATAAACCATGATATGTTTTACTTTACAGTGCACCATACTCAGGGAAAATATGCAGGTGGAAAAGTGCAGGGCCATGGTTTAAGTGGTGGTAACGGTATAGGTACATTATATGCTTCAAGGGGTAATGAGTTTAGCCACGAAGTAGGCCATGGTTATAATATGGGGCATTATCCGTTTTCTGATACTGTATCATATGGTTCTATCCATGGTTATCAAACAGGCTGGGGTTATGATGCATACCATAACAGAATGAGAGCAAATGTGGCATGGAACTCAGGTGGTGGTACAGAAGAGTTTATGCAGTATTTTATATCTCCATTTCAAGCAACATATAATTGGAATAAAGATAGTATGGCTGGAGGATGGGCGGATAGTGCCATATCAAGATATACTCATAATACAGCAATGACTACAAGGCAGATACAGCAAAATATAAAGGACAGATATTTTTTAAGTGACAGCAAAATAGCTAATGATTATAAGTATATGCAGTGGGATAGTGCTAATAAGAAAGTGGAATTAGCAGGAGATATAACATTTTTACAAAATAGAATAAGCCCAACAGAAAAAGGTGTGCCTGTAATAACTATTTTAGGTGGTTATGACCCTGATACACCTTCAAAATCAGTGCTTTATCCACGTTTAAGGGGTAACTGGGGTAATATTTTTGGTTCATTATTTACTGCTAACCCAGAAGGTAGTGTATATTTAGAGATTACTTATAGTGATAACAGCAAAGAATACGTAAAATTAAATGAAACAAGATTTAACAGTGGGATTATAAATAAATTTCATGTAAACATTCCAGAATCTAAAAAGCCTGTAAAAGTAGTGCTTTATAATAAAGGTGTAACAAAAACAATTAATATTAATGTAAACGATTATAATACACCTATGCCAAAAGCTGTAATTATTGGTAAGGAAAATGGGTATAAAGATGTGATAGCTAAGGATGTATCCACATTGAATACATTATTAAAAGATAAAGTTGTAAGTTCATATACATTAACAGATAAGGAAAAATATTTAATAGAAACGCTTTCATTTAATAACAGCATTGAACAGCTTGAAGCAAACCCAAAAGCTATAGCTGACGATTATCTTAGTAGAAATAAAGATATTAAAGAAATAGATGATTTTATAGAGCAAAACTATGACTTATTAGAAAGCAATAATCAGGAAAAAGATACAGAGCTTAAAAATTTATTAAACAGCAAAGGTATGGGTAGTGTATCATACTTATTTAATCAGGCAGTAATTAATGGCAAATGTATTGCGGTAAACAGCGATAAAGCAGTAACAGCAAAAACCTGTAACGAGCTTGAAAATCAAAGGTGGGTAATAGACAGCACAGGGCGAATACACTCAGCAGTATATCCGGGATACTGTTTAGAGCTTGGTAAAATGCAGACATTACAGTTATGTAGCGAAAGCCTGTACCAAAGGTGGAAAATAAAAACAGATACAGGTAAAATACAGTATGAAAATATAGGAAAAGCAAATAACTGTATAGATAATAGTGCATCAGAGCCTGAGAAAATAATAGCATACCAGTGTAATAATGGAGCAAACCAGCAGTTTAAAGAAAAAATCTCAAAAGATGATAATAAATATTTAAGCGTAATGCAAGGCAGTTTAATAGAAGATATATGGAAATATATCCCTGCTACTGCGGGAGTGGAATAGTATGAGAAAAATAATTATAATTTCAGCAGTATTATTATTGTCTTTTTGCAGTATAAGTTATGCACAATACGGCGATTATTATGACGGCAAAAACAGCTATTCATATAGTGATATGCCCTCTCCAAAAAGCAAATCAAGTTCAAGTAACAGAAAAAGTTTGATAAGTATTTCACCGTCTTTTTACATTCCAACAGGTGATAAGGCATATATTAAAGACTTTACAGGCATAGGTGGCGGTTTTGATATAAACTACAGTTATTCTTTTCATAAATTTTTTGGAATACAAGGTGGTTTTCGTTATAATTATGCAGGTGGAACAAATATAAACCCAGAGCGTGAGTTAGAAACCGACCATCATTTAATGGATTTACGCTTAATGGCAGTTTTGCAGTATGACAGCATAAATGAAACAAAGGGCTTTATTCCATATGTGGCAGCAGGGGTAGTATTTTCCACAGCTGTTATTAATAGATATGAAGAAGGAACAAGTTATAGATACGATTCTGATGGCACACTATATAAAACCTCAAAATATAAAATCAACGAACAAAAAATCGGTTCAAATGTGGGTTTTGGGGTAGCAGCAGGGTTACGGTATGTTTTTAATAATAATGCTGTAATCGGAGCTGGTGTTGATTATACCCACGTTTTCCCACTGCATGATTATGCAGGCGTCAGGGTGTTTTTAGAAGCAGGATATAGATTTTAATTATAGGAAAATTTATAAAAAAACCCAAACTTATAATAACATATAAGCTTGGGCTTACAAATTATGAAATAGTTACGATGTAATCTTATAAATTTATTTTCAATTTAATAATACACTAAAATCTTTTATTTTTTTTCATATTTTGGTTCAAATATTTTTCAATTAATTTATCAAGTATGCTGACTAAGTTTGAAACTGTAATTTGCAGCTGGTTTATACCTTCTAAAGCTTTATCTCTATCATTAGCAGCAACAGCATCCATAACCATATGCCCTAAAGAATGCACTTGAGCGTGTATTGGTTCTATTGCATTAAAATCAGAATCTTTTCCAAAAATTTCTTTACCGTTGCTGTAATAAAATTTACCAAAAGCACAATTAAAATGGTCTGGCAGGTTTATATAAGTGCCTTTCATAAAGTTATTATATACATTATACATAAATTTTAAATGTGCAATTTTAGCATTTAAGAAATATGCAGCTTTTGAGCTGTATTTTATTTGAGATACTCTATCAACCACAGTATTAATAGATTCTTCCATTACAGCATAGTTTGCAATAAGCTGTTTCATTAATTCTGATGAATTATGTGTAATATTTAAAATATCTTTTGCATCATTATTAATTTTATCACTAACATCGCTGTTTACTGATGTAACCTCATTTATTTTGTTAAGCATAACAGCTGTATCATCAGAAAGATTTAAAATATCCGTAAAGTACTGATGAGCTAAAGTAGTCTGTTCCTGCTGAGATGTAATATTATTAGAAACATTTACCGTTTGAGATGATACTTTTTCAATATTCTGCTGTATTTCATCAATTATATTTTTTATTTCAGTAGTAGAAGAGTTTGTTTTATCAGCCAGCTGCCTAACTTCATCAGCAACCACAGCAAACCCTTTACCAGCCTCCCCAGCTCTAGCTGCTTCAATAGAGGCATTTAATGATAAAAGAGCAGTTTGTTTTGCAATTTCTTCAATAACAGACACCACAAGCCCTATTTTTTCAGCACCTGCATTTAATATACCTATCTGCTCGGTTAATATGGCAACTGATGAATTAATCTCGTCTGTCATATTATTTGCTTTATTAATAGCATCTGAGCCATTTTTAGTTAAATCAAGAGATTTAGATATTTTTTCAAGTATTTTATTAGATGATGAGGAAAGCTCATGAATAAAAGAAATAACATCTTGAATAGAGCTGCCTATAGCTTCTGCCTTAGTATTGCTTGTATTAATACTTTCATTTACAACAGCAATAGATGATGAAACAAAAAGTGATTTAGCATTGGCATTACTTACAAGTTTATAAAACTCTAAAACATTTGTATCAATACCAACCATAATATTATTAATTGATGTTGCAATGTCAGTGCAGTATGTACAGTTGGACTGTCCATCTGCTCGCACAGATAAATCCAGATTATTATTATCCTGATATTTCATATCAAGCACAATATTGCCTATTTTTTTAATAAGTTTGCGAACTATATATATGGTAATTCCAATATGAGCTAAAGCAAGGATAATAGATACGTAGAGCGGAAGGACACCAAGTAAAATTAACGTGATTAAAATTACATAATAGATAGAAGAAATTATAAATTGAGTTAAAAATGTCATACACACCTCTTATAAAATAAATTTAAACATAAAAACAACAATAATATTAAATTGAAGTTATATTGCCTAAATATATTTATAAAAAAATGAAATATCAAGCCATTTTACCCATCAATTTATAATTCTTCCATAAATTTTATTAATAATTTAACCAATCACCTTCTAAGTAATGGTCTATTAATTTATCAAGCATATCAATTAATTTATCAACATTAGACTGAAGCTCTAAAAGCACTTGATAAGCACCAGCTCTGTCTTTTTTCTCAATTTTTTCCATAACAATATGGCCAAGGGTATGTACTTTTTCATGTATTGGCTCCATTTCTTTATAAGTAGAATCATTTGAGAAAAGCTGCTGGCCTAAGTTATAGTAAAACTGACCAAAGGCACAAGTTTTATGTGTAGTAAGTGTTGTAGGAGTATTTTGCATATAGTGGGTATATACATTATACATAAATTTCAAGTGAGCACTTTTTGCTCTTAAAAAGTGTATTGCTCGGCTTGAATATTTAATAGAAGAAACTCTTGTAGTTAATTCGCCCATAGCATCAATCATTATATTATAGTTTGCAACAAGCTGCTGCATTAAATTATCAGTAGTTTCTGAAACTTCCATAATATCTTGAGCATCGCGGGCGATTTGTTCATTTACTCCAGAGTGAAGCTCCATAGTTTTTGTGATTTCATCACTTGTAACACTAACCCTCTCAGAGAAGTTTAAAATATCATTAAAGTTTTTATAAACTATTTCTGTTTGGTCTTTCTGCTGGCTTATTTGATTAAAAATATCACCTGTTTGGTATGATACTTCTTCAATATAGCTTTGAATTTCTGAAATCATATCTTTAATTTCATTAGTAGATTTTGTAGTTTTATCTGCTAATTTTCTCACTTCATCAGCAACTACAGCAAACCCTCTGCCTGCTTCCCCAGCTCTTGCTGCTTCAATTGCAGCATTTAATGAAAGTAGAGCAGTCTGTTCTGAAATATCATCAATAACTGAAACAATTACGCCGATTTTTTCTGCCCCTGAGTTTAATTCTTTTATTTTTTCGCCAAGTGATGAGGCCGCATTTGATATGTTACCCATTAACTGCCTTGCCTGTTCCATAGCAGCAGAACCGTTTTTAGTTAAATCAAGAGATTTGTTAATATCAGAGTTGATTTCTGCTGATGTCTGAGTAATTTTACTAATGTAACCCACCAAGTTATTAATGGAGTCAAATATATTTTGTGCACTTTGTGCATTTTTTGTAATACTTTCATCAACTGTAGCAATAGATGATGAAACTGTTAATGAGCGTCCTTCAGCATAAACTATTAATTTATAAAACTCTAGTATAGTTTTATCAGTATTTCTCATCATATGGTTTAATGATTTAGCAATACTTCTACAATGTTCACATTTTACAGTTTGGTCTGCTCGTTTTCTTAAATCAACTATCTCATCTTCTTCTGTGGCCATAACGCGGGCAATATTTAAAATAGATGAAAGTATGCTTTTTACCGAAAAAAATGCAACAGGGAAATAGATGCCATAAAGTACAAAAGAAAGCCACGTAGGTATTATATTTAATTCTGATAAAAGTACTACTATAAGTAAATATAGGAGAATAAAAAAGTATAGAACCTTAAAACTTATTTTAAACATATTGACCTCCTAATGTATGATTTTAAAGTTTATTTAATTTTCTGGCACTTATTAAAAAAGCACTGTGATTATATATCCACATTTCAGGGCGTACAGACATACCGTCAACTTTCCAAGGACGCCTTGTAAATTCAGCAGTTTCAATATTTGAAAAACTACCTGAATCTTTTAAAGCATCCACATATGTTTTTACCTGTAATATTGTAGGCAAATAGGCAATAATAAGCCCGCCATTTTTAAGCCCAGTTTTTAGATGAGGCACAACGTGCCATGGTTCTGGCAGGTCTAAAAGTACCCTGTCATATGTGCCATCAATGCCGTCATATATGCTTCTAACTTCTATAGTATGGTTTTCTGGGCTTTTGCCAAAATATGTTTTTATAAATTTAGCAGACTGCTCTGCAAAATCTGCCCTGATTTCATAACTTGTAAGGCTACCTGTGCCTGCTAGTGCTCTTAAAATTGCAATAGATAAAGCACCTTGGCCTATACCTGATTCTAATACCTTTTGGTGAGGGGCAACATCTGCCCACATAAGCATAGCAGCAGCATCTTTAGGATAGATAATCTGTGCCTGCCTTTTTATATTCATTACATAATCCATATATGTAGGTTTATAAACTAAATAAGGGTGGCCTAAAGTACTTTTTATAATATCGCCTTCTTCTAATGCTGCAATATCATTATGCTCAATATAGCCATACTGGGTGGAAAATCTGGCACCTTCTTTTAAGGTAATCATGTATTGTTTATCTTTTTTATCAGAAAGAATTACGAGAGTGTTAAATTCAAACATTTATAATTATGCTCCAAATCTGTGGTTTTAGCATATTATACAATTATAAACTTTATTGCAATAGTTTATATGATAAGTATGAAATAAAGTTTACATTACATAATCTTTTATTGTAAATATCTAAATATATATAGTAAATATTGTAGAAGTATCATTTTTTACAGAAGTAAAAAAATTAATATTAAAAAAATATAAAATATGTAAAAAAATTCATTTTTTCTTATTGAATATTTAAAAATCTTTTGCTAAACTTTCCAAATGAAAACATTAAAAGATTTAAGATTAGAAATTGATAATATTGACAGCCAGATTTTAGCACTTTTAAATAAGCGTGCAGAAAGTGTTATTCAAGTTGGGGAAATAAAAAAGAAAGAAGGCTCTCCAGTTTGGGTTAATTCCAGAGAAGAACAGATTTATGCACGTTTAAAAGAAGAAAATAAAGGCCCGTTTCCGCAGCATTCTTTAAGGAATGTATTTAGGGAAATAATGAGTGCCTCTTTATGTTTAGAAGAGGAAGTGCGAGTATCTTTTTTAGGCCCTGTTGGCACATTTTCCAATTTAGCAGCTGTTAAACGTTTTGGTCAGTCTGCTAAACTAATACCTGTAAGAAATATTGGTGAAATATTTCAAGGAGTGGAAAAAGGCCATGTGCATTATGGCATTGTGCCTGTGGAAAACTCACTTGAAGGTGCAGTAAACCAGTCACTTGATATGTTTATGGATAGCGATGTGGTTATCATGGGCGAAGTATATGTGGAAATAGCAGAAAACCTGCTTAATAAAACAGGCAGAAAAGAAGATGTAAAAAAAATATATTCTCACCCAAGCCCGCTTGGTCAATGTTCTAAATGGCTTGCCAAAAATTTCCCAGATATTGAGCTTGTGCCTTGCGAATCTACGGCACTTGCTGCTGAAATGGCTCAAAATGATGAAAGCATTGCAGCAATCGGAAGCGAGTTGGCAGAAGCTGTATATAATCTAAAAGTAATAGAACGCCATATAGAAGACGGCCCCGGTAATTTTACTCGTTTTGTAGTAATCGGTAAAAGTCAGCAGGCAGCAACAGGAAACGATAAAACATCATTAATGTTTAGCGTCCACCATAAATCAGGTGCTTTATATGATGTGCTTGAAATATTTAAGCGTGGTAATATTAATATGACTACCCTTGAAAGCAGGCCTTCAAAACAAAAACCGTGGGAATACCTTTTTTACACAGATATTGACGGTCATAAAGACAGCCCAGAAATAAAAAAAGTATTAGATGAATTTATAGAGAAAACACCTATTGCAAAAGTATTAGGTTCCTACCCTAAGGGAGAGTTTTAATATGACAGATTATAAATCATTAGTATGGGACGGACTCCTTGATTTATCAGCATACGTTCCGGGAAAACCAGTAAAAGAGCTTGAAAGAGAGCTTGGTATTAAAAATATTGTAAAACTTGCATCTAATGAAAACCCATATGGAGCAAGTAAAAAAGCACTTGATGCTTTAAAAGAATATGAAAAAGAAATAACAAGGTATCCAATAGGTGATAGCTTCTATTTAAGGCAGAAAATAGCAGCATTTCATAATGTGGATATAGATAATATAGTATGTGGTGCAGGTAGTGATGAAATTATCCAGCTTTTATATATGGCATTTTTAACAAGTGATACTCACGCTCTTGCCCCAAGCCCTTCATTTTCAGAATATGAACTTCTTGCACGTGGTTTAAAATCAAGCTGCAAATGGGTTGAAACAAATGATGATTTTTCTATTAATTTTGATAATATATTAAAAGCAGTAAACCATAAAACTCGCTTTATTATGCTTGCAAACCCTAATAACCCAACAGGAACATTATTTACATCAAAAGATTTTACTGATTTTATGGATAAATTATCAAGCCAAGTGCTTGTAGTTTTAGATGAAGCCTACATTGAATTTGCAGAAGGCGATTACCCTGATGCTGTAAGCTTAATGAAAAAATACAGCAACTTAATGACTATGCGTACTTTTTCTAAAGCATATGGGCTTGCTTCCATAAGGTGCGGTTATTTAGTGGCAGATAAAGAGTGTATATCATTAATCAATAGAATACGCCCGCCATTTAATGTAAATTCTGCTGCTCAAATAATTTGTGCTGAAGCCATAAAAGACCAAGACCATATAAAAAATGTGGTTGCATTAAATAAAAAAGGTAAAGAATACATTTACAGCGAAGTTACAAAACTGGGGCTTGAATATGTTAAAACCCATACAAACTTTATGCTTATAAAAGTGGGCGACGGTAAAAAAGTATTTGATGATATGCTAAAAGAAGGCGTAATCGTTCGCTTTTTAGGTGGGCAAAGGTTAAAAGAATATATAAGAGTTTCCATAGGTACTGATAAGGAAAAAGAAATATTTATAAACGCATTAAAAAAAGTTTTAAATAAATAAAAGATTATTTTGGGGTTATATTATGATTATTGTAATGAAACACGATGCTTCTAAAGAAGAAGTAGGCAATTTAACAGAACATTTAACATCATGCGGATACAGGCTCACAATTTCTGAAGGTGTGGAAAGAACAGTTATTGGTGCAATCGGTGATGAATCATTATTAAAAGGCAAACAAGTGCAGACTTTCCCGGGGGTTGATGAAATTATACCTATTTCAAAACCATATAAACTTGTAAGCCGTGAATTTAAAAAAGAAGATACTATCATTGATGTAAAAGGCGTTAAAATCGGTGGTAAAGAATTAGCAATTATGAGTGGCCCTTGCTCTGTGGAAAGCTTAGAGCAGGCACGCATTGTTGCAGAAAAAACAAGTGCACATGGTTCAAGAATATTAAGGGGTGGTGCTTATAAACCACGTACAAGCCCATATTCATTTCAAGGTATGGGGCCTGAAGGCTTAATATACCTTAGAAAAGCAGCTGATGAATTTGGTATGATAGTTGTAACAGAGCTTACAGACCCAAGAGATATTGAAATCGTATCAGAATATGCAGATATTTTACAAATCGGTGCAAGAAATATGCAAAACTTCCGCCTGCTTCATGAAGTTGGTGCTCAAGAAAAACCTGTACTTTTAAAAAGAGGTATGAGTGCTACTATTAAAGAATTTTTACTTGCAGCAGAGCATATTGCAAAAGAAGGTAACTCAAATATTATTTTATGCGAACGCGGTATAAGAACATTTGAAACTTATACAAGAAACACATTAGATTTAGCTTGTGTACCTGCTATTAAATCATTATCACACTTACCAGTAATAGTAGACCCAAGCCACGGTACAGGCAGAATAGAATGTATTGGGCCAATGGCTTTAGCATCAGTTGCAGCTGGGGCTGATGGGCTTATGATAGAAGTACACCCAAACCCAGATGAAGCATTAAGCGACGGCGACCAGTCACTTACTCCAGAACAGTATATAGAAGTTATGGAAAAAGTGGAAATTATTGCAAAAGCAGTAGGTAAAGAAATTGCCAAATAATTTGCCTTTTCAAAATATAGGTATTGCAGGCATAGGGTTAATCGGCGGTTCTTTTGCCAAATCCTTTGCCTGTAAAGGCATTAATATATATGGTTATGATTTAAATAAAGATGTATTAGTGCAGGCTGTAGAAAGTGGAATATTTCAAGGGGTGACAGATGAGTTTGAACGGTTTATAAATTTCCCTCTTGATTTAATATATATCTGCCTGCCTGTGAAATCTGCCATAGAGTTTATAAATAAACTTGGAAAACATAAATACAGTAAAGCAGTTACAGACGGCTGCAGTACTAAAACTTCAATAGTTAATACAGCAAAAGAAAACAATTTAATATTTTGTGGCGGCCACCCTATTAAAGGCAAAGAAAAAAGTGGCTTTATTAATGCAGATGATGATTTATATAATGGTGCAAAGCATATTTTAACTTCCACAGGTTTTACAGAACTTGATAATAAGCTTGAAGAGCTTCATTTAATGCTTAATATGGATGTTAGGAAAATGACAGCATACGAGCATGATGAAATATTTGCAAACGTAAGTCATCTTCCTCATTTAATCTCATTTTGTTTAATGGATACAGTTTTAACTCAAAATAAAGACGCCCTGTCATATGCAGGGGGTGGCTTTCGTGATTTTACAAGAATTGCAGGAAGTGATGCTCAAATGTGGAGCGATATTTTCTTTGATAATGAAAAAGCGTTGATTGAATGTGTAGAAAACTTAGAAAAAGATATTATAAAATGGAAAAATATGATAAAAGAGGGAAACGCTTCAGAACTCTATAAGAAAATAGAGCAGGTAAGCGAGCAAAGACGTAAATTGTAAATCAAGTGAGGTAAAAATATGATAACTTTTGATAAATGCTCATCATTTAAAGGAAATATAAAAGTACCAGCAGATAAATCTATTACCCACAGAGCAGTTATCTTAGGTGCTATGACAGACGGTGTATCAGTTGTAAAAAATCCACTGCTTTCAAGAGATACTATGGCAACAATGAATATAGTACAGCAGTTAGGTGTAAATATAGTTAATGAACGCTCAAGGCTTTTAATACATTCTGAAGGCTTCAAACATTTTAAAGAGCCATATGATATATTAAACTGTGATAATTCAGGCACAACGGCTCGTCTTATGATGGGTGTGCTTGCTCCTTCAAAATTTTATTCAGTACTTGCGGGCGACCCTTCACTTTTAAGGCGTCCAATGGATAGGGTTATAAAGCCCTTATCAGTACTAGGAGCAAATATTCATGCAAAAAATAACAGCACATTACTTCCTGCTACCATTCTACCATCATCATTAAAAGCAGCAGAAATAAAAGCAGAAACAAAATCAGCTCAAGTTAAAAGTGCTATACTTTTAGCAGGTGCTCAGCTTGAAGGTGTTACAAGCTATATAGAAACTACTCCAACACGTGACCATACAGAAAGAATGTTAAAGGCATTTGGTATAAAATGTGAAAATAATAATGGCAAAATATCTGTAACAGGTGGTACATTTAGCCAAAGCAGAGTTGATGTACCTTCAGATTTTTCTTCAGCTGCATTTTTTATAGGTGCAGGGCTTATTTTTGAAGGCTCTGAAATTGTAATAGAAAACTGCGGTTTAAACCCAAGCCGTATTGGGCTTTTACAAGCTTTAAAAGAACTTGGGGTTGATATAGAATATGAAATAACAAGTGAAGAGGTTGAGCCAGTTGGTAATATTTATGTAAAACCTGCTCAAATCAAAGGCGGTAAAATAAGCGGCGAAATTATAGCTAACATGATAGATGAAATACCAGTTTTAGCTATGATTGGGCTTTTTGGGCAGGCTCCACTTGAAATAAGGGATGCAAAAGAGTTACGCGTAAAAGAATCTGACAGGATTGCAGCATTAATCAATAACTTTAGGGCACTTGGTGCTGAAATTGAAGAATATGAGGACGGCTTAAAAATATACCCACTTACAAAAGAGCCAGAAAAAGCAACTCTGCTTGCTTATGATGACCACAGAATATCTATGGTAAATATTATACTAGCTAAAAAATTTGGTGTAAAAGTATTAATGGATAATATAGCTTCTCTTGATGTATCATACCCTGATTTTATAGGGGACTTACTATCATTGGAAGTAAAATAAGGGGTAGCGTATGCAGGTTGCAATTGACGGGCCAGCAGGCAGTGGTAAAAGTACAGTTTGTAAAATAATAGCTTCAAAATATGGGTTTACTTATATTGATACAGGTGCAATGTATAGAAGTATTGCATATGTGGCTGAAAATTTTGGATATGATGATATAGAGAAAAAAGCAGCAGAAGTTGAATTTATTTTAGAAGATAACGGTAAAAAAATATCTATTAGATATAACGGCGAAACTATTGATTTAACCACAAAAATAAGAACGCCTGAAATCTCTTCAAAGGTTGCTTTTATAGCATCAAATAAGGAAATACGTAAAATCTTGGTGGCAAAACAGCAGTCTTATGCAAAAGGCTGTGATGTTATAATGGAGGGCAGGGATATTACAACAGTTGTGCTGCCTGAAGCTGATATAAAAGTTTATCTAACAGCAAGCCCAGAAGAGCGTGCAAAACGCAGGTATAAAGAATGGGAAAATAAAAGCGATGCACCCAAATTTGAAGATGTGCTTAAAGATATAATAAAACGCGATGAAATGGATACAAACCGTGCAGAAAGCCCTTTAATGCAGGCAAGGGATGCAATCTTTATAGATACTACAGGGCTCACATTAGAGCAGGTATCAGATAAAATAGGGGAGCTTATACAAAATAAAAAAAATAAGTAATAATATTTTTGACACTTGAAACCTATTTTATTTGCAAAAATAAAAAAATTAGTATAAAATTATTTCAGGCATTTTTTGGAGAATATATGCAGATTATAGTTGCCCGCCATGCAGGTTTTTGTTTTGGTGTGGAAAGGGCTATTGATATAGTAAAAAAAGCATCTGAAGAAAATGATAATGTGGTTACATTTGGTCCAATTATCCATAATCCGCAGGTGGTTAGTGATTTAGCAAGTAAAGGTGTTTCTACCATTAAATCACTTAATGAGGTAGATAATAATATGTCAGTGGTGATTAGAAGCCATGGCATAGAAAAAAAGGAAGCCTTATTTTTAGAAGAAAGGGCAGGAAAAGTGATTGATGCAGCATGTCCTTTTGTACAAAAAGCCCAAAAAGCAGCGGGCGAGCTTTCAAAAAAATGTGATTTTATAGTTATTCTTGGCGAACAAGAACACCCAGAAGTAAAGGGTATTGTTAGCTATATAGATATTGATTATAAAGTAATAGAAAGGGCAGAAGAAGTTGAAAACCTGCCCTATAAAAAAACATATGGTTTTTTAGCACAGACTACACAAAATAAGGAAATTTTTAAAAGTGTGGAGCAGTTATTAAGAAACAAATGTGATGAATTAATTGTTGCAAAAACCATATGTTCTGCTACCGAACACAGGCAGGCAGCTGCTATTGAGGTAGCATCTAAAGTGGAAGTAATGATAGTTGTTGGTGGTAAAAACAGTGCCAACACTACAAGGCTCTACCACCTTTGTAAAGAGATATGTCCTAACACATACCATGTGGAAACAGAAGATGAGCTTAATGCAGATATGTTTACAGGTGTGGAAAATGTGGGGCTTACAGCGGGGGCTAGTACCCCAAAGTATCTGCTTGAAAAGGTGCGTGAATATATTTATGAGGTCGCAAAATGAACAACGAAAACAGACAAAACGAAGAACGCATGGAAGATTTTGAGTCATTTTTTGAAGAGTCTCTCCAGCAATACCGCCCGGGTGAAGTGGTAAAAGGAAATATTGTAGAGATTAGAGGAGATAAAGGGCTTATTAATTTTGGCTACAAAACTGAAGGTGTGGTTGATATGTCAGAACTTGACGGTGCTAAAGTTGGTGATGAAGTAGAACTTAGCATTGTTAAGATGAATAATGATGGAGTAATACTTTCTAAAAAAGCAATAAATGCAAAAGGCGACTTTAGTGCAATAAAAGAAAAGGAAACAAGCGGTGCTCCTGTAGAAGTTAAAATTACAGAATTTGTAAGTAACGATAATACAAAAGGTTACCGTGGCAGAGTTGGTGAAATAGAAGCTTTCATTCCAGAAAACTTAATTGATATAAATTTAAAAGATATTGACCCAGCGAAATTTATTAATAAAGTACTTCTTGCTAAAGTATTAAGAGTGCATGGTGGCAAAAAACAGTCAGTTGTTGTATCACCTCGCCACCATTTGCTTGATGAAGTTAAAAAGAAAAAAGATGAATTTTTTACAAAATATAAAGTTGGGGACAGCATTAAAGGTGTTGTTAAAACATTAAAAGATTACGGTGCATTTATCAGCCTTGGTGGTATTGACGGCTTTTTACATAAAAACGAAATGAGCTGGGGCAGAGTGAAAAACCCTGCAAAATTCTTAGCAGAAAATGATAATGTAGAAGTAGTTATTTTAGAAATTGATAAAGATACAAATAAAGTTGCTGTTGGTATGAAACAGCTTCAAAATGACCCATGGGATGAGGCATCTAAAAAATACCCAGAAGGCTCATCAGTTAAAGGCACAGTTGTTGCAAGAAAAAGAGCTGGTTATGTGGTAGAAATAGCTGAAGGCATTGATGGTTTTGTACCTAATGAAGAAATAGGCTGGTTAAAGCATACCAAGTCTACATTAAATATTAAAGATATGGTTGAAGGCAGGGTTATAGGCTATGATAATGAAAGAAAACGCGTTATTATGAGTGTAAAAGATTTGCAGGATAACCCATGGACAACACTTAAAAAAGAGCATCCAGAAGGGTCAGTTGTTAAAGGTACTATCAAAAACATTACTGATTTTGGGTTATTTGTAGATTTTGGCAGTTTTTTAGACGGTTTAGTGAGAAAAAATGATGTTTCTTGGAGAGAAGAAATTGCTGATTTAAATACTGTATATAAAGTTGGTGATACAGTAGAAGCTAAAATCTTAAATATTGATGAAGATAAAGAAAGAATAAGCTTAGGTATAAAACAGTTAGAAGCAAACCCATGGAAAGAGGTAACAAAACTTTTACCACAGGGCAAAGCTGTTGAAGTTAAAATTACAGCAGTAAATAAACAAGGCTTAGAAGTGGAGCTTCCACTTGAAATGAAAGGCATTATTGCTGTTAATGATTTAGACCCTGCAAAAGCTTCAGTTGATATGTATAATGTAGGTGATACTGTTACAGCAACAGTTATAAAAGCAGATAACAAAGAAAAGCAGGTTATTTTATCCATTAAAAAATACTTACAGGATTCTGAACGCAGGGAAACAAAAGAATATATGAAAAAAATGGAAACAAGCGAAGATTCTGGCTTTGGTAACATTTTTATGGACAAGTTTGATAAGTAAGTAAAATAAAACTTATAAACTATTAAAAGGGCTTAAGTTAAAATTTAAGCCCTTTTTTATGGCATAAAATTATGTAAATTTTGCACTTCTTTATTGATTTTTTTTAAAAGTATGGCAATATTATTAAAAAGTTAAAATTATAAGGAAAAATTATGGATATAGTTATTGCAATTATTGTACTTGGAGTGCTTGTTTTTGTCCACGAGCTTGGTCATTTTCTTGTGGCAAAATGGGCGAATGTGTATGTGGAAAAATTTTCTATTGGTTTTGGACCTGTGCTTTTAAGTAAAAAATATGGCGAAACTGAGTATGTGCTTTCTGCTTTACCTCTTGGAGGGTATGTTAAAATGTACGGAGAGCAAAATGATGATGAGCCGGGCAAAGAAACATATGACCCAGCAAAAGAAGGCAGGTCATTTAGGGATAAATCAGCATGGCATAAGGCAGCTATTATTATTGCAGGTCCACTTTTTAATGTAATATTTGCTATTATAATATTCTGGGCTTTATATATGAGTGGTATTCCTTCCTTTCAAGCAGTAGTAGGGGAAGTGGAAAAAGGCTCTGTGGCAGAAATGGCAGGGCTTAAAGCTGGTGATACAATAATCTCAGTTAATAATGAAAAAATACGCTCTTGGAACGAGTTTGCTTCAATTATAGCAGAAAAGCCAAATGAAAAAGTAGAAATCGGCTTAAATGATAACAGAAAGATATCATTAACTGTTGCAGAAAAAGAAGTAGATGATATTTTTGGAGATAAGGAAAAAATAGGCTATATTGGTGCATCACTTCAAATTGATGCAGTAATCGGTGAGGTAATGCCTTCAAGTATTGCAGAAAGTGCAGGCTTTTTGAAAAATGATAAAATAATAAGCATAAACGGTGAAAAAATATCATCTTGGACAAATTCTGCTACATATATTAGAGGAAACCCGGGAAAAGAATTATCAGTAGATGTGGAACGGGAAGGAAAAGTTATTAATTTAAAAGTAACACCTGAACCAAAAACTCAAAATATTGACGGTAAAGAAACAACCATAGGGCTGATAGGTATTGCACCAATTGACGGTAATACAAAAGTGCATTATGGGCCAGTTGCTGCTATGGGTATGGGTTTAGAAAAATCATTTGAGCTTACAAAATTAATATATATTGGGTTTGCAAAATTAATTAAGCAGGAAATACCATCAGATTCTTTAGGTGGTCCAATATTAATTGTGCAGACAGCAGCACAATCTGCTGATTCTGGGTTTTCTACACTGCTTATATTTATGGCAGCAATCAGTATAAACTTAGCAGTATTTAACCTGCTTCCTATACCTGTGCTTGACGGCGGGCAGCTGGCTATTATAACAGCAGAAGGTGTTATGGGACGCCCACTTGGTGAAAAAGCTTTAGGAGCATTTCAAATGTTTGGGCTTGTGATAATACTTTCATTAATGGTATTTGCTTTTTATAATGATATTATGCGGCTTATAAGATAAAAAAATAAGAAAATGGCGAAAATTAATATTTTCGCCATAATAAAACTTATAAAATAAATTTTATATTAGTTTTTGCTTTTAAGAGATGGAAATTGTTTTGCATATGACATAATCTCAGCAAAATAATCACCAGATAATATTTTAATAACAAACATTGTAACATCTTCAATAGATATTTTATCTTCATCAGCGTGCCACTGTTTAAAAGCCATTGTAAGCCCGCCTGCAATAAATGAGTTTGCAACACTGTCCCCAACAGAGATTGAGCCACGTTCATAAAGGATAGTCTTATCAAGATGTTCTTTTAATATATCTGCTAAAATACCACCTAAAACTTCACTAGAATAAAGCTGTGAAAGCTTATCATCTTCTGTAATACCAAGTAAAAAGAATAATATTAAATCGTATAAAGAGTTTACGCCATTAGTTTTAGCCTGCCTTCTCCATTCAGCAAATGTTTCTGCTAAATAAAACCTAATAACATCTTCCTTTGTACCATAGAGAGAGTAGAATGTTTGTCTAGAAATTCCTGCTTTTGTACATATTTCTTTGATAGATACATCATAATAGGCTTTTTCTTGAAGTAAATTAAAAAAAGATTCTGCGATTAACTTCTGAGACTTGACTGCTGTCTTGTGTTTACCTGTATACATAAATAACATAACCCCCTATTTATAATACTACTAAGTGGTTAACTAAACAACTCCAAGTATTATAATGTAAAAAAATATAATAAGCAATAGTAATTAAAATCAAGGTAC
The DNA here is from genome assembly GCA_944324495.1 of uncultured Mucispirillum sp. Taxonomy (GTDB): domain Bacteria; phylum Chrysiogenota; class Deferribacteres; order Deferribacterales; family Mucispirillaceae; genus Mucispirillum. The sequence goes on along the minus strand of CALUWN010000013.1, from coordinate 24,551 downwards.
ACATAAATAGTAAATTTGTAATAATAAAAAATGTATAGCAAAATAAAATTTATTATAGTAAAATGAAACGTAATAGTATATAATCGCAAAACAATAAAAGATTATTCTTACATGAGGTATAAAATGCTTAAAAAATATCTAATCACCCCGGGACCAACAGCTGTGCCAGAACAAGTTCTTCTTGATATGGCTCGCCCAATGATACACCACAGAACACCTGAATTTGAAGCTATCTTCAAAGAAGCAAGGCAGGGTTTAAAAAGAATATTTAAAACAGAGCAGGAACCTTTAATACTTGCAAGTAGCGGTACAGGTGCTATGGAAGCAGCTGTTGTTAATACTTTAAACAGGGAAGATAAAGTTCTTGTTATTAACGGTGGTAAATTTGGTGAACGCTGGATAAAAATATGCCAGACATATGGTATCAACGTATCAACTATTAATATTGAATGGGGTCATTCAGTACGTACTGAAGATGTTAAAGCATTTTTAGATAAAAACCCAGATACAAAAGCAGTATTTGTGCAGGGCAGTGAAACTTCTACTACAGTTTACCACCCAATTAAAGAGCTTGCTGCAATTACAAAAAATATGCCTGAAACTTTACTTGTGGTAGATGGTATTACAAGTGCAGGGGTACACGATACCCGTTTTGATGAATGGGGTATAGATATATTAATTACAGGAAGCCAAAAAGCATTTATGCTGCCACCGGGTCTTGCTTTTATTACATTAAGCCAAAAAGCATGGAATATGGTGGAAACTTCAAGACTTCCTAAATTTTATTTTAACTTAAAAACTGAGCTTAAAAACCAGTTAAAAAATACTACAGCTTGGACTGCAGGTGTTAGTTTAGTAGTTGGGCTTAAAACTGTAATAGATATGATGGAAAAAGAAGGCATAGATAATGTTTTCAAACGCCATGAAATCAATGCAGAAGCTACAAGGCAGGCAGTAAAAGCATTAGGTTTAGAGCTTTTAGCAAAAGATTTACCATCAAATGCAGCAACTGGCTGTTTTTTACCAGAAAATATAGACGGAAAAGCATTTGTTAAATATTTAAGAGATAAATGCGGTGTATCTTTAGCAGGTGGTCAGGACCATTTAGCAGGAAAAATACTTCGTATTTCTCACCTTGGTTATCATGATGCTTTTGATACTATTACGGCTATCAGTGCCATAGAAATGGGGCTTGTAAAATTTGGTGCAAATATTGAGCTTGGTAAAGGTGTTGCAGCAGCTCAAAAAGTGCTTATGGGAGAAATGCCAGTAATATGACAAATATGTCTCACGACCAAAATATAGAAAGAAGCAATCGTGTAGAGCAGGCTTTAAAGATTATAGATAATACCCTAAACCAGTATGGCTATATAGAATTAAGCTTGCCAATTTATGAATATTACGATTTACTTTCTGATACAGTATTTAATTTTTCAGATGAAAGTATAATCCGTTTTATAGATAGACACACAGGTAAAACATTAGTATTACGCCCAGACTTTACTCCGCAGGTTTGCAGGATAATAAGTGGTATAGATAATATAACGCTTCCGTTTCGTGCAAGCTATAAGGGGACAGTATTTCGTTCTGTTGAAAAAGACAGGGGCATAAAAAGCGAAGAAAATCAAACAGGCTGGGAAATCTTTGGTGAAGAAAGTATGCACGCTGATATGGAAATTGTGCTGCTTTGTAACGATGTATTAAAAAACCTTGGTTTAAGTGGTTTTTCTTTTACTTTTGGTGATACAGTATTTATATCAAAACTAAAAAGCCACTTAAAAGAAAGAAGCGAAGAAATATTTAAAACAGTTTCAGAACGCCGCATCCATGATGTGAAAAAAATACTTGATACAATGGATTTAAACCCAGATATTAAATCATTTATAGAAAAACTGCCTTTAAGTTTTGGTAATATTGATGTATTAGATGACTTAATAAAATCAAGTGCTAAATTTGATAACGAAATTGCATTAAGATTACAAATAATCAAAAACTTATTTTTAAGCTTAAAAGAATATGGTATAGATGAATCATCATTAATTTTTGACGGTGGCGAATCAAAAGGGCTTGATTATTATACAGGTATACATTTTGAAATAGTCCATGAAAATTTTGGTGCAGTGCTTGGTGGTGGTGGAAGATATGATACATTAATGGCAAAGTTTGGCAAAAACATCACTGCCTGTGGTGCAGCATTAAACATAGATAATTTACTGCATTTTCCAATATGCAGTGCAAATGTAAAAGTGTATGATTATCTAGTTTTAGGTGCAGAAAACTTTAAAAAAGCCATAGAGTTACGCAGAGATGGAAAAAGCGTTATATTTGTGGCAGATAAAAATAAAAAAGATATATTTGAGAGTAGCTATACTTTTAAAAATATAATTTAACGGGGGATATGATGAGCTGTTCAGCAGTACTTGGTGCCCAGTGGGGCGATGAAGGAAAGGGAAAAATTGTAGATATGTATTCGGAGCAGGCAGATGTGGTTGTTAGATATCAAGGTGGCCACAATGCAGGGCATACTGTCTGGGTTGACGGTGTGAAATACATTCTACGCCTTATACCATCAGGTATTATTCATGACAAAACAATAAATATAATAGGCAACGGCACTGTTATTGAGCTTGACGCATTATTTAAAGAAATAAATGAGTTAAAAGAAAAAGGCGTTAAATTTGACGGCAGATTTTTTATAAGTGACAGAGCTCATGTTATTATGCCATACCATATATTCTTTGATAAACATAAGGAAGAATTAAAAGGTGCAAACAAAATAGGCACAACAGGCAGAGGCATAGGCCCTACATATATGGATAAAACAGCTAGAAACGGTATTAGAATAGGCGATTTATTTCATGAAAAAATATTAGAAGAAAAAATAAAAACTAATATTGACGAATTAAATAAATATGCAGTTAAAGCTTACGGCATAGAGCCTATTAATATTGATGAAGCAAGAGCATACTGCAAACGCCATATAGAAGATTTAAAAAAATATGTAACAGATACATCATACCTTATAAATAAATTAATATCAGAAGGCAAAAAAGTAATGCTTGAAGGTGCTCAAGGCACAATGCTTGATGTGGATTTTGGTACTTATCCATTTGTAACATCATCAAACGGTACAGCAGGTGGTGCCTGCACTGGTACTGGTATTTCACCAAGAAAAATATCATGCATTGCTGGTGTTATGAAAGCATATACTACAAGGGTAGGCAGTGGCCCATTCCCTACAGAGCTTTTTGATGAAGACGGTGAAGCATTAAGAGCAGCAGGGCACGAATTTGGAGCAGTTACAGGCAGACCAAGAAGATGCGGCTGGCTTGATTTAGTGGCAGCAAAATATGCAGTAATGATTAACGGTCTTGATTATATTGCACTTACAAAAATGGATGTGCTTGATAATATGCCAGTAATTAAAGTATGTACTGCATATGAAATAGACGGCAAAATTGTAGAGCAGTTCCCAGCAGATATTGAAAGTTTAGAAAAAATCAAACCAGTATATAAAGAATTTAAAGGCTGGCAAACTGACCTTACAAAAACTAAAAAAATAGAAGATTTACCAGTGGAAGCAAAAGAGTATATTGATTTTATATCAAACTACTTAGGTGTTCCATACTGTGTAGTATCAGTTGGAACCGACAGAAGCCAGACAATAGTATTAAACGAAATTTTTAAATAACAATAATGGGGGGGGGGAATAAAATTTCCCCCTTTTATATTACTTATGAAACAAATTAAATAATCTTATAGAATAAAAATATTCTAAGTTAAAAAACTTATATTTCATCCACATAAAAATTTTTAAATCATTTATTTTTTCATTAAACTTATAAAATAATGCTCCACTAATACAATATAATAAAATAAAAAAGCAATTGAAAACAGGGATTTTGGAGTGGATAGAACTTTTTTTAAATTTTTTTAAAAAAAGTTGTTGACTTTTATTTTTTACTCTGATATATATTATTTCCACCCAAGAGTAGCCAAGCTTGTTTGGGTAGGAAGATGAGCCGTTAGCTCAGACGGTAGAGCAATTGCCTTTTAAGCAATGGGTCATTGGTTCGATCCCAATACGGCTCACCATTTTTACAATTTATTTAGATGACCCGTTCGTCTAGCTTGGCCTAGGACATCGGCCTTTCACGCCGACAACAGGGGTTCAAATCCCCTACGGGTCGCTTTTCAAACGGACGGTTAGCTCAGCTGGGAGAGCATCGGCCTTACAAGCCGAGGGTCACAGGTTCGATCCCTGTACCGTCCATTTTAAGTATGGGGGCGTAGTTCAGTTGGTTAGAACGCTGGCCTGTCACGCCAGAGGTCGCGAGTTCGAGTCTCGTCGTCCCCGTTTAAAGCTCTTGTTTCGGCAAGAGCTTTTTTTATGAATAAATTTAGTTTACTATATCAATAATTTAAAATTTATCTTAAAAATATTTATTTTTTATTTGAAATTATTATTTATATTATATATAATAACAGATGGTATAGAGAAACAATACTGGAGAACTGGAGAGTTAAATATGGCTGATAGACCAAAAGACGATGTTTATGTTGAAGAGGGTGAATTACGAAAAATGCGTGACCCTAGAACAGGGCAACTTAAAGAGGTGGATTTAAGCCTGCCTGCACTTTCAAGGACTATGGAAAACATCCGTAAAAGTGCAGAAATTATTAACCAGCCAAATGTTAGTTTTGATATGGCAATGGGTAGATTTGAATACATAAAAGAACTTGTACTTGATTCTGCACAATTCTCTCCAAGGCTGCAGAATATGCAAATAAAACTGCTTAATAGAAATATTGAGATTGTAAAACACGTTGAGCAGTTAGATGAAATAGTTGCTGAGTTTGCAAAAAAACACTTTATGAAAGAAGCAAGAGCAGAACTTGCTACAACTGATAGAAAATCAGGCTTCCAAAGAGTTGATTCTCTGCAAAAAGCTATTGAAATACTTATGAAAGGTAAAAAATACGTTGGTGATGATGAAGAATATACTAAATATATGGTAGCTCTTAGAAAAGAAATGATAGAGCATCATAAAAATGCATCAAATCTTTCAAAAGATGTTTAATACAGATACTTCTTGTAAACTATATACCCTTTAATCATCAGGGTATATAAGTTTTCTATTCTTATTTCATATTTACAAATATGGCAGTAGTATTATTGTAAAAAAAGTGGGAAAAATAATTGACTTTATCATAAAAAAAAGGGAGGATAAATGACTGCAAAATCATTTATTGAAAAATTATTATTGTCTGTTTTCGGGCTTTTTTTAATGTCTTTAGGTATAGCCTTTGCTATTAGGAGCCAGTTAGGTATAACACCTATTTCATGTCCACCATACGTATTTTCCCATTACTTTACAAACTGGACATTGGGGCAGTTAACAGTGGGTATGCATATTACAATGGTTATAGCCCAAGTTATAATTTTAAGAAAAGATTTTAAAAAATCACAATACTTTCAAATAGTAGTAAGTTTTTTATTTGGTTTTTTAATAGATTTTTCTATGTTTATAACAAGCAGTATTCAAGCACCTAACTATATAGTGCAGATACTTTTTGTGCTTTTAGGCTCACTGCTTGTATCTATTGGTATAATATTTGAAGTAACCCCAAAACTTTTATATTTAGCAGGGGATGGGCTGATGATTACAGTTGCAAAAGTATTAAAACGCCCATTTGGTCAAATAAAAATCGCTTTTGATGTAACACTTGTAATATTTAGTGTAATTTCAGGTCTGCTTTTATTAAATGGAGTAATAGGTGTTAGGGAAGGCACTGTTATATCTGCAGTATTAATAGGCTTTATTATAGGTAAGTTAAACCCAATTATAGCACCGTTTATTACAAGATTTTTAGAGCGTAATGAAAGGCATAAAGAAGCTGTTCAAGGGTATAATATTATTACAATAGGCAGAGAGCTTGGCAGTGGCGGTAGAGAGATAGGGCAAAAATTAGCAAAAAAATTAGGCTGGGAATTTATAGATAAGCAGTTTATTAAAGTTGCAGTTGAAAAAAGTGGTTTAAACAGCAATTTTATTGAGAAAAAAGACCAGCAGATGACTAAAGGGGAAATGCTTTTAAGATATATTTCTATGGATAATATATTTAATGAAGAAAATCTTTCAGAAGATGACAGGCTTTTTATTACCCAAAGCAAGATAATTAAAGAGGCAGGAGAAAAAGGCAACTGCGTAATTGTGGGAAGATGTGCTGATGTGGTACTTCAAGACTACCCAAACTGTTTTAATATTTTTGTATCAGCAGATATTGAATTTGCAAAAAAAAGAGTAGCAGAAGAATTTCATATGACAGAAGATGAAGCCATAGATTATATTAAAAAAACAAACGAATTAAGGCGTAACCATTATAATTATTATACAGGCAGAAACTGGGGCGAAGCTTCCAGATATGATATGTATATCAAAAGCTCTAAAATCGGCATAGATAATGCAGTAGAAGCAGTATATAATGCTATAAAAGCAAGCGAATAAATAATATAATATCTGGGTAAATATATGGAAGTTATTTATAAAATATTTATCCAGATAATTTTATAAACATATTATCAAAGCGATATGGTAATACATAAAGTCAAATCTATCTTTTTCAGCCCTGGAAGAAAAACATCAAAAGTAACAAGCGTATTAACTAACAGCTTAAATATTACCTGTGAAAAATATAATATAACAGGCTATAATAAAAGAAACTTGCATATTAAAGTGAATCATGATGAATTAGCCGTGTTTGCAAGCCCTGTTTATGGGGGCAGAATGCCTAAAATTGCAGCACAGGAATTTAAAAATATAAAAGGTGATGCTAGCCCTGCAGTTATAGTGGCAGTATATGGAAACGGCGATTATGGGGATACATTACTTGAAATGCAGGAAGTGCTTGAAAGTAACGGCTTTAAAGTAATAGCAGCAGGGGCATTTATTGCAAACCATTCTATAATGCGGCGTGTGGCAGTAAATCGCCCAGATGAAAAAGATGAAGAAGTAATAAAACAATTTGCAAATAAAGTAAAAGAAAAGCTAGAAAGTATAAAAGATATTAATAAGATTTCAACATTAAGAGTAAAGGGAAAATACCCATATAGAAGATATCCGGGTATGCCATTAAAACCTGCTGTCATAAAGAAAAAGTGTGATTTATGCGGAGCATGTGTTATAAACTGCCCAGTAAATGCAATACCAAAAGATAACCCAATGATAACAAATAAAAAAAAAGTGCATAAGCTGTATGGGCTGTCATATAATATGTACTAGACAGGCAAGAAAGATTAATGTAATATTATACGAACTTTGCGAATTTCCTTTTAGGCATATGTATAATAAAAGGAAAGAACCAGAGCAGTTTATATAAGAGGGAGAAAATGCGTTTACTATTAATCACATTTATTATGACTTTATTTATTTCTGGCTGCCAAAAGACATATGAGCCAACAAATATATCAGGTCTGACTGATGATATTAATAAGATTCATAGCATATTAAAAGATAAAAGAGAAATTTATTTTGAAACACGAAAATATTCTTTAAGCAGCAGCGAACTAGATAATATCTCAAAATCATTAGATAAAATATCTGGCAAACTTAATGAGCTTAATTATTTAAAGAAAATCTCAAAAGATGAAGACTTATATACTGCATTAAAAATACTTATAGATTTAGATGTAATGACGATTTTATCAGATAATGATATAGATATAAAAAATATTTCAAAAATAGTGGTAAATATGGTGCAGCAAAGAACCAATCAGGTTATTAGTTTAATTAATGCAGGGGTAGATATAAGGCAGTATTTAAATGATTACCAAGAATTAAAATGTATAGGTTCAAGCTGTGGCTATATAACTGTCTTAATGTATATAAATATGGTATCAGGTGCTGTTAAAGATTTAAAGCTCAGTGAAGAAGATAGGAAAACATTTGACAGTTTTACTACTAATATAACAAGTGCATGGGGGCTTTATCTTTTTCAAAGTGATGGAGCAAACAGGCAAATATACCGTTCTATACAAAAAATATATTTACCATACCTTGAAAAAAAAGGAATATATAATGATGCGATAGATAACTTAATGGAAGATATTACAAAATATACCACAAATAAATCAATGAATTTTGTTGCTGAGAGTGCAAATACTACTTTAAGTTATGTGACAGACAGCAGATATGTAAAAGAATTTTTTATGGATACAAAGAATGGTAAAGTAACAGAAGAAGATATATCAATGGCAAAAGAAGAAAGAAGTGAAACATTTCCGTTAATATGTAAACATAATAAATTTTTATTTGAAGAAGCTAGAACAGAATGCTTAGATTATATAAATAAGGCAAATTTTGAAAGTTTAGTAGAAAAAATGGCAGATAGTAATATAGATGATGGTAAAACTTATATTATAATAGATGATGAAGTGTGTATGATAAAAGATAAAGATAAAAATAATTTTTATGGAAAAAATGAAATCTGCCGTGCAATAGAGAAAAGAAGTAAGTAAGGAATTAAAATATGCGATATATAATATTGTTATTACTACCAGCCATAATAATAATTTCAGGCTGCCAAAAGCAAGTAGAGGAAACAAAAGTAGAAAATATTATTGATGATGTGAGAGTAATAAATAATATTATGAAAAATAATATTATTGAGTATAAAAATAAAAACAGCATAAATTTAACGAAAGAGGATGTAGATAATATAACAAACTCTATAAACCGTGCTGTAAATAATATGAAAGAGCTGCAGGAGCTTGAAAAAGCATTAAATAATGAAGAATTATATAATGTAGTAAAATTAAATAGTGCCGTAGAATTAATGATGATTAGTCTTTATGGTGATAAAAGCATTGAAGAAAATACAGCACAATATTTAATGACACTAAATTTATATGTAAAAGAGCTTATAAGCCTTGCAAATGCTGGGGTGGATATAAAAGAATATTTGCATAACTACAAAAATAAAGATGAAGTAAATGCTTACTTTTTAGAAAATAATGTTATTCAAATGGCTCAGTACAGGCTTGTAGCAAAAACAATAAATCTAGTTGAAGAAGATAAGTTAATCTATAACAAAATACAAGATATAAATACAGCATTATTAAGCACTTATAATCTTTATTCAAATGATTTATCACATAAATTGTATAATGAACTGCAAAATATATTTAAAGATAAATTATTTTTAAAACCTGTTAGTAATGCAGGAGTGGGCTTTATAGACAGGTTAATAAATTATAAAGTTGTAAAAGCAATAGAAAGCTTAAATCATGAATATGTATATTATACAATACTATATACCGAGAGCAAATATTTTAAAGATTACGTTGAAATAATACAAGGCAGACCTGTTGAATCATCAGATTACAGCATACTTGCAAGGGAAAGAAATAACGTAAAATATATAATATGCAGTCACCCGAAATATTTAGGCAGTGAAACAAATGCTTTTTGTTTAGATTTTATAAATAATGCTGATATGAAAGATATTGAAGCAGAACTATCAGATAAAAATGTAATGGATAATAAAAAATATATTATGATTGATGATGAACTTTGCATGATAGATGATAATAATAAAATAAACTTTTACAGCAAAAATAAATTATGCAAAGCCATAAAAAGTAAAAATTAAAGGTTATATATGGATATTAAAAAAGTAAAAACAATATTTTTCAGCCCGGGGAGAAAAACAGGTAATATTGCAAGTATTTTTTCCCGCCATTTAGGGTATGATTATGAGCGTTATGATATAACAAGCCATAAAAAACGTGATACAAAAATAGAGCTTGCAAGTGATGAAGTGGCAGTATTTGCTTATCCTGTATATGGTGGCAGGGTAGTAGATATTATGGTTAATCAGCTTGAAAATATTGTATTTAATAATAATATAGCTGTAGTTTTAGCAGTCTATGGTAACCGTGCTTATGAAGATGCACTTTTAGAAATACAGGATTTATTAGAAGCAAAAGGTGTAAAAGTAGCAGCAGCAGGAGCCTTTATTGCAAACCATTCTATTATGCGTAAAGTGGCAGTGGGAAGACCAGATGAAAAAGATATGGAAATATTAGAAGATTTTGCAAAAAAAGTGCGTAATAAAATTGATAATTTAGAAAGTTTTGAAAAATTAGAGAAATTAAAACTGCCAGGTAATCATCCATATAGAAAATATAACGGCATACCATTAAAGCCAAAGGGCAATAGGAAATGCGTTGCTTGCGGAGCTTGTGTTAATAACTGCCCAATGAATGCAATACCTAAAGAAAACCCAAGATATACTGATAAATCAAAATGTATAACCTGCATGGGCTGCCATGTAATATGCCCGCAAAACGCACGTCATCTTAATGTGCTACTTCATGAATTATCAGAAATTCCTTTTAAAATGAAGTACGGTAAAAGAAAAGAGCCAGATATATTTATATAAACCAATAAATATTATTTTACAGGTGTATATATGAATTTTATTATAGGACATAAAAAACTATTTATAACACTTTTGATATTTCTAGGTGCTTTAATCGTATTTATTATAAAAGTAGCCACTTATGATGATTATAGAAGATTTAGCAGAAGTAAACTGTTACGTTATACTAATAATCTTGATGAATTAAAAACACTTATTGATGAAGTATCAAATAAAGAGTTTGTAGTTGATGGTGTAATAAAAGATGAGTATGTTAATACTTTAAATAGAATTAATATTCTTTCAGAGCAGTTGGTTGATAAAACAACATTTTTTGGAAACATTCGCAATTACAATTATACAGAACATAAAGTAATACAGTATAGTGCTAAAATGGACTTAATTTCACTGCTTTCTGTTACAGATAGAAGTTTATTAGACAGCAAAAGCAAAAGAAAAATGTTTCTTTATGCATTTATGGATTATTCAAGATTATACTCTACTCCATTAATGAGCCTTTACGAAAATAATATAGATGTAAATGCTTACCTGCAGGAATATAAAGAACCCTTTTGCAGTCATGAAGAATGTATGGAAGAATTAAAAAGGCAGGTTACATTTTTAGGTGATGAAAAAAAGGTGATAGATTCATTAAATCTTTCTTTATCAGATGATAATATCAAGGATAAAATAGTAAAAAATTATCAGCAAAGTTATAGTTTATATGGCATAAATTCTGGGCTTTATGAATATGTGGAGCAGTTTAATCAGTGGGAAGCATTTCATGAAGTATATATAACAAGTTATAATGAAAGTGTATTTTTAAAAAACCTGTATAAATATAAAGCATCAAAAGCTATGAAAAACATCTATTTATCAAAAATATATATGCAGTTTATGATGCTTGATGATAAATATGTTACTAAGTTTGATAAGCAGCAAATGGAGCAGGAATACCCAGAAGAATTTTACGAAGAAAGCACTCTTTTTGTAAGCGGTTGTACCAATCCGAAATATTTACTTGAAAACACATTAAATAAATGTGTAAGTTTTATAAAAAATGCACCAACAAAAGAGGATGCCTTTTCATATTTAGAAGATGAAAATATGAAAGATTATGTAATGATAGATGACAAACTCTGTGCAGCACGAGAGGGAAGTAAATATAAGTTTTACGAAAATGATAATATAATGTGTAAAACATTAAAAGAAAAACTTAACGATAACACTAACACAAATACAGAGATAAATGAAGCAACCAATATAGATACATTAATTCATTATATTGATGAAATCCGTCCATATATGGATAATGTAACCAAGCAGGCAGAAAAATTAAGGGCAAAGGGAGAAAACATTGATTCAATATTATTTGTAGACGGTATGGAGGTAAATAAGCTTCTTGATGATGCATTAAAAGGAATTTATGAAGTTGAAAGAATAAAAAAGTATAATAGGGAATTATATAAACAGATAAAAAATATAGCTAAAAAAGATTTAGCATCATATATATATTTTACAGCAAATAATGAAAGCAAAGTTATTGCTAATACATACCTTGGTGCAGTTAAAATTTATACTAATGAGATATATAATTTATATAAGTCTAATATTGATGTAATAGAATTTCTTAATAATTATTCATCATCAGATAAAATGTATGAAGAAATGGTACATTATAAACCAGTTGAAGCATTTCAAAATGCTAAAAATATACTTAAGCAGTATAACTTAAATAATGAAGATGAGGAAGTAGTTAAAAATGTATTTCAATTTGCCACTTCTTCATTAGTATATTACGGACTTCTTTATAAGCAGCTAGAAAAGGAATACAGTGAGGTATGGGATAATATAGTATTACTACAACCTGTCAATGATGACGGAAGCAATATGGTAAATAATTTTTTAAAATATAAAATGGCAAAAATAATAAAAAGTCTTTACGTATCTAAAATCGCTGCTGAGCTGTTTATTCTTGAAAGCACATATGCAAATAGAGCAGAGCAGATTATTATAAATGATGAAGCTAAACAAGCATATTTCAAAGAGCTTGCATCAAACCAAAATAAAATGATTGTAGAAGCGTGTAAACATACAAAATTTTTGTCTTCAAACAGGCAGGCAGAATGTGTTGATATTATTAATAGTAAAACAAATGATGAGGCATTTGCTTATCTTGAAGACAGCAATGCAAAAGGCTTTGTTATTATTGATGATATGATTTGTGCAAAAAGTGAGGATAACAAATATACATTTTATGATAATGATAATAAATTATGTAAAGTATTACAGGAAAAATTAAATCAATAAATACATATAAAATTTCTGTATCATTATTTACATAGATATTGAATATGGCTCACATTATATCCATAGTGGCAGGATTTATTTTTCTACCGCCTGCACATTTTACTTCTGCAATACTGCCATTATCTGAAATAACTTCTGCTAGAAAATTACCGTTTTCATCATAATATTTACTTGTATTTGAGTAGCCATTTTCTGTAATTGGGATAACATAATTTGTAATATTATCCTCATAATAAAATGTAGCAGTGCCTTTTTTATCTTTTATAACTATTTCTAGTATTTTATTATTATTTTCAGGGTTAAAAAGAACTTGAGTAAAATCAATATTATTAATTATTTCCTTGAAAGCTTGTTTATTTTGAAGAGGGTTTGCCCCTGTGTTATTATATTTAAAAAATATATTATAATCTGAAGCATACACTTTCATTACAGGTCTTTTATTAGCATCATAATTTATAATTTCTATGGGAGATGATAGCTTTCCATTAACAAGCTTAAAACGCATTTGCCCTTCATCTTTTGTAAAGCAAATAACTCCAGTTGCATTTTTATTATCAACTTCCTTATTTTTCAAAAGTTTGTAAAGGTTCGTATTTAATTCTTTATCAGTATAATCGCATTTATATTCTTCTGCAAAAGAAATATTTGCAAAAGAAAATAAAAGAATAAAAATAAAAAGTTTTTTCATATTATTTCCATTAATATAAATTTATTCATTACAAATAGTACCACTACGAATATTTGCAATTTCTTCATCACTAAAACTTCTGCCCGGTTTACCATTAACAATATATTGTGCTGAAATTGCAGTATCATCTTTAAATTCTATAGTAGCACACAGTTTGTCTTTTCTGTCATACATTTGACCTGTTCCACTTGCGCTAAATTGTTTTACAGGTACCACAAGTGCTTTTTTACCTTTTTCACGGTAATATGTAATACTTCCATCTCCTTTATTAAAGTCCATATTAAATGCTTTATTACCCGGAATGTAAATATCTGCAAAAAATTTATCATCTTTAAAAATATTAGCAAGTAATTGTATATTTGAAATATCACTACCATTATCATGTATAAAATCATACAGTTTTAGTGTTGAAGCATACATATATAATGCTATATTGTCTTTATCATAATCGCCTTGAACTTCCATATAGCCAGCATATTTGCCATTTTCTAATGGAATTGCATAAAGAAATTTATCTTCTTCTAAAAAGCACAGTTTCCCAGTGGTTTTACCATATTTGTAATTTTTATCAGTACGCAGGGAGGTAAAAACATCCATATTTTCACTTAAATCTAGTGTTTGCTTACAGTTCTTTATCTGAGCATAACCATTAAAAGCAAAAAGCAGTATTAATGTAAATACAATTTTCTTCATAGATACTCCCTCCCTGCATTTATACTAATTAAAGCATTTTGGTGGCAGATTTTTATCCATTTCTTCTATTTTATCTTTATTTTTTATAAGTTCATAGATAGTATCATATGTGCCGTCAAGCAGGCTTTTTTGTAATGTTGGTTTAATACCAGCTTTATATGTTTTTTCACCTGCTTTAATTTCTGCTTTTTCAATATCTATTACTACTTCAGTATTTGGGTTATTTTCAATATATGAAGCAAGCTCTGCAATTTCATTTTTAGGAAGCGTAATGCATACAAGCCCTAAAACTGATGAGTTACCGTAAAAAATTTCAGCAAAACTTTCAGCAATAACTGCTTCATAACCTGCCCTTTTAATAGCCTGTGGAGCGTGTTCCCTTGATGAGCCACAGCCAAAGTTATTACCACTTATCATAATTTTAGCGCCTTTATAAGCTTCATTATTCATTGGGTGGTTAGTTGGGTTACCCTGCTCATCAAAACGTTCATCTCTAAAAGCCTGTTCGCCAAGGCCATCAAATGTAACACATCTTAAAAACCTTGCAGGTATAATCCTGTCTGTATCTATATCATCGCCAACCATTGGCAATGCTTTTCCTTTTATTTCTTTAATATTTCCAGTCATGTTATTCTCCTTATATCATATCTCTAACATCAGCTACAGCACCTTCAACAGCAGCAGCTGCTACCATAGCAGGGCTTAAAAGCATAGTTCTACCAGTTGCAGAGCCTTGTCTACCTTTAAAGTTTCTATTTGACGTAGAGGCAGAGATTTGGTCGCCTACAAGTTTATCTGGGTTCATAGCAAGGCACATAGAGCAGCCCGGTTGTCTCCATTCAAAACCAGCATCTATAAATATTTCATGAAGCCCTTCTTTTTCAGCCTGTTCTTTAACAATTACAGAGCCCGGAACGGCAATAGCTTTTACGTTTTTTGCAACTTTTTTGCCTTTTAATATTTCTGCTGCTATTCTAAAATCTTCAATTCTGCCATTTGTACAGCTGCCTATAAAAGCTACATCAATTTTAGTGCCTTTAATAGGTGTGCCTGCTTTAAATTTCATATAGTCTAAAGCTTCTTTCATAATATCATTTTTTGGCTCAGGTATATTTTCATCAACAGATATTGCCATTTCTGGAGTGATACCCCATGTAACCATTGGTTTTACAGCATTAACGTCAAATTTAACAATATCATCATAGCTGGCATCTTTATCACTTGCCATGCTTTTCCAGTATTCTACAGCTTTTTCAAAAGAAGCACCACTTGGAGCATAAGGTTTGCCTTTTAAGTATTCAAAAGTAGTGTTATCTGGGTTCATATATCCAACGCGTGCACCACCTTCAATAGCCATATTACATATTGTCATTCTAGCTTCCATACTCATGTTGTCAATGGCAGAGCCTGCAAATTCATAAGCATAACCAAGGCCGCCGTTAACACCAAGGCGTGCAATAACAGTTAATATTAAGTCTTTAGAATAAACGCCTTTACCCATAGTGCCGTTTAATTCAATTTTACGCACTTTAAAAGGAGCAATACTCATAGTTTGAGTTGCAAGAATATCACGCACCTGCGATGTACCCACACCAAAAGCAATAGCACCAAATGCACCGTGAGTTGCAGTGTGGCTGTCCCCACAGGCAACAGTCATACCCGGCTGAGTAAGCCCTTCTTCTGGACCTACAATGTGAATAACACCGTATCTATTATTTTTAACCCCAAAAAGTTGTATACCAAAATCAGCAGTATTTTTTTCAATAGCTGCCATCATTTCTTCAGCTAAAGAATCTTTGAAAGGGCGTGCAGTATCATCTGTTGGTATAATATGGTCATGAGTTGCAAAAGTACGCTCTGAGTGAGCAACTTTTAACCCAAGTTCTCTAATCATAGCAAAAGCCTGAGGGCTTGTAACTTCATGCAGTAAGTGCAGGTCTATAAACAGCTGGGACTGACCACTTGATAAAGTGGAAACAACGTGTTTTTCCCAAACTTTTTGAAAAAGATTTTTTCCCATTTTTTATCCTCATTAAAAAAATATATAAAGAGAATAATAATACTAAAATATTAAAATGTAAAGATATAAGAACAAAAGAAACAATGATAATTTTAAATTGTGTATAATTTGTAGAGAAAAAAGATTGACATATTAAACATTATATATGTAGAATAGAATATTAAGATAGTGGGTGGTAAATTATGAGTGATTGGCGGTTTAATTTTCCAGAAGAATTATCTTATGAAAATATTGCTAAGAAGATGGGTGGCACCCTTATTACTAGCAGTGATTTAGATTTTCAATTTGGTTCTTTAAAGCATGTGGATGCAGTTGGCAAAATGGCAGATATTCCTGTTAACGGTGAAGAACTGCGAAATTATGTTTTCAAACTTCCTAAACGCTTTGATGAATGGATAAGGAAGTGAGAATATGACCAATTACACAATCAAATCACTATCATCAGAGTTAAAAAGAAATTATCCAGTTTTTAAACAGTCTATTGAAGCAGTTTATCTTTATTACAGTCTTCATGAAAATATGCTTTCAATTTTATCTGGTTATAGGGATTATGATATATCACATAGTATGATGAAAGCACTGCTTGAAATATTTGATATAGAATATGAAAAACAGCCATCAAAACATAAGGCACTGGCAAACTGTGTAAATATAATATTTAATGAATCACTTATTGTATCAGAAAACCTAATAAAACAGCTTAAAGATACATTTCCTAGCAGTGATTTTAAAGATTTAAAATATATTCCACATTTATCTTTAGCGGATAAATTAAATTGTTATAAGCTGATTATTAACAAGGTGATGAAAACACCTTCCAAACCAAGTATAGTAAATTACAGCGAAAGTTCAAACTACAAATTTGACTTTGCAAGGATGGGGAAGATAATATCGCTGTTTTATAATTTTATCATTCTTTATGAAAAAATATTTACAGAAAAAAACAATATTAATAGTAAACCTGTAAACAATAAGGATGTATTTATTACAGAATTTTTTATGTTTTTAAGCCATTTTACTTTTGCATATATGACAGATTATACAAACGAAAGTGATGATGAGCGTGCGAAAAACTTTATATTAAATAATCTTGAAAAGGCCGAAAAGCATTTAGAAAAAGGTATATCGAGTATTGCTAAAATATTATCAAGTTCTATTGTTGCAAGTAATAATATGGATAATGATTTGGTTATACAGCTTGCAGCTATCAGACAGAAAGAGTATTTTTCACTTGCTCAAAATATTGAAGCAAGAGTTACATCATATATCTTATGGTTAAGCTATGTGGAAATAATAAACGGTAATATGGAAATAGTGGAGCTATTAAATAAAATCCAATCAATGCTTGCTTCAAAATAATCAAGTTTAAAACTACTATAATAAAAAAAAAGTCTTGACATAATTTTAAAACTATTGAAGAATAAATAAAGTTATATGACTAAAATATCATAAAGAAGGGTTATGATTGAAAAATAAGTTAAATTTCCCAGAAGAATTGCTATATGAAAATATAGCAAAAAGTATGGGCGAAAAAACAAATTTTATTGCTAATAGAGGCTCTATATTTCCCCATGGAAAACTGGAAGAAATAGATTCTAAATTACAGCTTCCAGAGCAGAACACTTCAGATGAAGAACTACAAAAATATCTTTCAACTTTGCACAATAATTTTGATGAGTGGTTTAAGTAGTATATAATGTCATACGATTTATCTTTATTTTCAAACAAGTTAGATAAAGAATATTCTATTTTTGTAAAATTAATTCAAGATATTAATAAGTATTATAGTTTTCAAGAAAGTTTACTAGCAATTATTACTGGTAAAAGAGAATATGATATAGCCCATTTTATAATGAAAGAAGTTTTAAACTGCTTTTATTTATCATATGAAAATAAGTCAATAGGATATAAATATGACAGTGAAACTTTATTTGAATATTTTCTCACTATAAGTGAAAAACTTTTAGCATCTATGCAGAAATTTTATGAAAGCCAGCAATTTAATGGGCTTGAATTTTATACAAGACTAAACCTTGAATATAAATTACAGACATGTACAAACATTATACGAACAATATTAAAAACTCCAAAAACCATAAACATTAGTAAATATCATAAAACAGCACATCATGAATATGATTTTCCAAATATTATTAATACTATTATTTTATTTTATTATTTAGTTCAACTATACGAATTATTGTTTAGTAATGATATTAAATTAAACTTGAAGCATGTAAACAATAAAGAAGTTTTTGTATCAGAATTTTTAATGTTTTTAAATCATTTTACTTTTGCATATATAGTTGATAGTGAAGAAAGCAACAAAGAATACAGTGATAATGCTAAAAATTTTGTATTAAATAATTTATATCGGGCAGTAAATCATCTTGAAAGAGGTATACTGGATATTCTAAAAATCATAGTAGCTTCTGTAACTATTAGTAAAGATATAGAAAGTAATAAACTTAGTAGTCTGCTTGCTATCAGACAGGAAGAATATTTTTTACTATCTCAAAATACAGAAAAAAGAGTACATTCATATATTATATGGTTAAGTGACTTAAACATAATTAAAACTAATAAAAAGGTAAATGATGTAATAGAAAAAATAGAAAGCCTTCTTGGTACAAAAATATAAATTATATAAAATCCTCAATATTTGTTTGCTGTTTATAGCTTTTTATATCATTTTTATTTCTATCTATTATCTTATCTTTTTCATAATCAATATTGCCTATTAAAAGCGGAGAAAGTGGGTTATGTAGTTTATAATTTTTATATGCACTATCTTTATTTATATTTGCATAGCAATAAAGGCAGTTATGGATACAGGAATTATATTCGCCAATATCTATACATTTTATACATCCGCAGGCTTTCCGCTGATTATCTTTTGGAGCTTTTAATTTAGCACCAGTAATTTTTTCAATTAATTCATCATCAATACATTTGCCGTGGTTTATATTATATTTTTCTAAATCTATTTTTTCAGCACAGCTTTCAAGGATAATATTATGGCTTTTTGCAATAGATGAAAAATTTTCAGCTAATTTATGCATATCATCAGTTGTAATATTAAAAACATTATGGCTCTGCATATTTTTAGATGTATTATTATAATAATCAAGAATGCTGATAATTATTTTATTTGTATAATCTTTTAAGTGGTTGCATAGTTTTTCAAAAGCTTTTATGTGGTAATCTATGGTGTATGATGAAGTAAGCACTATCGGGTCATAACGCAGAATAACTTTAGCTTTTCCTATTGTTGAAGATAATTCTTTAAAGGAATTAATTATAATTTTTTTATCTAATAAGTTTTCTTCCATATCTTTTTTATATGGGGTGATAGTGTATTGAAAATAATATTTATAGCCCATATTATCAATATCTTTTAAGTATTTGTGAATGGGGAGAGAATTTTTAGTCCAAAAAACTATTGTATCTATATGGTTAGGTGATAAAGGAATACGAGAAACTAAATTGGCATTAAATGGGTTACGCACAAGCACATACTGCTCTTTCAGCCTTTGCATAAACCATTTGCCATAAAATGCAGGAATATCTGTTCTTCTAGATACACTTAAAATCATAGGGGATTATAAATTATTCAAAATTTTTATAACTTCATTAATATCATAAGGGTGAAGCCTGCCCAATTTTCTTGTAAATTCATCTTCAAGTAGAGCTAACTTTTTACTTAATCTAATAACCGTAGGTTTTATAAGCCCTGCTTCATTAAAAAATTGTATAGGATATTCACCAAAAAATTTTTCTCTAGGCTTGTGAGATGTCATTTTAAAGGAAATAATATAAGCTTCTTTTTTATCAATAACTAAGACTGGACGTTCTTTTGCTTCTGATGGATTATCTTCAAAGGCAACTTTTGCAAGCCATACTTCCCATTTTTGCATTACTTTTCAATACCTGCTAAATATATGCTGTAATCTTCTTTATCGTCGTAGTCAGCGGGTAATACTAATAATTTTGAAGTATTATCACGTTTGCCTATATATTCTATATTATCAAGATTTGTATTATTAATTTTTGCTAAATTATTATTTTTAAAATATTTTAAAATACTTTCTTTTGAAATAATATTATTTTCGTTTTCTTTATATACCATATCCCATGGAGAGCCTTTTTCATGAGTAATATTTATTAATTCAGATGATGAATACTTGCCATAATCATTTATAACGGCAAGTAGAAGCTCAATAGTTTTACTGTCATATTTATCTAGTGAAAAATCACCTTTTATTTTAGAAATATTTTCTTTTTTATTATATTTATATGTTTGGTAAACACTTGGTACAACTGGTCCATATTTCCATGCTTCAATATCTTCATCAAATAAGGGAGTATTATATAATGCAAGGCAGTAACCTTGAGCAAAATATAAAAATTTATGAAGAATAAGATTAGTTAATGTATTATCTATGCTGTGATTATTATAATCAATAAAAAAATTGGCAATATCAATAGATTTCATTTCATACTCTCCCTATATGTAATATAAATACATATAGGGTTTTGTCAATAAAAATTAAATTATAAACTTATTTGTTTTTTATTTTATATAATATAAAAGTAACTATAGCAGAAATAATTGCTGTATGTAGTAATGCATTTTTTATGCAGTAGAATTTAAAGCAAGCACCAAAAAAGAATATTTGGTTTAAAATTATTACAACAACCCATATTACAAAAAATATAGCTAAATTATCAGTAAAAGTTTTCATAAAATATCCCCACTAAATCTTAATTTCCACAATCAACTTCTAAACCACTTTCCCAGTTAGAAAGTTCAGCATTGTTTAGTTTTTTTAAATTAAAGCATACTCCCTTTATTGGCTTACCGTTTTTATAAGTAATTGTTGCCCAATATTCTCCATATTTATCAAATATTTTAAATTGACCGTTTTTTTTCCCATTTTTAAATGAACCTTGAGCAGCTATTTTTCCATTTTCATGATAGGCAGTAATATTGCCCTCAGGTAAACCATTTTTAAAATTAATTTCTAAATGTAGAGCACCACTCTCATAGTATGATTTTGCAATACCTTCTACTTTATCATTTTTAAAAGGAAATTGATCTTTTAATTTACCATTTTCATAGTATATTTTTTTTAAACCTTCTTGTTTATTATTTTTATATAGCACTTCAGTATGTAGTGCACCATAATTATAGTATTGTTTAAAAATACCATTTAGTTTATCATTTTTAAATGTAGATTCTATTTTGATTAAACCATTTTTATGGTACTCTTTTAAAATACCTTCTAATTTACCATCTTGGAATGGAACTTTAGCCTTTAATATGCCATTATTATAATATATGGTTTTTATGCCATCTTCCTTGCCATTTTTATATGTTACTGTTTCATGAATATAACCATTATCATAGTAAGATGTTGCAACTCCTGTTCGTTGATTATTTTTGTATGGAATTTCAGATTTAGGAATACCGTTTTCATAATATTTTATACTTACTCCATTTAACATACCATTTTTATAGTGATCTTTGCTTTTTAGTGAACCACTAGCATAATACTCCTTTACTATACCTTCTGGCATATCATTCTTAAATACTGCCTTTATTATTAAATTACCATAATCATCATATATTTTTGAAAGTCCATTTAATTTATTATCTTTATACACTGCGTAGTATATTAATATTCCATTTTCATTATATTCTTTAAAATAACCATTAAATTTCCCATTTCTAATATTGAATTCCGTAATTGTTCCATTATCATGGTATTTCATTGCTTTTCCATGAACTAAACCATTTTTTATAGTAACATATGATTTATTATTTTCTTCACATACTATTCCATTGGCAGAACTATCATAAAATGGTTCATCATATAGTTTTTCAATATCGTCTATATAATAATTACATTTTGGAGTATAGCTTTTAATTTGTTTATTTGCTAAACAACCTGTAAAAAATACGGCAAATAAAATTATTATAAATTTTTTCATTTTCCTACCTTATTGTATTTTTAATCCATATTTGTTATCCATTTAAAATTATCAATTGCTACTCATAGCAATAAATGAGATTATTAAAAAAGATAATAGAATAAGAAAGAGAAATAAATATATGACTATTTGTCCTATTGATTTAAATCTCTTAATTAGAGTAATATTTTTTATATTAAAATGCTTAAATTCAAAAAATAGAAGAATATCAAGGTAAAGTAAGCCCAATAACAATAATGTAAATCCAATTTCTTCGTCATAGTTTTCTATAAATACAAATGAAAAAATAAATAGTAAAATTGATATGTTATATAAAAGTATTTTTTGTATTTTAGTTATACCATCAAATTTTTCTTGTATATTCATAAATACCTCTAGAAATTATAAATTTTATTTTAATTTTAATAATTCTTCAACATCGCAACTACGCCCACCATCAAATATTAATTTATTATCATATGAATAGGCGCCATCATACTTCAAAATTGCATCTTCACCATATGTATATTCATAGCACCATTTTGTAACAATATAAATTCCACTATTCATATCTTTATATAAATTGTTTTCTACTCTTTTAACATAAACTTTATAGTATTCTGCAAAAGCTGAACTGGTGCTAAAAATTAAAAGTATTATAATTAAAATAATTTTTTTCATTTTATATCTCCATAAGTTATTAATACATATATTTATTTTTTACTTGATTAAAATTGTAAATATGAAAAAGAATAGAATAGAAATTAACCCAATTAAAAAGTATAAAAATAATTCCTTATAAAATGTAAATACTGCAACTTTTAATGTTCCAAACATTTCTTCCAATGATAAATTATTTAATTGATATGCTTTTTGTCTTGCTTGTTTAATCCAATTATTTAGAATATTATCCGAAATATTTTTATTTATGCTTGCAAATACATCATCTATGTTTGGTGCCTTATGTAAATAATATTCTTTTAAATACTTTTCTCTTGCTTCATCATCATTTAAAATTATATATGCTTCATTTATTAATCTCATATATTCAGCAGCTTCAGGTGAATTATTAACATCAGGGTGCCACTTCATTGCTTGTTTACGGTATGCTTTTTTTATTTCTTCTTTATTAGCGTCTGGCTTTATATTTAAAATTGCAAAATAGTCATAAAACATTATTTTGTTTCTCGGTCACTTTTTTCTAATTCATATAATTTATCATGAGTTTTAGGTTTATATTTTATAACAGCAATAATTGCTGCAATAGATGCAAAAAATATCATATATCCTAGCATATTAGGTCCTTGTATAACTCTAAGCATTGTCATTGTTAATGAACCAAGAAAAAAAATAATAATTGAAATAATTAATTTAAATAAAACTCTCACTTTCTTCTCCTAAATGTTTAAGCAGTTTAAAATACTTTTGAGTATTTTATATACCACACAAATATATCTAACAACACCGTATATAAACGGTGTTAATTATTTATAATTATAAGAATATATATCCTTATGGATATTAACATTAAATTTTCCAAAACTTTAAAACTGATTAGAAAAAGTAAGGGTTTAACTCAAGAGCAGTTAGCTGAGCGTTCTGGTATTGATTATAAATATCTGCAAAAGCTAGAGAGTAAAAATCCGTCTTCTCCCACATTGCAGGTGCTTGAAAAATTATCATTTGGGCTTGGTATATCACTACAAGAATTTATAAAAGAAATTGAAGAAAAAGAGTAAAAATTAAGATATTAAGTTATAAATTACACCTTGCTTATAACCCTTTTTTCCACCAAGTATTAAGTTCTTTTTTAGTCCATTTTCTGCCATCTCCCCACATTGCTGAAATTGGGTTTCCATTTTTAAATTCTACTTCCATAGATAATGTGCCATCTTCTTCAAAAAAACTCACCTTTCCATGAACTACATCATCTTTATAAGTTCCTTTTTCTTTTAATTTGCCAGATTTATAGTATAGAGCAAAAGGACCATTTTTTTTATCATCAATAAATGTATATTCTACATATAAATTGCCGCTACTAGAATAGCCTTTATATAAACCGTTTCTTTTATCATTTATATAATCTTCTTCTGTTTGAATTTTGCCGTCTTCAAAATAGGCTTTTTGTTTGCCTTCTAATTTTCCATTTTTATAAGTTAGTTCAAGCCATAACACACCGTTTGGGTAGTAGGTTTTTTGTACGCCGTTTTTTACTTCATCTTCTTTTGCAGATAAATTATTTAAATTTAGCAGCATTATGACCACCGTTAAAAGAATAAGCCTTTTCATAAATTTCCTGTATAAGATTATATTATTAGATTAAGTGATGAATTAAATAAATGCAATATGAAACTTATATAAAATATAGATAATCATAACTACCCGTTAAACGGGTAGTTTGCTCTTTGGCTATAAGCCACTATCACCTGCAGCATCTAAAGGTGC
>CALUWN010000012.1 GCA_944324495.1 uncultured Mucispirillum sp. | reverse complement strand
TCGCATTCGCTTATAATGGCTTATGAGTATGTGAATAGTTTTCTTTTACTGCTTCACCCTCATTTTTTAATAAAAAATGGGGGTGAAGCAATTATTTTTATTATTGTACAAGCAGTTTTTTTTATGATATTATAAATATATGTTTTTTTATACAATTTCTCTAAAAGGGTATAAAATGAATGAAAAAACAATTTATAGGTTATTTTTTAGTTTATCTGTTATTTTTTTAATAATTGTAACACCTTATATTTTTATTATATATGGACCGAGTTTCAGTATTTTTCTTATTCCTATTGTATTGATTTTTATACTGATATTTATAATAGCCTTAATTAAGAAAAATAAAAAAATATCTGATTTTATGCTTTATGTATTACTTTTTATTTTATCTATTATTATATTTTTTTTAGTAACAGTTTCTGCTTTAAATAAACATGGAGCAAATTACATTGTTTTTATGCCTATTGTATTGATTTGTACATTAGTATTTATAGTATCATATATTAAGCAAAAGAAAGAAATATATTATTTTATGCTTTATATATTACTTTTTTATTTTATTTCTATAATAATTGGTATTTTACTTATTATTACATTATCTATATTTGCAAAAGGAAACGCACTACTTGGATTAATAATATTTTTTATGATTGAAATGAGCTTTTTTGTGCCTTATATTTACAGTATAATTGTTAGAAAATATAAATTAGCATTGCAGCCTGAAAATACTTTATTAAAAACAGATTTACAGAAATCTAAGGTATTTATGCGAATTATTACTATCTTAACATGCTGCTTTAACTTATTATTCACATATTGGGTAAGCTAGATACTATAAGTTTTATATAAATATACTATATAACCATGATTTATGTCAGTTGCTGGTATTTTATTTCCTATATAAAGCCTTGCCCTAATATATCTGTAATATATTGATGTTCATATGGGTTATCAAGCACTACTCCATAAAGCCAAAATGTAACACCATCTGTAGCATAGCCTTGACCTAATACGTGAAGCATATTTTTTGTTTCTAATAATTTATCTTGATAAAATGTGTGGTGGCCGTCTGTGGCATAGCCGTCACCTAAAAGCATAAATAAGCCTAAATCTACATTATCTAATTTTACATTACCGCAGAATATATGCTCTTTATCCTGTATGTAATTATCACCAATCATAGATATGCTTCCTAAGTCAATACCGTTTATTTCAAGACCTTTAAAATATAGTTTGTATCTATCAAAAGAAAAAGCATTGTTTTCTGGCAGTATATCAAAACTATTTATGTGAGGAGTGAAAGTATTTGCTGTTAAATTGCCATCTCTGTCTTCTTCTAAATAACATAAATCGTTGTCATCTTTAATATAGTTATTTGATAAAATAACAATTTTATCAGGCTCAATGTTTATAGCAGGGAGTATTTTATAATAAATACGCTTATTATCTGTATAAATATCACCCTCTATTTTATGAAAATTATCTAAATCAATACCTTTAATTACTTTTCCTTTATAAATAATATTATCTCCAGCATACCATGCTCTGTGTATCATAAATGGACGAATAACTGCTGGGTCAATATCTGGTATAATTTCACCCCTGTAGTATACATTTTTTAAATCAACTGCCGTACCCGGAATATAGTCAACAATAGTATCATAATCTGGGTGCAGTAATATGCAAAATGCGTTTTGGTTACCTTCTTTTATTAGTTTGTTTTTGTAATATACATGGTTTTTATCACTGGCATAGTTTGTATATATTGGACCTGTAGGTGTTTCAACAGTTAATGTATGAAATGTCTCTTCATCAGCTTCTTCTATAATAAACGAAGAATAATATACTTTATTACCAATTTTCCTAAATGAACCACCAAGCTCAACTATACTACTGCTGTCAATTTTATGGGAAGTATCTGCAATAGAGCTGTCAAATAATGATATTACTGATTGAAAGTTACCCTCTCTAATTTTTTTATCCTTAAAAAATAAATGCTTACCGTCAGAGCCGTAGCCAAAATCTAATGCTTTAAATGTTTCTGGGTTTGCATCAACTTTATCCATATAATAGTAAACAGAATTTTTATCCTGTAAATAACCACAGAAATTATTGTAATCAATATCTACTTCTGCACCATTAAGACCTTGAATAATTTTACCTTTAAAATAAACATTAATATTATCACTGGCAAGCCTGCTTCTAACACGCAGACCAATAGGGTTTACGTTTTCTAAAGCAGTTACGCCTTTACTGTCACAATAATATGCTTTTGTTTTATCAGCAATATAATATTCATTAATTACACGTACATCCTGTGGATTTAAATCATCTAATTTGGTTGTAATATAATATACGCCGTTTTTATCTTTATAAAAGTTTTTACCTATAGATGAAATTGTTTCATTATCAATATAATCTATTATCTCGCCATCAAAATAAGTGCATACATTATCTTTAGCTAAAAATTTTGCTTCATAAAAGGATGCATCTCCTATACCTTGAAAGGCCATAGGGTCACTGTTTTCTAGTATTTTACCGTTATAATAAACATATGTATTATCTGTGGCATACCCAAAAGCCTGTTTAAACGCTCTAAAATTACAGCTTAAATCACATATTTTTTCTCCTTTAAAATAAGCTGTGTTTTTATCTTTTGCATAGGCATAATTTAATACATAAAAAGAATCAATATCTGCATTGATAACCTCTTTATCGCCATAGTAAACTTTATTGTTATCCATACCATAACCAAGGCCAATGGACATAAATTTGGCAGGGTCAGCACCATTAACTATAGTACCTTTATCTGTTAAAACATGCTTGCCGTCTGTTTTAAATTTTGCATCGTAAGTGATTACTGCAGGCTGTTCTGGAGAAGAAAATAAAATTATATCTTCTAAATCTGTTTCAAGGCGTTTTGTAATCATAGTTGTAAAAAGTTCGTATATCTCTTTATCAAGATATGTTTGTAAAACTTCTTCACCTAAAAGCATATCATAAACAAGGCGATACCTGTGGGGGATAACTATATCTTTTGTAAGTATTTTTATTATTTTAGCATTTTTATTGTTAAATTCTATGGCATAGCTTGCATTATTAAATGATTTATTACTCAATATGCAAACATCTGTTATATCATTATTTTTAAATGATGATATACTTAAAAGCATGGCAATGTTATATACTGCCATATTAAAACCATTGTATCTGTTTATTTCAAAAGAAAAATCTAATGTTTTAGTAAACTGATTGTAATGAAGTATAAGTATTTCTTTATCGAAAGAAAGCATCATTTCTGAAAGTTCGTTGGCAAAAAACATACCTATGGAACTAAAAGGTGCTTTAATAGAACCACCAAGCAAAATATTAACAAATTTGTCTGATGTGTCACAATTATATAATTCTGCATTTGTAATAAAACGAGCAGAAGATTTTAACCATTTACGAAAATCATCTTCAGAGATATGTATTTTTGATGTAATAATCCAGTTATTATCCATAAAGCACCTTAATGTCCCGCTTTATTATAGTATAAGATAATTTTAATTTTTTCAATATGTTTGTGTAATTTGTGTGTTTTTTATAAGAATATTTTTTAAAAATACTTGCAAATAATGAAAGATTTAATTACAGTTGCTAAAACTAAATTCTTATAATCTATAAAATATGAGGAATAAATATGAAAAAATTTCTATTGGTATTAACTGTTTTTTCTCTTATTGCAGCCTGCTCGCAAAATACAAACAAAAAAGAGTTTGAAGCTCAGCCTGCAGCTCAAATGCCTGCTCAGCCTACATTTAACCATGAGCAGTCATCTTCTAATATGAAAGTTACAAAACCTGTTGAACTTTTACCTGAGATTGCTCAGATTTATTCTGGTATAAAAGTAGCTGCTGTTAACAAAAACGATAACTCTACTATTGAAGTTATTGTGCCTTTTAGCACTAAAACTCCAATAGGCGATACTGGGCTTTCTATTTTAGTTAATTCATACTTTACAAACTTCACTATATCTTCTGGTGGTGTTACAAATGTTAGTATGGAGGAAAAAAACCCGGGTGCTAAAGTTGTTCTCTTTGATAACGACACACAAGTTTTTGACAGCTGGCTTTTTCAAAACCACCCAGATATGCACAGCTTTGAACACCCTGTTTGGCGTATTCTTATGATTAGCGGTGTTAAAAAATAAGCAGAATATATAATATATACTTTTTTCAGGGAGCTTTTGCTCCCTTTTTTGTTTATCAAACAAGTCCATATATATAAAGTTTGCATTAATGTTCATTGTTTTCTATTAATCCTTGACGAAAGTAAAATAAAGTTTTATGCTATAAAGAGATGATATTTTTTTAATTAGGTATGGGAGATGTAGGTATGGTATTAGAATTATGTGAGGATAATGCAGGTCTGCTTAGTTCTGTTACAGTCATGTTCCTAAATAATGATAAAGAAACAACTGCTAAAGATAATGAACTTATTGGGCTTATTTCCGAATATGTTAAAAATCTAATAGTAGCGTCATCTATTAAGGAAGCAAAGGAAAAAGCAGAAGGCAGAGATATTGATATACTAATTACTGATTTTAATTTGGCAGATAATGAAAGTGTGGAATTTCCTGTTTATATTCGTAGAAATAATCCATCATGCTCAATTATCATATATACAGTTAAAAATGACCCTGACCATTTACTTGAAGCAATTAATCTTAAAGTTGATAAATATCTTATTAAACCATGCAGTTTTAAAGATATTATAAAAGCTATTGTAAATCTAGCTGAATATGCTTTTACATTAAAATCTCTTTACTCTGCTCATAATGATGCACCTTCTACTCATTTAGATGCTGAATCATATGATACTATAAGCCAGTCAATTGATGATTTACGTGCTGTAATAGCAAAAATGGCATCTCAGCATTGTATGGAATCTATGCCAGTTATACATACATTAAAAGGTGTTATTGAAAGGTTAAAGCATTTATTAAAAAGCAGTTACTAGCATTTTATATTTTTTCAGGCATAAAAATATTTAGCCAAATATAATCTTTATAGTAAGTGGGATAAAGCTTTTCTAGTGTATTATAAAAATCCTTAGAATGATTTGGGTGCATAATATGTGCAAGCTCATGGCATATGATTGCATCTATTGTGCCTATTGGGGCTAATATTAACCGCTGGTTTAGTATAATAGAATTATCACTATAGCAGGCTCCCCATAAGCTTTTATAATTTTTTATTCTAATATTTCTAATAGATAATCCAAATTTTTCAGCATATAAGTAAAGCCTTTGGGAAAGTATATTTTTTGACTGCTCCTCGTAAAATTGGTGTTTTCTATATGGTATATTTAAATTGTTTCTTGTGTATATTATATTTTTTTCATTATCTATAACTATAAGGGGGTGAGATAATATATAATGGAATAACGAGATAAGTTTGTTACAGATATGTGCAGTTACTGTGCAAATACTTGCACTTGAGTAGAAAGTTAAAACGATTTTAAGTAGGATTGTTTTTTTAAGTTGAAAAAAATAAATTGAGGTGAGCTTTCATCAAGCCCACCTTTTTTATTTGCTTTCATCTAAATATTCATTTATAGATAACTGTCGCATATATGCCATACTACATATAGCTCTAACTTGATTAAAACTTAAATTGTATTTTTTACAAAGCTGCTCAATACTCATGCCGTTTTTATAGTCATTTTTTATAGATAAGTCACGTAGCCTTTTTTGAATGCTATCTGTTTTAGGCACATAGACATAGTTACCACCAGCAGCAGTACAAAGTTTATATGCTGCTTCCATACCTATAGCTGCAACTACATCTCTAAAACCTTCTGGAAAGTCTTCAATAGTAAGCAGTGAATAATCATAATTATCCATCAATTTCCTCCCCGTGGATATTTAGTTTGATAAGCTTACATTTTGAAATATCAAAGAACCAAGCCCATCCATGTTTGTTAAACCATTTTATTTCAGGATTCCAAGGAAATGGCAATGCTTGCAATTCAATAATTTTAGTATTAATGCCAAGTATACCTTTTAGTGCATTAATCACTTTAAATGCATCAGCTTTTGTTATTACTTTATTGATTTTAAGCCTTTTTTGAATGTAAAGTTCATAACCATTTTCAACTTTCCAAACTATATTGTTTTTAAGAACTTCAATTAATTTATGCTGGCGGGTAGTAGCAAGTTCTATTACATTATCAGCTTTTTTTGCTTTTAAAGGTTTAGCTTTCTTTTTAAATTTAAAGCCTTTTTCTGATAAAAAACCAATAAAATTACTTGCCTGGTTATAAGTTAAATTTTTAGCAGATGTTACATTATATCTATATTTTAGTGTTTCTCTGTAAGTTTCATCATCTAAAGCAAGCTGCTGTTTAGCAACATGAATTAATTGTATCTGTTTTTTATCTGCCATTTTTTTCATATAGCACCTATTAAAATGTAACTGTTGCAGTTAATGTGGCAGCTGCAACCCAGTAAATAAAATGCCTGATGTCACCGTGCCACAGGTAAACTTCCAGCCTGTGCAAATTCTGATTCCTTCCTATTCGGGAGGGAATTTGGCAGTCTTCGCTATGCTCACCTGCGGCACATAAATCTAATATCATAAGCAGCAAAGGAAAAAACTTTACAATCATTCTGCCACCTTTGCACTTTCTTTTATCATTGCTTCTATTAATTTTTGCACTTCATCATCAGTTAATTTAACAAAAGCAACATCTGTATCCTGCACTATATTAACACCTAATTTTTTCAAGTCAGATGCAGGCAAATTATCTAAAGCTTTTTTTACAACAGATGATTTTGTATTAATATAAAGAACTGCATTATCACCATAAAGCTCTTTTAATTTAGATATTGTAACATCTTCATTAATAATTTCTAACTTTCCTTTCTTTTTTTGAAAGCCAAATTTAACACCTGAAACTGTCATAGATTTTTTATCTTTAAACAAATCTGATGCGTCATTAATAAGAGTTAAAAGCATTTGATAGCTTTCACCAGCTTCCACTGATGCTGTTTTAATATCTTCTAAATATTTAGATTTAATAGCATCTATCTCACTGTTTAATTGTTCATGATAGTTCCTTAAAGTTTTGCTTTTTGCAGAGAAATCTCTTGCTGCCTGCTCAATATCTGATAATTTTACATACATAATGCACCTCACTATAACTTAATACTTTCAACTAGTTCTTTTGTAATAATTTCTTCGCCCATCATCACGGCTTTATTCATTAAAAGCTTCATAATATTTCCTGTTTCAAGAGGGTAGGCTATTTGCTGCACTTTATGATTTCTATCTTGCAGAGTAAGTTTCTCGCTTAAAGAAGCAACTGCATCATCAGTGATAATATTATTAATATTTCCACCAGCCTGCTTAATTTTATGAGATAGATATGCCTGTAATTCATTATTTATAGGCTCTAATGCTATATGAGTTGTTCTTGCTACAACTTCACGGATTTCAGCATTGCTTTGTCCATAAAGCCTTGTTGCAAATTCTGGCTGACCTATCAATGCAATACCTAAAAGAGCAGTTAATCCATCTTTTTTCTCCCACAGTCTTTTAATATATTTCAGTGTTTGAGTATGTAAATCTTGGGCTTCATCAATTATTAGTATAACTTTTTCTCCTGCTTTCTGCCTTTGTTTTAAAAGTTTTTTTACCTGCATAGCTAATGCTTCCATGTTTCTTTTTGGAGTATCGCCTGAAAGCTCATAAACAATAGCATTTAATATTTCGCGAGCTGTTAAATGACCAGCATCGCTTTCAGGTATTATTGGTGTAAAGCGATTAGTGCTTTTATTTTCTTCTAAAAATTTATCTCTCACTGTTGTTTTACCACTTCCTACTTCGCCAGTGATAATTGCAAACATGCATGCATTGGCTGCAGTTTTTAGCATTTCATCAGCATAATAATGGCTTTGCAGCATTATAATATCTGATAATTTTGTCAGATATGGTGCAAATGGGTCGCTTTTTAATTTAAAATGCTGCCTTGCTTCATTAGATAAATAAATTGATGGTATCATAGTTCTTCCTCCTGAACTTTTTATTTTTTTTAAAATTTGTTCTAATTTTTCATATAAATTGTCTATTTTTTTAGGCTCTATCCCTTTATTTAAAAATAAACTCAATGCGGATTTGCTTATATTCTGCCTATATTCCTCACTAAATTTTTTAATAATAACTGATAGTGAAATATTGCTTTTTGTAATTTCCGCCTTTAAATCATGCAAGTTTTTCATTATCCACCTCAATAAAAGGTTTATTTATGGCATTATAAATATCTGTTGCAGTCATTTCTTGTGGCACACCTTCTGGGTATAATGTTTTTAAATTCTTATTCATTAAAGGCGATATTTTGCCATATTCTGATATAACTAAATCTATTGCCTGCATTAAAGGAATAAGAACTGGCTTTTTTAACCCTTCCTTTTTAGACTCTTCGCTATCGCTCTGAGTGACATATGCGTAGTTATGAATAATATGTGTTTCAACTGGTGCAGTAGTTACTGGCTCACTGCTGTCTTTGACTTCTGCCTGCTTGCCAGCTTTTGGCAGATATGCAATATTATCCTGCTTTACTTCTATTTCAGCTTTTGGTGTATTATCACTAGGCAAAGCGATTTTTTTATCTTTTTTACCTTTATATTCAACTTGCCATTTTTCAGTTGCAAACTGCTCTAACTCTTCCTTTTTATGCTGTAATTCTGTCTTTTTAAGTGCATTATAGCTTCCAAAGGTAGCCATATTAGGAAGTATTAAGTTATTATATTCATCTACTTCAAGCGGCTCAGATTTATATACATAGCCATTAAAATGAATATCTATGGCAGGGTATTCTAAAGCATTAACTTTGATAAGCACAGTTTTGCCATAAGCATTAGTATCTGGGCACTGATACTTTCTGCCTTCAAAATTAATAATACCCTGCACAGTGCAAACCCTAGTTACTTCTGGTTTATGATATAACTTTTTAAACACTTCATAATCAGGGGATAAAATAAGCTCCGACGCTTTTATTTTCCGCCAGAAATCTATTCGGGAAATAGTGCCCCCTCTAAAAGCTGCCTTTTCATTTCTTTGTAAGCACCAGTTAAGAGCAAAAGCGTTTAATGCTTCTATGCCTTGAATATTATGAGTTTTTAAATCACTTTCAAAATCATAACCTATTATCCGCATTAAACCTTCAACAGCACCTTTTGCCCGCGGATTACCTGCTTCATGGGTTTGCACTTCTACTCCAAGACAAGCCATCATATTAAGCATTGCTTTATTTTTTAAAATAGAGCCTTTATCTGAATATAAAAGACGAGGCAAACCTTGAAACTGATATTTACCATTATAATCAGATATACCTAATGTATTTTTTATAAGTTCTTTTTTATCTCCCCAAGCACGGCTGAAAAAATCTAAACCGTCGCTTGCTTTTTCGCCTGATGTGTAATAATACCAAAAGAAAAATGCTCCACTTTTATGGTCTATTAAAACAAACCTTAAAAGTTCTTGTTTGATTTTTTTAGCTTCTTTCACCACTTTATTTTGATAAAATATTTTTTCGACATCTCTCTCACTTAAACCGCCTTTATTTTTAAAATGCCACTGCAGGCAGTTTGTAACATCAAAAAGATGCACATGGTTAGGGTGTAAACTAAACAGTTTGAGTGCAGGTGTAGGAAGATTAAGGCTTTCTTTATCAAGCCCTCGCTGTCTTAAAATTGCACATACCCGCTCGTATCCTGCTTCTATTTTGCCATGTTCTTTTTCATAATCTTCATAGGCTTTTTTTACAAAGTTAGTAAACTGCTTATTTCTTCGCCTTGATATTAATACCCTTGAAGCAATATAATTTATTACATCTTCGCTTATTACAGTTTTATTTTTATCTGAACGCTCTTTGCGAACACGAAAGCCTGCTTTATTAGCTTTTCGCCAGATAGAAGCAACTGATAGATTAAGCTCATGTGATAACTCTTTTACTGTAGCAGTAATAAGCTCATCAGGGGTATTATTTAATTTTTCTAAAATTATAGTTGTTTCTTTATCCATTTTTATATCCTTTTTAGATTCTTCGCCTAAAGGCTCAGAATGACAATGTATAAGTTTATTTTTTGTTCTGCATTGCTAGAAAATCGCTAGGGCTTATCTGCTCGTTTAACATTTCTTCATCTATTTCTACACCGTGAAAATAAAATTCAGATTTTCCGTTTAACTGCATGCGGAAATCATCAAGCATTATTAATATTTGGGCGACAATACCACCAAGCATTGACTTATTAAAACTGGATAAGTTATCATCATCAGTGGCATTTTTTAGAGCATTAAATAAATCTCTCCATTGCTGTTCTAAATTAAGCAGTTTCTGAAAATCTTCTGCATCAACATCTGATACATTTTTAAAGCTAGGTTTATTATTTTTAAGTTTTTCTATTTCCTTTTTATATGCAGCTGCTTCTTCTTCAGCTTTATCCATTCTACGAGCAAAACCATCTTTTGTTTCTCTCACAACTTCAAGCTGCATCTCTTTATCTTTTAAAAGTTTATCTTTTTCTTCTATCTCTTTATATTTAGATTTTAAAAGAGTATCTAGTGCATCACGAAGTTCGTCTTTATCGTCTAATGGTATTACTTCACCATCAATAATAACTTCAGCATCTCGGACTTCTAAATTGCCGGCTTTGACTTGTTTTTTTAGCTGGCGAAGTTCACGGTAGCCCAAACCAAAATTGCCGACGTCGGTTATAAATTTTTCACCAAAAGTAGCAATATTATTTAAATCTTCATCAACTTTTGATGCGGATAAACCTATAGATTTACAATAATTATCCCATGTTTTAATTGTTGGCATTTCTTTATACACTTTACTTTCTTTGATTTTTTTAAGTAGTGATAAACTACCGACATCGGCAAAATTTGAAATAAATTTAAATGCTTCAATTTTGCCTGCCATTTTATATGCTTCAGCAATAAGTGCTTCCCTTTCTTCTCGCTCTTTTTCTTTGATTTCCTGCTGTTCTGCATGGAATTCTGCCATGTTTGCTTCTACTATGGCAGTGGCTGCTTGATGTTCTGCTTCAAGCTTATAAGTGTCAATTTGAGATTCTTCGCTGCTCGGTCTAGCCACTTTTTCTATTTCCTCCCGATTTGGTCGGGAAAAAGTGTCCTCGCAAACACCGCTCGTCAGAATAACAGGGGTGGTGGTGTCACTCTGAGCCTGATTTTCACTGAATGAGTCTTTTTCATTTAAGTCTGCATGCAATGATTTAATATCTGTAAGAAGAATAAGTTTATTTTTATCATTTTTATTTTTACCAAAAGGTAGTAAATGCCAAAAATTTATAATACCCATTTCACAAGAATTATAAAAATCTATTAAATTTTCTATTTTTCCAGACCGCTCAAAAAATTCATTATTTTTTAAATTTTTATAAACAATAGCACCACCTGTATTATCATCTCTATCTTCATAATAGATATGGTAGTTATCTTTTTTTAGTATTTCAAATTTGTATGTTTGTTTACTCATTATTATTCTCCAAATACTTCATCTGCTATTTCAAGGACATGATTTATTGTAAAATCACTTATTTTTTTAACAAACTCACTTTTAGGCTGCCCCCTTGCTTTATAGTTTTTTGCAGTGGACTTCATAATCTCTTTTATGATTAAAAACCTAAAGTTGCCTGTTAGTTTTGTTAAATCCTGCGGTGAAGAAACAGAATAATCACCATTAAAATTTTTTCTTAAAAAAAAGGTTACTTCATTCATTTGACACTCCATAATATTAAATAATAATAAGATTTTGGCTTTAATCTAGGCGGCTTTTAAATCTGACAAGGGAGTTTACAAAATAAGTAAATGACCGCAGGCAGATTTAAAAACAACAACGAGTAAAGGCAAAAGATATTATTATTCCCTTTCCAGCACTTCTATTTCATCACTAATTACCTGTTTACGCCGTTTTAAATAACTCATGCGGTTAGTCCAAATTGATGCTAATTTAAAACTTCCAATGTAGCCTGAGCCTTGCTTTTCTATGAAGCCTGCATCTTCCAAAGTTATGATATTATTCATAGCTGTAGAGTAAGTAACGCCAGCCTGCTCGGCTATATCTCTTGCCATAATAGGCACAGGTGAAGAACCTATTATATTTAAAATGGCAAGCCCTTTGCTTAATGCATTAATCTTTGTATAAGTTGTAGGCATTTTTTAAAACTCCTTGTCGGTTATATCTTTTTTGCCTATACTTTGTTATCCGCCTTTTTTAAAATACTCATTTACTAATATTGTAAACTCCGTTTTTAAAAAAGCCGTCTGCCTCGTCTATGCAAAAAATCTTATAACCTTATATTATTTTTCTTGCATTATTTAAAAAAAACAGTCATATTTTAATTGGGTTTAGATATGACTATTTAGTTATATTTTGCGGCAAGTCCATTTTGGATTTGCTGCTTTTTTGCTCTGTATGCTTTTACAATTTTATTTGTAAGCTCTACTGTAAACTTGTTATGATAAGTTACAGTATCAAACCACTTGCGAGTGTTTTCTAGCTGGTCAAAGGTTTTACAGCTGCGAATAACCGCGATAATTTTATTAAAACAAATGTGTTGCTGTTTATTCATTTATTTCCTCCCAGTCTTTTAAAAAGTGGCGATTTAAAGACACCTGCCAGCCTGCATATAAATCATCTGTTTTATAGATGTATGCAGGCTCTCTGTAATCTTCATCTTCTGCATCTATTTTTAGTAAAGAGATGATTATATCTTTATTTTCTTTGTGTCTGTATTTTTTTGTTTCAATTACTAATGCCATATATTTTTTCTCCTGCTGATATTAAATCTTTTTCAATTCTTCTTATGCTGTCTACGGATATTCTTAAAAGTTTTGCTATGTCTCTTTTTGGAACACCTGCATTAAGTAATATATGCAGTCTTTTAATTTCTGAATTTGTAAGCCTTAAATTGCGGTATCTTTTATTTATTCTCACAGCTGCTTTAAATGCAGTCTCTTTTGCATCCTGTAAAGCTTCTAATCTTTTTTGTTTTAAAAATTTGGCAAGTTCTGCCCTAAATGCTTTTGCCTTATCAGTATTAGCAAGCATACTTATTATATATATGCCTTCTTCTGTAAAAACCCGCTGATTATAAGCTTTTCCGTCAGTTGAAGTCATTTTGACTTTAACTGAATAATTATCTAATTCATCTTGATTTCTTTGATAAATTTTTAACACCGATTCTTTTGGTGTAACATACCCTAATGCTCTACCAATGCTTTCTGCATTCATGCAGATTATGCCGTTCTGCATAATAATATCTTTTTCATTAATTAAGTTTAATTCATTCATTATATTACTCCATCTAACATTTGTTTTACTTCAGCAACACTTTTAAAAGTTGGTGTAAATTCATACCCTGTAAGTTTTGTAATAGCTTGCTCAACTC
This sequence comes from uncultured Mucispirillum sp., assembly GCA_944324495.1. GTDB lineage: Bacteria > Chrysiogenota > Deferribacteres > Deferribacterales > Mucispirillaceae > Mucispirillum. Next base: position 47,260 of record CALUWN010000012.1, on the reverse strand, counting down.
TTTTGCTTCTAGTTTTTCCTGAAATTACATTGATAATTAAAGGATTTGATACACCTAATGCTTTTGCAATAGATTGGGTAGAGATTTGCTTTTCTCTTAATATTTTGTAGATTTCTTCTTTTTGTGTCATAATGGCCTCCATTAATAATATTTTTTGCTTTACACAGATTAAAAAAATAATTAAAATAATTACATATAATGAATATTAATAATTATTTTTATAAAATAAATATAAGTAAACATTGTTTATTTGTCAAGCATAAAAATAAACTATGTTTATTTATTTAATAAGGAAACAATTAGAAATGCAAATATATCAAAGATTTATGCAGTTAAGAAAATATTTAAAAATGACACAATCAGAGTTTGGAAAAGAACTTGGCAGAACAAAAATGGCTATAAGTTATTATGAAAAAGGTGAAAGAAGTATTGATAATAGTATTATTATACTTCTTCAAGAAAAGTTTAATGTAAATACAGATTGGTTAATCAATGGAAATGGCAGTATGTTTTTATCAGATAATGAAAAAAAGGCAGATAGTGGGGTTGTAAGTATAGCATCCAGCTATAATGTTCCAGAAAGGTTATTAATATTATTAAGTAAACTAAGAAAGGAAGATTTGATACGAGTAGAAGGATATATTCAGGCAATAGTTGATAGTTATAAAAATAAAGATATGCAAAAATTATCAAGTTAGAATTTGATAATAAATAAAAAAAAGGAGATTTATTATGGCAATGATACCATGCAAAGAATGTGGAAAAGAAGTAAGCAGTGAAGCATTTAAATGCCCTAACTGTGGTGCAAGATTAAGAAAGGCAAAAAGAGGCTTTTTTGGAAAAATATTTAAATGGTCTTTTGTGCTTTTTAATTTACTTATGTTTTTATGGGTGATTTATATTGTTGTTTTTTATGGTGATGGAGTTGTTTCAACAAATGATGGTATGGAGCAAGCTGCTAATGTAGTTGCAGGCACAATTTGGCTTAGTGGAAGTATAACTACATGGGTTATAGTTGATGTAATATTAGGAATATTTGTATTATTAACTAGACCAAAGGAATAAAATATGAAAAAAATTTTTATACTGCTAGTTGTTTTATTTATAATACCAAGCTGCTCTTGGATAGCTAGTGCTATTGATGAAAGTATTCAAAAAAAAGAAGAAGAAAAACAAAGGGAGATAGCACAAAAAAATATAGATGAATTAAGAAAAAAACAAGCATTAGAAAAAGAAAATAGATTAAATGAACTTATTGCTCTTTACGATAAGGGCTTAACAAAAGATATATCTAAACAAGATATTACAGATTTTGACTTGTATATAGAAGATATTAGGAAGATAGATAATAAAAAAGCTGTAAATATTGATATGTTTTTGTGTGATAAACATAATATGATAAATGCTTGTTTTAGAACTGTAGAATATTATGCAAAACATGATGAGAAAAAAAAGGCGAAAGATATTACAGATAAACTTTTTAATTGGTGTACTATCTTAGGATATGAGTTAGCTTGTACTCATATAAATAAATTAATGAATATAAGCATTTTAAATAGTGGAAAATATACTCTTTATGATGGTTCATTTTTAAAGTCATACTTGGTATTTGATAAAAATGCTGGTAGTATCGAATTAGAATTTATTGATATAACTAATAAAGTGAGTATGCCATTTATTACAAATAATCAATGGAATTATGGAAGTGCTCCATGTTTTACAACATTAGAGTTGGCGTTAAATGCAAATGAAAAAATAGAGCAATATTACACTCAAAAATGTATATTATACCCATCACTTGATGGACAAGGTATGTTTTATAATCAAGGATTTGACTATAAAGGTGCAATAAAAGCTAATAAAGATTATGTGTATATAGAAGTGCCAGACTATTTTATTAACACAGATTTTGGTGGAATCAGTTATAAAGGGTATACAATTAAAATACCTAAAAAAGTTGCACAAGAAATATATGATAACATATCTAAACTTTTAAAGAAAAATGTAAAAATAGAATCAACTAATTATTTTAAAACAAAAGATAATGAAACAAATTAATACAACCCTGCCATATGGCAGGGTAGGAAGACTTAGTGAATTATGAGAAGACGCAATTATTCTAAAAAAAGATATAACAGTAGATATACCCCTAAACGTAATATATTTGCATATAGAAGAGCTGTGCTGCCACCACTTCGCATAAATAGGACAATTAATATTAATATACCTGATGATGTTGTATATGCTTATAAGTTTATTTTAGAAAAAGGAGTATTACCACATCAATTTCAATGTGAGTGTGGAGAAATAAACAATTTTTTATTATTATTTACAAATAATGAAAAATACATAAAAGCTATAAATGAACATCAATATAGATATACTGATATGCATGATAATATAGCATGTATTAAATGTGGGAAGACTTATAATTTTTCAAATGTAAGGCAGACCATTAATAATACACACATATTATTAAATAATAAATAATATTAGTTATGATAATATTTAAAATATTTAAGCCCTGCAGGAAGAAACCATGCAGGGCTTTTTTTATTTATCCTTTTCTATAATAAATATTAATAATACCCTTTATCTGTAATTACCTCATTTTCACATATATAATCAGCTTATGAAAAATGGTATCGCCTTTTTATTTTATACTGTGTTGTTTAAAATTTAGCTTGGTCATTTACTTATTTATGTAAACTTCCATCACTAAATTTTAAGCCGCCTTGTCTAAAATAAAAATTTTAATACCATTCAAGTAAGGAGTTGATTATATGCCAAAATTATCTACAAAAAGTCAAACCAAATTAAATACCTGCCATAGTGATTTAATAAAATTAATAGAAGCTGTGGCAAAAACAGAAAAATGTGCCGTAATTTGTGGGCATAGAGGTAAAGCAGAGCAGGAAAAAGCATATAATAGTGGGGCAAGCCGTGCTCGCTGGGGACAGTCTAAACATAATCATAAACCATCTTTAGCTGTAGATGTTGTGCCACTGCCACTGGACTGGGAAGATATACCAGCTTTTGAAAAACTAGGTGAAAAAATTATGGCAAAAGCAAAAGATTTGGGTATAAACATTCGCTGGGGAAGGGATTTTACTAATTTAAAAGATTACCCACATTTTGAACTTATAGGGTGAGCAGGCTCCCCCTATACTACCCCCACAATGCAAAAGTAATAAAATTCACCATTTTATTACTTTCAGCAGAATAAAATTTTGGATACACGCTCCAAAATTTTATAACAGGTATTAATGGTGGATAAAAAGGGCAGGATGTCCTGTCGCAAAGCGTAAGCACCCAAACGAATTTACTTCGTGGGTGCGTTTCAATAAAAAATCTAGGACGGATTTTTTATTATAGATAAAAAGGATTTGTTAAGCATGAATATAAATGTGTTAAGTAAATATATAATACTTTTTCTTTTTGCTATGCTGGTGGTTTTATCTGTGCTTTTAGGTATTGAAAAAGCAAGTAATAATACACTTACAAAAGAAAATGCAAGGCTTACTGAAATAATAAAGTTAAGAGATGCTGCTATTACTGAAATAGATAAAAATATTGCAAGCCTGCAAGAGCAGGTATTAGAAGCAGAAAGTATATGTAATGAAAGGATAAAAGCAAGAGAGAATTTACTAACATTTTTAAGTATTGAGCCTACTTATAATGTTGGTAAAAATGGGGCATTTTTCCCACAACTTCCAGCCTGTGCTGTTTCTGATTCCTCCCTACTCGGTCGGGAAACAGGCAGCCGTCGCTGGGAAACGCTCCCCTCCGAAATAAATTTGCACAATGGCTCAAAAGCTGGGGCGGAAGACCGCACCGCCCCAGTGCTATCAAAGGTGATAAGTTATGAAAAAAGTAGTTATGCTATTAATAGTATTAATTCTTACTGGGTGCAGTTCACACTCGCAAGTGATAGTAAAAAATAAACAGTGTGCTGTGCCTGCACGGGTGGAGTTAAAACAGCTTGATAATAAAAGCCATATTGGCAGTGAAAAAAATACAGCAATACTGATGCTGAATATTGCGGATTTAGTGGCATATGTAAAGAGTTTAGAAGCAGCTATTAAATGCTTTGAAAAACGGTAATATCTTTTTCCTTTACTCGTTGTTGGTTGAAAAAATTACTCAATCATTTACCTATTTTGTAAACTCATTCGTAATTTTCTCAATCCGCCTAGATTAAAGAAAAAATCTTATTACCTTAAAAATAATTATGATGAGGTGACTTATGGCAACTTGGGGCTGGATGACTTGTTCATTGCTTTTTGGCTTAATTGTAGGCTGGTTTGGCTGTAAAACAGTTGAGTATTTTAAAAACAAAAGCAAGTAAAAAATGGGGGTAACGCCCCATTTTTTTAAAACAGTTTTAAGATTAAGGAGAAAAAGATGGAAACAGAAATTGTGAATGCTGTAGTTAATTCACCAAATACATTAGAAATATTATTAAGAGCATCAGGACCACTGTTTGGACTTTTGGTGCTGATAGGTGTATTTTTGATAGCACATAAATATATACCACAGCTGATAAGCTCATTTAATGGCTTAACAAGTGAAGTGAAATTAATGCGTGAAACGCTAAGTAATATGAGCCAGCGAGTAGATGAAAGTGAAGAAAATGCGGTAACAATAACAAAAAGATTAGATGCAATAGAAATGACATTAAAAAAAATAAATGAAGATATAACAGAAATCAGAATAGAAAATAAAATAAAAGGAAATAAAAATGCTGAATAAAGATGTAATAGAAAATATTGAAAATAACCGCAGGCGTGGGCTTATATTAGAAAATTTAAAACAAAAATACCCTGATGGAGTTGACTTTGTAGTGCTGCAAAAAGCATTAGAGATACAGGGGCATACATTATCAAAAAGAGAGCTTGCAAGTTTAATTGAGTATTTAAAAGATGGCGAGTATGTGAAAGTTACATACTTTAAAAATTATATACTTGTGATAACTCTTTCTAAAAAAGGTATAGATATATTAGAGCATTCTATCTCTGATATAGGAATTATTGTAGAGTAAAGGTAATTAATGGCAAAACAACAATATTCTAACGAGATACGAGAGCAAGCTTTTTTATTTTGGTATGATACAAGAAATGATAGTGAAGTTGTGCGATTATTAAAAAGTAATGGTTATAATATCACTCGCACAACTATTGCTTCATGGCGAGAAAAATATAGCTGGGAAACAAGAGCTGAAAGCATAGATGTAAAAAAGCAGGCAGCACAAGATGTCAGTATATCATTTGAAGAAAGCCTGCTTTTAGATTTGCAAAAACAAAAAGAAAGATATGATGTGTATTTTGATAACCTGCCAGCTGGTAAAGTAGATAACCAAGCAATGTATGTATATAACCAGTTGTGCGAAAAATTGATAAACCTAAGAAATAAAATCAACCCTAAAGACAAAAAGAAAAATACAGGGTTAAAGCATGAAAATATAGATGAAATTAGAAAAGAACTTTTAGGGTTAGATTAATGAAAATAGATAGTGTTCTTTTGCCATATCAGAAAAAGTGGGTATCAGATACTGCTTCTGTAAAATTCTATGAAAAAAGCCGTCGTATTGGTGTGACATGGGCTGAGGCACTTGATAATGTGCTTACTGCTTGCAGTAATAAAGGCATGGATGTTTGGTATATAGGATATAATAAAGATATGGCAAAAGAATATATAGAAACATGTGCTGACTGGGCTCGTAAGCTTAATCAAGCAGTATCAAATATATATAATAATGAATTAGTAGATGAAGATAAAAAAATATTATCATATTCAATAACATTCCATTCAGGCTTTAAAATTACTGCCCTTTCTGGACGCCCTTCAAACTTACGTGGTAAGCAAGGAAAAGCAGTAATAGATGAAGCAGCATTCCATGATGATTTGAAAGAGACTATGAAAGCTGCTCTTGCCTTTTTAATATGGGGAGGCAAAGTAGCAGTTATAAGTACTCATTTTGGCGAAGATAATATTTTTAACGAGTATATTGAAGATATTAGAAAAGGCAGATTAAATTACAGCCTGCATAGAACTACTTTTGATGATGCAATTAATGATGGTCTTTATGAAAGAGTTAGAGAAATAACAAAAATGAAGACACCAAAAGATGAATGGATAGCCTCAATATATGCAGACTATGGCGAAAGCTCTGATGAAGAGTTACGCTGCATACCTTCAAAAAGTGGTGGTGCTTATTTTACATCATTCTTAGTTGAAAGCTGCATGCAGGCAGATATACCAATAGTGAGATTTAACCCACCAAGTGAAGATTTTGCATCATGGAATGAGGCAAGACGTTCTTCTTATGTAAGTGATTTTTTAGATGATAACATATCTGAGTTATTAAAGAATCTAAACATAAATAACAGGCACTTCATTGGTGAAGACTTTGCACGCAGCAGTGACCTTTCTGTGTTTTGGATATTATCTGAAAATAAAGACTTAACACTATCTACTCCGTTTATAGTTGAAATAAGAAATGCCCCACATAAGGTGCAGGAGCAGATTGCCCATTATATAATAGACCGCCTACCCCGCTTTAATGGTGGTGGATTTGATGCAAGGGGAAATGGTGAATATTTAGCTGAAAGCTGCACAGAGAGATATGGCGAAGATTTAATAATATCTGTAAAAGCTAGTGAGAGTTTTTATTTAAATGCTTTTCCAAAATTAAAAGCAGCGTTAGAAGATAAAACTATAACTCTTCCAAAATCAGCAGATATTTTGGCAGATTTTAGGAGTGTAAAGCTTGTAAAAGGTGTGCCAAAGATAGTTGAAAGAGTAAATGAAAAAGACAGCCATTTAAAACGGCATGGAGACTCGGTTATTGCATGTCTTTTAGGAGTGTATGCGAGAAGTGAGCTAGGTGATAATGAGCAAGTAGATTATGAAAAAATAAATGAGATATGGAATATCTAGGCTTTTCTTTTTGGCTTTACTCTGCGTTATTTTTAAAAAACCTTACTCACTTACCCTTTTTTAGTAAGCTCCGTCGGTTTTTTAAAAGCCGTCTTGATTAAAACCAAAAATTTAAAGCCTTATTTTTGAAATAGGGATAAAAAATTATTATTAATATATGAAAGGAGTATAAAGTTGAGTATATTAGACATATTTAAATCAAAAAAAGTTTTAGATTCTTCGCCTGTGGCTTTGAATGACAAGGGAATGGGTGGTATTAATTATATTGACAGCCATGCTTATGAAAGCAGGAATATTAATTTATCAGATATTGCACCGATTAGGACATTTGATAATATGCCAGCTGATGTGGCAGGGCTTGCTTATAGAAATTTTTCAAGCTGGCAGAATTATGCTGCATCTATTGGTGTAAATAATTCACTGCAGCAATACTCACATCATATATTAAATAGATTAAGCTATCAAGAATGTGCGAATTTAGCAACTGACAGCATGATAAGCAAGGCAATAGATGTGATTACAAGAGAGATATTTAAAAGTGGTGGCAAATGGGAAGCTACCCATCTTGATATAGATAATTTTGAAATGATTTTAAATTCTCTTGATTTTTATAATAAGATAACTTTAGCTGTGCAACGAGCTTTAGAATACGGCGGAGCATTTATTTATATTAATACTGATGATACCAATTTAAGCCTGCCCCTGTATTTAAATGAAAAAACTGCCAGCACAAATAAAATTACATCATTATCAGTAATTGAGCCATGGCAGGCAGCACCTGTGCAGGTAAACAGTTTTAACCCTTTAAAAGAAAATTATATGGAGCCAGACTTATGGTGGGTGCTGGGTGCTTCTACTACAGTTCATAAAACAAGGCTTATACCAATAGTATTTTATTCTGTGCCTGATTTGATAAAGCCATTATATAACTATTTAGGCTTGCCCCTTTCCTTTTATATGAAAAACTATGTATCAAATGCTGATACTGTAAGGCAGAGTATAAGTGATTTAATATTAAGATTTCGCACAAAAATAATAAAAACTACTGCTCAAAAAATAGCGGACCCGCAGACGCAGGCAAGAGTAAAATATATGAATGCTACAAGCAATAACCTTGCTACACTGCTTTTGGCAAAAGATGAAGAGTGGATAGAAACAGTAACAAGCCTTTCTGGCATGGATAACCTGCTCTCACAAATGTATGAACTTATGACAGCATCTACAAGGGGAATACCTGTAACAAAATTATTAGGGCTTTCACCTCGTGGATTTAATGCTACTGGGGAATATGATGAAAATAATTTTTATGATGTTATTGATGGTTATGCAAGCAGTGTAGTAATACCAGCGATGGAAAAGTTGGCAGAATATATATTATGCTTTAAAGCTGGTGTGCTGGATGAACCAAAATATACATTTAACCCAAGAAAGCAAATAAAACAAAAAGAGCAGGCAGAGATAAATAACTTAAAAGCTGATTACATTTCAAAACTTATAATGAGCGGAGTAGTAACAGGTAAAGATGCAATAAGAGCAATTAGTGAAGATAATTTTAACTTTGACTGGATAAACAGTGAAGATTATAAAATACCAGAAAATCCAGAAGTAGAAAATGAAATATTTAATAAATTTTTAGATGAGTGGAAAGAAAGCGAGCATGGTAGAGATGAAAATGGCGGGTTTAAAGGTAATGGAAGTGGAAGTAAAAGCAATAATGATATACAAGCAAAAATAGACAGCTTAAAGAATATTGATTTTTCAAAAGATAACAAGCTACCTAATCTTAATAAAGATACATTAGAACAATATGGGTTTGAAGATAAACCAGTAGTTCTTAAAAAGAATATAATAGAAAAGAATAAAGCAAACCACCCAGATATAACAGATGATATGGCTCGTGAAATAATAGGATACTCTTTATATAAACCTGAAGCAGTATTGAAAGCAAATAAAGATAAACCAGCATATCATAACTTTATTACAAGATTAAAAGATGATAAAAATAGCATAGTACTTTTAGAGTTATCTGATGAAAAAGAAAACTATGAGATAGTAAATTATCATTATATATCTGATGATGGAGTGGATAGAAAAAAAAGAATAGACAAAAAAATTAAAAGTTAAGGTAGAAGGACAGCGACCCCTTCATCGCAACAACTATTAAAAAATAATTGGCGGCTGTCGACGCTGTATATCTCAGCCGTTACCTTAACTTATATGGTTAATATACTAACTTATTAAAAAATAATCAAGGAAAATAATAAGAGAAGTATTTTAAATTAAAAATGCTTCTCTCATAAATTTAATAATACCCCAAAATTGCTGTTTATAAATGTTTATTTTTAAAAGTTTATGGCGGTTGTGTATAAATTATCATTTCAAGCATAAAAAGCCCTTACAAGCCAAAATTTAGAAAAAATAAAAAATCATAAAAATATATCAATCAATATATAATAAAGATTAATAATATACCTTATCTGTATCTACCAATCATTTTAATATAGTATCAAACTATGGAATTGAAAGAACTGCAAGAGAAACTCAACAGAAAACATGTAAAAGTAAAAGTGCCAAAAATATATGGTGAAAGCTATGCAGTGCAGTATGCACGACTACTTAAAAATTTTACAGATAATATTGTGGAAAATTTTAGCAGTTTAGTAGAAGCTATCTTTGAACTAACTGAAGAAGGTGTAAAAAATACTGTTTTAGATTCTTCACTGCCTGCTTTGCAGGCGTTCAGAATGACACGAGAGAGAGTTATGGACGAAGGCTCTTTTGACGAATGGGATAATTTTTTCAAAGAGCATGAGAGCGAGATAGCGGATATTGAAAGGCAGCTTTATGGCAGAAAGAAAAGAAAAAGCCCAGATGAAAGTAAACGAGCATGGAAAGAGTTACTGGGTATAATAACATCAGAGATTGCAGCAAAATATCCTAAAAAGAAAAAAGAGATAGTAGATTACACAAGCAGCCTTTCTTCCCTTTTTGATTATTATACAGGCAGAGCTGAGCTTTTGGCTCGTGAATGGACTGATAAAGAACTTAATAATTTATATAGATATGTTTATGGCTCTTACAAAAGCAGCTTCCCTAACATGTCAGTATCAGGTGAATATTATGAGCAGATAATGAATGCTGTAATAAATGAAAATCTGACACTTATAAAAAGCATACCGCAGGAAGTATTAAAAGATATGCAGGTAGCGTTATCGCAGGGGATAATATCAGGCAATCAAAAAGAACTGATAAAAAATTTAAAAAGAATAAAAGGCGTGAGTAAAGATAGGGCTGTATTTATTGCAAGAGACCAGATACACAAGGCAGTAGAAAGTTTTAAACAGGTGCAAAACACAGCACTAGGTATTGAATATTATGAATGGCTGACTGCTGATGATGAAAGAGTATCCAGCGGGCTTGGGGGACATGCTCAAAATAACCACCGCATATTTAAATATGGTAGTAACGAAGCAATAATCAGCCATAGTAATAAACGGGGCTTTTATTATGGTAAACCGGGAGATAGACCAAACTGTAGATGTATTGCTGTGGGAGTGATTTTAGATACAGATGAGAAAATTGTAAAAAGCCCTGATGGGTATGGGTATATATTAGTTAAGAAAAAATAAGGATAATATATGAAAAAAATAACATTAGATACAAAGAGTATAGGGTTGCAGGACAGCAACCCCCGCGAAGCGAGAGCGAAGCAAAATCAAACTTTTGCTGAGCGTGTTTGCGAAAAGTCTAGGACGGACTTTTTGCAAGAAAGACTTATTGTCATGGACAATAAGAGTAGTAGATATTTTGATGAAAACGGCTTTTTAGTGATTAAAGATAATAAAATAGCAAAGGCTGGAGTGTTTGATTATTTGGGAAGAGAAATATCAGACAGCCTGCCAGAAACTGAAATTTATAAAGTTTATAGACCTTGGGAAGAGTTAGAAAAATCTGCAAAAGACTTTGAAGGTATGCCTGTTAAGTTTGGTCATGAGTGGGTAGAGCCCAGCAAAAGAGATGTAAAAATAGGTGCTGTTTCTGGGGAAGTTAAATTAGAAGAGCCTTATTTGGTCGCTGATATAAAAATATATGACAAAGATGCAATAGAAGAAATAACTAACAAGGGAATAGTTGATTTATCCCCAGGGTATAGAGCCTATTACAAACAAGAAAGTGGTGAATATAATGGGGAAAAATATGAGTTTAAGCAGGAAGATATTAAATATAATCATCTAGCGGTCGTAGAAAATGGTAGAAGTGGAAAAGAAGTAAAAATAAACGATGAAAAGCCAATTATAAAAGGAGAAATAGACATGAAAAAAGGATTTATGCGAAACAGTTTGAGTGCATTATCACATGCAAAAAAAGTATATGATGAATGTATTACAAACAAAACAGATGACACAGATAAGCGAGAGCTTATCAGGGAAATAGTAGCCATTGCAGTAAAACCTGATACTGATTTTCAAGGTGGTGAAGAAGAAAAATTTAAAACCATTTTAAAAAAGGCTGAGGAGCTTGGGTATGAGCCGTCAGAAACATCAAAAACAGATGATGAAGAGGGAAAAGAAGAAAAAACAGTAGACAGCGACGTGGCTGCAATGAAAGATGCATTTAATAGCTTCGCTTCTATCTTTAAACAGTATATTGGTGAAGAAATGAAAGAGCCAGAGCATGCAGAAGATGAAGATGTTGAAGAAAAAAAAGACGATACAAAACAAGTATCTGATTCTTATCCGGGTATCAGCAAAAAAACAATGGATGCTGAAATTAATAAAGCGATTTTGAATGAAAGAAAACGCACGCAGGATGCAATATCCGCATATCAAGAAGTAGAAAAATGGACTGGCTCATTTAATATGGCAGGAATGAGCGAAAGTGAAATCTATCAGTATGCTTATGAAGTATTAACTAGCGAAAAAGTAAAAACAGCAGATGCAAAGCCAAGCTTTAAAGCATATATGAAAGCTAGGGTGCAGGATAGCAGTATTAATATAAATCATTCAAATATTGCTGATGAATTTTTTACTCATATAAAATAAATAGGAGCAAAATATGGAAAATTTTCAAAAAGAGATAAGAGATTATTTAGGAGTAGCAGTGCCGGGAACACTGGTAGAAGCTGCTGAAAGTTATAAACTTTTAGAGCATTTTGTAACAGAAGATGATACCTGCACAGTTGGCGGATTTGTTAAAAAAGGCAGTGTTGATGGTAAAGTAACAGGTGCTGCAGGTGATGGTGCTGTTTTAGGCATCATAATCAAAGACGGTTATTTTACAGGGCAGGAATCAGGAATGAGTATCCCCGCAGGGCAAACTGTAACTGTATGCGTGTTCGGTGTGGTAGCCGTTGAAAATACATACTCTGCTAGTGCAACTGTAAATAATAAAGTATTTATAAAAAGTGCTGATGCCACACTTGCATTTAGTGATAGCGATGTGGCAGATGCTAAAAGCACTGGCTGGGCAGTAAAACAAGGTGCAGAAAGTGGCGGAATCGCTTTTATAGTAAGGTAGGTAGAATATATGAATGGATTAAAAGACAAAATGAAAACAATGGATGGCAAAAAAGCCATAATGGACGAACTTAACAGAAAAGGTATATTTAACACTGCCAAAGTGCAGGTGATGGATGGTGGTCCTGCTGGTATTACACCATCAAATGTATATATGCCTGCTGGTATTCTTACAAAAATCTCTGCTGATTTAGTGAGAATTATTACAAGAAAAAGAACGGCTGATGAAATCATAGGTAACCGTAAAAAACTGGGCATGTGGGAGCAGAATGATATATTAACACGCAACCTTGAACAGCTTGGTGAAACAAAACCATATACTGATAAAGATAATGCCCCAACAGTATCATTAAACCCACAGTTTATTTACGCTGGACATTATAGATTTTCAGTAAAAGCTCAACCTGGCGATTTAGAATCAGCCCAGATGGCACTTGCTAATATTTCAAATGAAGCAGAAATGTATGCAGCAGCACTTGAAACTCTTGCTATTGAGTTTAATAACACTGCTTTTTTTGGTACCACAAAGCAAAGTGGAGCATACCCTGTTTATGGATTTTTAAATAATCCATCATTAGATGCTTATAAAACAGCAAGCTCAACTATTGCTAATACTACATTTGATACATTTTTTAAAGATGTTAGAGATTTAATACAGGATGTTATAACAAAAGCTCGTGGCTGGGCATCAAGTGACAGCAATATTACAATAGGTATTGCTAATGCAAGAGCTATGAACTTTTCTGTTGTAAACCAATACGGGCAAACTGTAGAAGAAGTGTTAAAGAAAACATTTCATAACTTGAAAATAGTAAACTCTCCAGAGCTTGACGCTGCTTATAACAGTAATGATGTAATGGTATGCCGCATAGAAAATACAGAAGCTGCAAATGTAGCAGAAACTGCTGTGCTTGGTTTCTCTGAAATTGCACTTGCAAGCCCTGTTGTGAGATATGAGACTTACTCATCACAAAAATTTTCTAGCGGAAGTTTTGGTTGTATTGTCTATAAGCCTTACATGATAGCTCGCTCATACTTTACGGCTTAATCTTTTGCTCTATATCTGCGTTGTTTAAAATTTGGCTAGGTCATTTACTTAATTTATGTAAACTCCCTTCGCCAAATTTTAAGCCGCCTTGATATAAACCAAAATTTTTAAGCCTTACCAATAAAGCATGTTCAATACAAATAAAGGATAGGAATAACATGAAAATAATTATATTACACAACGACAGCTGCTGTTTTAGATTAAAAAATGGAAAAGAAATAACATTGAAAGGACATCATGAAATAAATGAATTAAGTAATGCAGATTTTAATGCTTTACTTGCAGAATACCCACATTTAAAAATATGGGAAGAAAAAGGGTTTATTACTTTTAATGATAAAAAACAAGATAATTTAAAAGCAGATAATGCAATGAATGATGAAAAGAAAGAAATAGAAAGAAATGAAAAAGCAGTAAATCAGGCAGTAGAAACTGTAAAAAAGGCAACAGAGAAAAAATGACAGATAAATACTGGGGTGGGAACTCCGCAGCCGTTCCCCCTCCCAACTCCCCCTTTGCTGTAAGGAGCAAAATTCCCGCACTTGTCGGATAATTTTGCAATAAGATTATTACATGAGAATATTATGACAGATAATGAGTTTATAGATTATTTTTTAAAGAAATTCCCACAGTTTGAAATAGTAAAAGATAAAATCGCAGATTATTATAATCAGGTAAAATGTCGTTTTCCTGTATTAAATATAGATAATTGCTATAATACTGATGCTGCATGTCTTGTAGTTGCTCATTATTTAACAGTTTATGAAATGCCAGAAGACAGCACGGCAGGTAGTAGCGGAAATAGTGGTGGAATTATTAATAGTGCATCAGTTGGTGATGTATCTGTGGGTATGCAGGCAAAACCTATAAATGATATGTTTGAAGATTTTATGGCATCAACGGTGTATGGGAGAGATTTTCTTGCATGGCTTGCATCAGTCGGCGGAATAACTTTAATAAATTAACGGTTATATCTTTTTGGTTATTTCGTTGTTGTTTTTAAATCTGTCTTCAGTCATTTACCTTTTTGTGTAAACTCCTTTGCCAGATTTAAAAGCCGCCTAGAACTAGCCAAAAATCTTATAACCTTTAAAAAATAGTAAGTAAAAATAATAAAAAAATTTAAAATCATTTTAACTTTTTACTTGAATGAAATGGAAAACTAGTTTATATTAAGTGCAGTTGGGGTGATTGCCTCAGAGATTTAAAATATTTTTTTAATCCGCCGAAGTCTGCTCACTTAGGCGGTTTTTTTATGAACGCTATCGCTTTATAATAATTAAAGCAAAGGCAATTATGAAAGTTAGAGCAATGATTGACACCCAGCTTTCATATATCATAAAGCCTGCCTCCTAAAAAAGTAGGCAACCACCTATTCCCAACTGCACCGTTAATATATCAAACTTTTTATAATTATTCAAATAAAAAATGGTGGTATCATGGACATAAATGCAAACATTCCAAAAGTAAATAAAAATGATTTATTGACGGCAGTGCTTGAAAAGCTGAAATTACAGTTTGGCACTGTAGATGTGGGTTTTTTTAAAGGTACACATACTTACCCTAATGGTAAAGATGTTACAGAAGTTGCGAAAAAGAATGACAAAGGAATTGGTGTTCCAGAACGCCCTTTCATGATACCAGCAGCAAAAAAAGCAGCAAATAAAATAATAAATATTACAGTCCAAAGTATTGTTGGTGGCATGGATGAACAGCAGGCATTATCAAAAGCTGGTGAACTTTTTGTTGGATTTATTCAAAAAGAAATAACTAATTTAAAAGAACCACCAAACTCACCATATACAATAGCGAAAAAAGGCTCATCAAATCCGCTTATTGATACAGGTGATATGCGTTCAAAAGTGGAATGGAAATTAAGAACTCCAAAATAATAATAAAAAATACATCCGTGTATTTTTTATTTAGCGTTTGGTCGTAGTAAATACTCCCGCACTTACTAAAGAGTTTTTATCCTAAAAATTTATCTAAAATAATACTTCACTATATAATAAATATTAATAATATATCTTAGCTGTATATATCTATTAAAACTTAATACAATTTTATCATAATAATACGTATTGTGGAGATAAGATTGTGATAAATGTATTAAATGCCGCTCTTTCTGCGGTGTCTGGTATTCAAAAAACTGTTACAACAACAATCTATAATAAAGTTTCAGTTATTAATGATGGTATAGCAAATTATAATATAATAGATATTCAAGCAAGAGTCCATGCTCAACCACTAACAATAAAAGAGCTGGAAGCGTTTCAGACGTTAGAAAAATCATCTACCCTTTTAAAATTTTACATTATGGGGGATAAAGCAGAAATAGTTGATTTTTTTAAAAATCAAAGTGCTTCAAACTCTATAATTATTTGGGACAATAAAGAATATTCTATTTATGGCAAAATAGAGTGGCAAAATAATTCATGGATAAAAGTATATGGAATAAAAAATGTCTGGAAGGGGGACAGGTCGCCCCTTCCACCTACCCCCTAATGCAAAATTTTATTGTTCGCCACAATAAAATTTCATAGGGATAAAAAACTCCCGAGTAAATCGGATAGTTTTTATAATAAGTATTAATGAAGGAGCCTTTATGAAAGAAATGATTGCATCAATATACAATATTGTCAGTGATATTGTGCAGCCGTTTAAAGCATTATATCCATACCAAGATATAGAAGCAGATGTAGATGGTGGCGTGGTAACATTTGCACCCAAAAAAATAAAAAACTTAACATTATCAGGAGAAAGATTACTAAATCCATCCGTGGATTTAGTAAAAAACGGGTTTTCGGGGAAACCCCTCAACCCTTACGCAAGCGACAGCACATCCTGTGCTTTAGCTGGCGAGCGGTTACTAAATCAAGATGATTTGTGTTGCGGAGAATTTTCACACAAATTTGGAGCAACAACATTAAAAGCGGGGGAAGATGGAAAGGGGGCTGGCTTTGGAAGTCCCCTTACAGTGCTTATTGATGCAGTAACTGAAGTGTGTTTTGAAGTAGATATTTATAAAACTATAGAATGGAACACTGATAATATGTCTGCTTTTGATATAGCTGAAACACTGCAAACATATTTAAAAAGCTCACAAGCAAGAGATTTATTTTTTAATAATTATAAATATGAACTTATGCCTATATGGTCTGATATAACTTTTCAAGCAGATTTTAATACATACAAAAAATGGGTGCAGATTGCACAGTTTGAGATATTTATTACAAAAATGAGCAAAGTTGAATTAAGCGATACTGTTTTAAAAAAAGTAGTGGTTGAAGTTAATGAAGTAGGCATATTAAAAACTAACCCCGCATATACAACTTTTGTAGATAGATTTTTAAAAACAAATTAAAATAAGGAGATATATATGGCTAAACCGAACACAGTAATACCCTTTTCAAAGTTTATTAATATTACAACTTCTGGTGTTAGTGATACATTTACATTTAACAGACTTAATGCATTAGCTATCACTACCCCACTTATACCAATGCCTGCAACAGTAGAAGCTGGAAGTTTAGAAGCTGTTGCAAAATCATATGGAGTTGTAAGCCAAGAATACAGCTATGCAACAGAATTTTTTGGATATACTTCAAAAAATGCAACAAAGGCACAAAAGCTAACATTTTATAACAGTTATCCAGAAGCACAAAAAGCAGCACTTGTTGGTGCTGCTATTGCAATGCTTGATGAGATTAAGCAGCAAGGCTCATTAGCATTAAACATAAATGGTGATAGTTATGATTTTAATATTGATTTAGAAAATATATCATCATTTACAGATGCTGCAAATATTATTAATGATAATTTAAAACAGCCAAAAATAGATGCAGTGCCATATAGTCTTGAAGGTACAACACCTGCACTGCCGATTACAGCATCTGCTACTATTGATGCATCAGAATTTGTTATACAGGATAATCAAAGTGAAGCAATATTTACATACACTTCAAGCATAACACTAGATACATCTGATGGCGTAGATGAAATTGTAACAAAATTAAACACTAAAGAATTAAGTGATGCTAACCTTGTTTGGAGTAATGATGGCGGTGTTTTTAAATTAAGCCAGATAAATTATTCATCAGCCTCTAATACAATACCTGAAAAAATATTTATATCAGAATCAGATATTCAAGTAAAACTTGGATTAGATAATGTTACAACCCAAACTGGTTCACCAGAAGTGCCAGTAAGAGATTTGGGTAGCTGCACATATTCTACACAAACTAAAGGTTTTATAATTCAAGGTGCGATAGCCTCTGCATCACAAACTATTGATTTTGCCACAGGCAATATGGCTTCTGTATTAGGGCTTGCAGAAACAGACGGCGGATATATTACAAAAGGCACAAATGGTGAAAATTTAACTGAAATGCTAAACAATATTGGGCTTATCAATGGTGATTATGTTTCTATTGCATCTATTAATAAAATAGATACAAGTGATTATGAGCAAATAGCTACATGGGTTAACGCCAGTAGTGGCAGATATGCTTTTATAGTTTTAAGTGATGATGCCAGGTTAAAATCAACAAATCAGATTGTATATGAAAGCCTTTTTGGTAACGATGGATTTATTTTAATCTACGGCAGCAATATTAATATGTTAGCATTTATGCAAGCAGCTATTGCTTCTGTTGATTTTTCAGTACCTAATGGTATGACAAACTTTAATTTTATAGAAACACCTGAATTTTTAGATGATTCTATTGGCACAAGTGAGGAGCTAGATGGCATTAATGCAAATCGAGCTAACTGCTGTTATATAATGGGTGGGTATGGTCAAAGTCAGCCACTTTTTGGTGAAGGTAAGATTTTTGGAACTAACTTTAATAATATAGCAAACTATATTGGCAATTCATGGATAAAAGCAAAAATGGAAATTGCTGGTGCTAATCTTATGATTTCTCAAGGGTTTATTGCTCTTCGTGGTGGCAAAGGTAAATCACTAATTTTAGCAAGTTTACAAGAGATAATAGCTTTAGCTAAATCATCAGATATTATTGTAACAGTTGGAACAGATGGATTATTAGCATCAGAAAAAGCTAAAATAGTATCTATTACAGGCAATGCTAATGCAGTAAACTTAATAGAAAGTAATGGGTATTATATAAATGTGCTGCCACTAACTGCTGATGATATTGCTAACGAACAGATGAGAGTGCAGTTTATTTATACTAAAAATGTGCCACTGAACAGGTTAGTAATTCAAAATATTGTAATATAAACATAACTGGAAGGGGGAATTTTCCCCCTTTCCACCTTCCCCCTAATGCAAAATTTTTACTCATCACCTGAGTAAAAATTTCATAGGGATAAAATCATGGGCAAAGCCCAGTGATTTTATAATAGGTATTAATAAAGGAATATAAAATTTAAAATGATTTTAAAAATAAGGAGAAATATATGTCATCAAATTTTATAGGAACTAATGCTGTAACAATAGCAATATCTATCTTGCCACTGTATCCAGCAGGCACAGTTGACCATTTCGCAGATGGCAGTGATGTATGGACTGGTGATGCGGTAGAAACTGCTGATATGGTAAAAACACCTGATGGTCATACCTACGCTTGGACAAAAAATGCAATTATAGAAAGAACATTAACTATTGCTCCTGCCAGCCCTATTGCTGTTATTTTAGATGCGGCTGTTGCTGCACAGCAAAGCTATGTGGGTGTTGGTCCAGAACCTTTCCAAGTGACAGTAGTTGTTACCCATGCACACACTGGGCAAGTTGATACTTACTCGGATGGTATTATAAATAATGGTGAGCTTGGTATGAAAGTGCAGCAAGACAGGCTTGGAAATAAGCAGTATAGCTTCAAGTTTGGCACTTTCACTACCACCGGACCAACGGCTTAATCTTTTTCCGCAGGACTTTGTTGTTTGGATTTTTCCTCGCTCATTTACCTTCGCTTTATGTAAACTCGCTTCGGTAAAAATCCAAGCCGCCTTGTCCTGCAAAAAAAATTTTAAGCCTTAAAGAAAAAATTTAGGTTCACGCCCGTGATTTTTATAATAGGATATTGGAGATAAAAAATGAAACATACATTTGAATTAAGTGATGGCAAGACTACACGTCAAGCTTATTTTAAAAAAGTTACCATGGAAGATGGGTTAAAAATCATAACAACTGCTGATGGTATGGCTCGTCAGGAAGAAGCAGCTGTTAATAAGTTTGTAAATATTGCAGTTAAATATCTTGTATTAATCATTCAAGAAACAGGAGTAGAGCAGCATATTAAAAGTTTAACTGAGCTGGATGCTATATTTGATAACCCATTTATGAGTATAAAAATTGCAGAAGAGTTTGAGAACTATATAGTCCCCTATTTAGGGAGCTTGAACATTTCCAGAAGCAAAATTATGGAGTTACAAGCTCAAGCTCTTCAAAAATAAATTACCCATGTAATGCAATAGTCACTACTCTTATTTTAAACGGGTTTGGTGATTATGATAAAGTAATAAATATGAGTTTTGAAAGTGCTGTCTATACGTATATTACAGTAGCGTTAAGCAATATAGAGTTTCAAAAAAGCATGAAAAGTTAAAATCGTTTTAATTTTTTACTTGAATGTTATATGAAAGTAGTTTATATTAAGTGCAGGTAAACTTATGAGCAAAAGCTCGCATATATGGTTTTAAGCGAAAAACCCGCCCATCTCCAACATGCAGGCGGGTTTATGCTTATTTATGCTTCATTACTGCTACTACTACAAATATTACAAGAAATATCATAAAGTAGGTAGTGTAGCTTTCAATAAGCACATATCTCACCCCCTTTCTTATAAAATAAAGGATGCGAGCTTTACCGCCTTAAGTTTACACTGCACTTTTCTTATATCACAACTTTTAAATTATTTCTACATCTTATTAAACAATAACAAAAAAACATCCGTGTTTTTTTGTTTAGGCATTTGGTCGCAGTGAATGCTCCCGCATTTACTAAAGGGCTTTTGTCCTAAAAGCCTGTATCCACTCTATATATAATAAAAATTAATAATCTATATTGCCTGTAATCCTTAATATATCTGTATTATACTTGACTTATAATAAATATAAGGATTGTATAATGGCTCTTGGTGATACATTAAAAAACTATACCATTGGTGTTGGTGTAAAAGATAATAATTTTACTGCTGGGCTTAAAAATATGGGGAGCCAGTTAAAAAGTTTTGTGTCTCAAATGGGAATTATGCTTGGTGCGGGCTCTCTTGGACTTGCATTTAAAAAATTTATAGATGCTGGCACTGATATTAGTAATTTTTCATCACTAACTGGTATTGCAGAACAAGATATAACAGCCCTTGGTGGTGCGTTAGAACAGTTTGGTGGTAATGTTGATAGTGCTAAAAGTTCGCTTCAAGCATTACAGCAAGGACTTTCTCAAGCAGAATGGGGGCAGGGGCAGTTATTAGAAACTGCTGCTCTTTATGGTGTAGAACTTTATAACCAGGACGGCTCACTTAAAAATGCTCAACAGCTTTTAATGGGTTTAGCTGATGATTTCGGGCATCTCACAAAAGCCCAGCAGTTTACACTGGGCAGTCAATTAGGGCTTGATGAAAGCACAATCTTATTATTACAGCAAGGCAAAGCAAACATAAAAGCATTACTTAATGAGCAGGCGGCAATGGGTGCAATGAATGCCCAGCAAGCTCTTGAAGCAAAAAAGTTTAGCGTAGAATGGACTAAACTAAAACAATCATTAAGCTCTTTAGGCAGAAGTATTGCAGTTGATATTATGCCTCCAGTAATTGATTTTGTAAAGCAGCTTGGCAAAGCTGTAGAGTGGGTGCGAAGCTTAGATACATATACTATTATGCTTGCTGCATCTTTTGGTGTTGTTGGGTATGCTATTAAAAACTTGCAAAGTGTTATGACTATTTTTTCTAAAAGCTTTTTAAAAGCTAATTTGCCACTATTAGCGTTAATCACAGGATTAACAATATTATTTTTAATAGTTGAAGATATTGTAGGGTATTTTAATGGTAAAGAAAGCCTTTTTGGTAAATTTTTAGAAAATGAGAAAATACAAGAGTTTGTACAAAAGATACAGGGAGCTTTTTCCTGGATAAAAGATTTAGTATCTGGATTTTCTTTTGATGGACTTTTAGAAAAAATAAATAACATGGCTGATGCTATAAAAAATGTGTTTGTAGGAACTTTTGATTATGTAAAAGATGTTATTGCAACTATTGGAGCAAACCTTGGTGCATTTATTGTAAACCCATTAATAGATGTATTAAATGAATTACCATTTATTGATTTAGAATTAAAAAAATTAGATACAAAAGCAATGCCTGTATATTCCGATTATATAAAAGGCAATAGTAAAAATAATAATACTCAAAATAATAATATCACAATAAATATGCCTGGCGGAACTGACAGTTTAACAAATATTACAAATGCTGTGGAAAGAGGTATTAACAAAGCTAATTCTGTTTCACCAGCATTGCTTCTAAATGGAGCTCAATAATGCCTTTTACATTACCACGGTTTTCGCTGCAATCAATAGCATCTATTAGAAGAGCGATTAGAATTGAAAATAATGGTGTAATATTTCCTATAATATTTACTGAAGATAAAGAAGATTGTGTGTGGGAGATACCACAGCACCCAGTAGATGCGAACATGAAAATTAGTGATACAATTTGGTCTACGCCTGCTAAATTGTCATTAAATGGCTATGTGTCCATTATGAAATACCAGCTTGTGTTACAAATGATAGATAGTGCATTGAAAGCTAATCAGTTATTTACTGTATATTATATGGGTGGCGTGTATGATAATATGCAGTTTTTATCACTATCTAAAGTATCTAATGCAGATAATGCTTCTAGCTATAAGCTACAAATAGAAATGCAACAGATACCATTTGTAATGCCATTAACTACTGCTATTACTGCAGAACAAGCTGCCAGCGTGCAGGATGCTGAAACCAGTTTATTAGGTCAGGTTCAGGCAAAAGAAGTTAAAGATAATAAAACTCTTGCTCTGAAGCTTGTAAATATGATTACTGGGGTAAATTGATATGAGCATATATGAAATAAGTTTACCACAAAATACACCAAATTTTGAAATAACTATTAAATATAATAAAAAATTCTTCCGTGAATTTTTTATTTAGCGGGTTTACGGGGAAACGTCCAGCTACGGACTTATATTTCCTCCCGATTTGGTCGGAAAGTCCTTGCGTCGCAAAAAAACGCTCCCCTTAACCCTTACTAAAGACGCCACATCGTGTGGCTTAGTGAGAGATTATGATTATTTATGAAATAAGTTTACCACGGAATACACCAAATTTTGAAATAACCACAGTTATTGCTGATGAAAATTTAAGAATAAAAATACGCTCTTTAAATAGCAAAACTTATATGGATTTATCAGTAAATAATAATGTTATTTTTCAAGGTTTAAGATGTGATGCAAATATAGATATGACTGAAAGTTTTAAATATAAAGGTGTTAAAGGTGCTTTAATATTTGATACAGAAAGCACATCAGATGTTTATTATACAGGCTTTGGTAGTGATTACAAATTATATTATATTGTAAACTGATAAGGTGATTTATGAATTTATCATATTCTGCCCTTTTTAAAAGAAAAGTAGCATTAGATATACAAGTAAATAATATAATTAAAACATACTCTGATGCACTTGTAGATAAGTTTAATTTAAAGATAGATTTTAATATTACAAAAACAATGGGTAGTCTTGGAGATAGAGGCACAATAACAATAACAGGGCTTCCGCTTGAAGATGCTGGTGCATTATCAACGTGTATGATGAATATAGGAAAAGAAAAGCCATTAAGAAACTATGTGCAGCTTATGGCAGGTTATGAATCTGATTACGGAGTAATCTTTACTGGTGGTGTATTTAAAGTATCATCTAATTTAGATACTCCAGATATGAGTGTGACTCTTGATGTAAAACCGGGATATGATGCCTCAAGAATTTCCCAAATAGAAATAAATGAAAAGCCTGCTACACTTATGAGTATATGCCAAAAAGCAGCAGCAGTATTGCAAGCACCGCTTAATTTTACCGCAGAAGATAAAACATTTTCTGAATATAACTTTAAAGGCACAGTGTTTCAGCTTTTAAGTAATTTACAAAGAACAGTGCCACACACAAAAAGAATATATTACAGCGATAATATATTAAACGTAGAAGATACCGCTGTTCCTGGTAGCGATGTTATTTTAATCAGTGGTGACAGCGGACTAATTGGAACTCCACAAGCATCAATGCAGGGTATTAATTTTAAATGTTTATTGATGCCAGGATTAAAAGTTGGCGGCATGGTGCAGATACAAAGCCGCAAGCTGCCATTATTAAATGGGCTTTATAAAATACAAACATTGCAAATGCAGGGAGGAAACAGAAGCAACCCTTATTTTTGCAACGTTTTTGCAATTAGGATGTAAAAAAATATGAAGGAGTGAATATGGATAAAAAAGATTATTCGAGTTTTGGTTGGGCAGATACTGCAACACCTGATGATATTATTAATGCAGCTATAAGACTTGGTATTGAGAATATGGTAAATACTTCTTCTATTGCTCGTGTTACAGCAGTAAATGAAAATACTGTAGATTTAGAGCTTTTGAATGGTGATAAAGTTATAAATGTGCCACTCTGTGCCAGCAGTTTTAACGGCTGGACTATATCTTTACCAATAAAACAAGATGACACAGGCATAGTATTTTTTACAAAATATGAGATTAGTAATTATAAATCAACTGGAGAATTTAGCGGGGAATCACTTTCACCTTACTCTCAAAACAATGGAGTATTTGTGCCGTTTGCTTTATTTAAACAGCCTGCAATAAGTGAAGATATAGTGATTACTAATAGCATAGTAAATATCACTATTAATAAAGATAATGAAATATCTGTCACTAATGGCAAAGCAAGTCTTTTAATAAACAAAGAAGGCGGATTAGCTGTTACTTGTGAAAGCGATATTACAATAGATACACAAAAAGATATAAATATTACATGTAATAATGCAAGCATTGAAACTCAAGCAAATGCAGAGATTAAAGCAAGTGGAAATGTTACGGTGGATGGTGCAACAGTTTCATTTTGCGGTGCAACTGCTGCACAAGGTGCAGTTGCTGTTGGAAGCCCATGCCCTTTAACAGGCACACACAGCAAAGGTTCAACTAAAGTGTTTACCCCTGGCACATAAGGAGGAGAATATGCCATTAACAGGAAGTGATGCAGCCCTGAAAACTTTGATAAAAACAGCTTTTCAACAGGCGACAGCCAGCTATGAAAACGGAGATAGTGATGCTTATTTAGATACATTATGCGATGGGATAGCAAAAGCTGTTATAAATCATATAGTAGCAAATGCACAAGTGCAAACAACTGTAACAGGAACATGCTCTACAGGTCCTATCGCTGGCACTGGAACAGGGAAAATATTATGAGCTCATCATTTAAACTTGATAGAAATAACAATATTATTAATAACAGCAATTTTATTCTTGTATCAGAAAAAGCTGCACTTGTGCAGGATATAAAAACTCGCCTTTATATGTATAAAGGCGAATACCCTTATAATACAAATAAAGGCATAGATTATATAGCTTATTTACAAAATGATGATGAAACAGGGCTGCTTGCTGCAATTCAGTCAAGAATATTAGAAGATACAAGAGTTACTAATGTAACTTTTGAAACAGCTAAAGAAAGTAACAATCTTAAAGTTATTTTAACTATTACAGGCGGTGAGGAGGTGTCTTTTGAGCTGGACTAAATCAGATAACGGATTAGAATTAAGTGATACATCTACTATATTGCAGCAGGTACAGAATGTATTTTTAACAGCATTTCCAAATTTAAATGTAGAACCTTCAACACCACAAGGACAGATAATAACTGCTATTACAGAACTATTTACAAAGGCACAAACAGATATTGTAGAGTTTGCTAATGTAATATTAAATGGTGGAACTGGAATATGGCTTGATGCATATTGTAAAACCTATTATGGAATTATAAGAAAAACAGCATCCAAAGGCTCTGTAACAGCTCTTATTTCTGGAGCTGTTGGCACTGTTATTCCCGCAGGGTTTATTGCTAAATCTGGTGATTATGAGTTTGAAACAATATCTGAATATATAATTGCTTCTAGCGGTAATGTTTATGCTGAACTCTTTGCTAAAGATGATGGTGATTTTAGTATTAATGCAGATACGTTAACAACCATTATTACACCAGTATCAGGGGTAGAACGCATTACAAATCCTTACGAAAGCGTTTCTGGAAGTGATACCGAAACAGATAATGAATTAAGATTAAGAGCTGCTAACAGCCTTACATACAGAGCAACTTCAATATTTGATGGAATGCTTGCTCAAATTTTACAGCTTACAGGTGTATCTAAAATTGCGGGTTATGAAAATAATACTAAAAATATAGTAACATATAAAAATATTGTATTAGAGCCAAACAGTATTGCCATAGTCTGCAAAGGCGGTGATTTAAAGCAAATAGGTAAAGTAATATTAGAAAATAAAACTATCGGTGCTTATGTGCAAGGTGATATTGAAATACCAGTTTATGAAGAAATAAGTAAACAGACATATACTATGCGGATATATCGCCCTACGCAGAAACAACTAAAAGCTGAATTGAAAGTTATTACTAATAATTTGACTACTCAAGATTATACTACACAGCTGCAAGAGCAGATTATAAACATCATTAATAGTTATAAAATTAATGATGAAATCATACCCTTTCAAGTGGCTTCAGATATATCTCTGCCTAATCTGCAACTGGCTGATTTTAAAATGGGGCTTGTGTCTGCTACTGCTACTTATAACCCTATCGCTCTTAATTTTACTGATGAAGCAGTGATATCAGCAGAAAATATTACTGTAGGATTATATAATGACTAGCTTACAAAATCAATATCAAGGAACAAATATTGAAACCCTTATCAATGGGCTTGCTGATTTATATGATAAATTAATAACTCAACCGCTTAATGATTTTTATAATAATATTTATAACTTAGATACAGCCAGCGGTATTGGGCTTGATTTGTGGGGTGAAAAATTAAACTTCCCTAGAACCATTAAATATATCAATGAAGAAACAGAAATAGAAAACAGTGTTACGCTGCAGGATGATGAATACAGGCTTGTGCTGCAAGTGGTAAGTTTGAGAATTTATACAAAAATGAGTGTAGCAGGGATTAATAAGTCATTAAAAGAATTATTTTCATTCTACAATGCAGATGCATATACATTAGATAATCAAGATATGACCTATGTAAACTATATATTTGTATGGGAAATACCTGAATATTTAAAGCAGGCATTTAATAATTATGACTTACTGCCACACCCTATGGCAGTTGGAACTAGATATAGAGAAGCTGTATATCAAATTTTAGGATTTAAAGGGCAAAAATTATCAGATAATTTCTATCGAACTATTTTTCATAAAAGAGAAGAAAATTATATTGTTGGATTTAAAGGGCAAGGTTTATCAAGTAATTTGTATAAAACAATTTTTAATAAAATAAAAAATGGAGGTTAATTATGGAAAAAAAAGTGTTAGAAGAACTTGATTTACAACACAAGATTACAATTCCTTTTGCAGAAACTGGTGATAAGTTTAATATCCCAGATACTTCACCAACAGGCTTAGTAAATAATACTGATGGGTTTGGGTTTAAATATGAAACACCTATTGCAGATGGTGGAGAATATTTTGAAAGGCAGCAACTGAATGCCATATTTTATACTGTTTATGCAGCTGTAAAAGAATTACAAGATTTGGCTATTTCAGCAGGCTTTCCTGTAGACATGACAAAAGCATTAAATGTGCTCAAGGTAGAAAATGGTGGCACAGGAGCAAATAATAAACAAGATGCAGCTAACAATATTTTAAAAGATGTTGCAGTAAACTCTACATTAAACAATACAGATTATGTATATATTTTTGCAGATAATACTGTAAAAAAAATAACTCTTATAAATCTTGTTAATAAAATTATTCCTATTGGATTTATCTATATTCAGTATAGAAATCAGTCCACACCAGATATTTTATTTGGAACTGATGGCAAATGGCAGGATATAAGCTCCACTTATGCTGGGGAATTTTTTAGAGCAGTTGGTGGGAATAGTGCCAGCTTTGGAAGCAAGCAAAATGAAGGGTTGCCGAATATAACAGGTATGTTAAACAATTATATTGGTAATCCTGTTAGTGAAAGTGGTGCTTTATACAAAATTGGATTAGGAAAAACATATTTTAAAGGACAATCTGATGAAACAGCGTATAAAACTATTAGTTTCGGTATTAATGCATCAAAATCAAATAGTATTTATGGCTCATCAACCCACGTAACACCTGTGAATAGTGCTGTTAGAGTTTGGAAGAAAATATCATAAAAGGAGCAGATTATGGCAGAATATATGACTATTAATAATAATATAATAGAAGCAATATATTGCGGAGATGTGGAAGAAAATGAAAACATTATAATATTACCAGAAAATCACGAAGTAAGAGCTGGTGAAAATATTGCTTTTTATAATAATGACTGGAGCAGGAAAACAGATGTAGAACTTATTTTACTTGGTTTAGTAGATATGCCTTTAGGGTATAAGGTAGAAAATAACAAGTTAGTAGAATTAACTTATGAAGAAAAAGTGATAGCAGGTATAGAAGAAATGCCTGCTAATATGAAAATGGAAAATGGTAAATTAACTCAAAAAAGCCAAGATGAGATTTTTAATGAAATGACTTTAGAACAAAAAGAAAATTTTATTAGAAGTAAACGAGATAATCTTATTAATGAAGCTGATATTTTACTGCTTAAATATCAAGAGCAGGTAGAACTAGGCGTTATTAATGTAGATGATGATTACAGGCTTGCATTACTACAATATAAAGAAGATTTAAGAAATGTGCCAGAGCAGGCAGGATTTCCAGAAAATGTGATATGGTCAGAAATGCCTATTTATAATAATAAAGAATAAAATAAATAATGGGAGTAGAAAACTACTCCCATTTCATGTATAGCGGGGTATCCCACAAAGGCTCGAACCCTTTGCAAGAACTGTTATGCTACTAACAGTACGGCAGAGCCGCTACCCCTAGCCTTTTCGCGAACGGCTTATTGGGTATATCGGCTTTTATTAAAATTTGTAAAGGAGAAATTAACCTATGATTAAAAATTTTGAAATTTATAATGGTGACTGTTTAAAAGAAGCTGATAAAATAAGCACTTCTAGTGTGGATTTGATACTTACAGACCTACCCTATGGAACAATGAAAGGTATTGATAGGTATAACCGTGTATTTAAGGCTGGTAAATATGATTGGGATGAAGCATTAGATACAGATGAAATATTTAAAATAGCATCACGTATTTAAAAAAAGAATGCAAAAATGCTACTTTTTTCTCAACAACCTTTTACAACAAAGTTACTTGTAAAACAGCATGATGGTATAAAACACATCTATCAAATGTATTGGGAAAAAGAGCATTTTGGTAACCCATTATGTGCTAAAATATCGCCAGTATCGTATATTGAAGAAATATGCGTATTTAAGAAATTACATGATAAGCACGATGGCAATCCGTTAAGAGTTTATGCAAAAAGCTGTAAAGAATATATCAATAAAACCACAAAGGAAATTAATACGGTTTTAGGTCATGCAAAAACACAACACTTTTTATGCCATGATGGGCTACAGTTTGCTTTATGCACTATCAAGACGTATGAAGAGCTTATTAATGTATTTAAACTTGATAAAATGCAAGGTTTTAAATCCTATCAAGAGCTGCTAGATATTCAGGCAAAAGCAAATATAAAAAGCACAAGTGTTTTCAATCTATGGGAAGGTAAAGGTCATAAAAGTAATTTATTAAAGTATGCAAAAGATAGTAAGAAATACCACCCCACCCAAAAACCTGTTAAATTGCTTGAAGATTTAATTAAAACATTTTCAAACGAAGGTGATACAGTGTGTGATTTGACTATGGGCTCGGGCTCTACTGGAGTAGCCTCTATCAATACTGGTAGGAATTTTATTGGTATTGAAAAAGATGAAGGTTATTTTAAAATAGCTCATGAGAGAATAACTAACGCACAAAAAGAATTAAACAAAAAAATATGTAATTAACTAAAAAAATAGGTGGCAAAATAATGCCACCTATTATATTGAAAATTTAAAACGATTTTAAGATTTGTTATGTGAAACGAATTTTTCTTATCTCGTCATTTTAATTGAAATTATCTCGCCCCGATATATATAACATATTGTTTTTCAAGTTGATTATTGTATGATATATTATATATTTTGCCAAGAAAAAGAATAGTATTGCTTTCATCTTTAATTAAATTAATTTTTGGAAAAAAACATTTGTAGCCAAGTTTATATACTGCATATTCATTTTTTAAAAGGTAGGCTTCAATGGTATTATTATCATATAGCTTTGGAGCATAAAGCACAATAGATTTACGGTAATTTATACGCTCTTTTTTTAGTTTAAATGATTTATAATTACCAATTCTTATTACAACTATATGTTTTAATAAATCTATTGTGCTGCGTTCTGCCTCATTAAAGGTATAAATTTCTGCCATAATATGTTATTTTATATAAAGGGAAAGAGCCTTATTCATTTCTTCTTTATTAAACTGAAGTATAGGCAGTGATATATTATTACCACTATTTAAAGATAATTCTAAACTATTATCTAATATATGAAATGATTTAATATCCGCCCATTTTATAACACATGGATTTTTGCCACGATATTGAAGTTCATCAATGGTAAATCTATAAATAATTTTATTACGCATACCAATCATAAATATTGGCAGCACAAATACAAAAAATACAAACGGAAGCACTAAAACAATATATTCTGCTCTAATAACGGTAAAAAAAAGTGCAACTATAACAGCACTAATTATCTCAAAAACTGCTAGAGTATAAACTAAATTTTTATTAAAAACTGTAAAAATAATATTTTGGTTTTCTACCTGCATAAAATCCTCCCAGTAATATTTTGTAAATATAGTATTTTTTTTAAATAATTTCCATAATAAATTGAGAGAAATAAAAAATTATGCTATAACTTGCTTATATTACGAGGTGATTATGTTTTTACCTATCAGCAGACAGGAAGTAGAAAAATTAGGATGGGATTATATAGATGTAATATTAATATCAGGAGATGCGTATATTGATAGCCCATTTTCAGGTATTGCAGTTGTTGGCAAATATCTTTTAAAACATGGGTTTCGTGTGGCTGTCATATCTCAGCCAGATATAGATTGTGATAAAGATATAACCATATTTGGTGAACCAAGGTTATTTTGGGGGATAAGTGCAGGCTGTGTGGATTCTATGGTAGCAAACTACACTTCAAGTGGAAAGCCCAGAAAACAGTGCGATTTTACGCCAAATGGTATCAATAATAAACGACCAGACAGGGCAAGTATTGTATATACTACGCTTATTAGAAGATATTTTAAAAACACAAAACCTATTGTACTAGGTGGTATAGAAGCAAGCCTTCGCCGCATAGCTCATTATGATTTTAAAACAGATAAAGTGCGTAGAAGCATACTTTTTGATGCTAAAGCTGATTATATAATATATGGTATGGGTGAAGTTCCTGTTTTAGAGTTTGCAAAAGCACTTGATAATAATGAAAGTGTGGAAAATATAAAAGGGCTTTGCTTTATCTCAAAAGATAAGGTAAGCAATGCAGTAGAGATGCCGTCATTTGAAGAAGTATGTACTGATAAAAAAGCATTTTATAATATGTTTAAAATATTTTATAATAACAGTGAAGCAGTATCTGGTAAAAGATTAATGCAAAAAACAGGGGACAGATACTTAATTCAAAACCCACCAGCTTATTATGATGATAATATATTAGATGAAATAAGTGATATAGAGTATGAAAGGGCAGTGCATCCACAAATTAAAGGAAAGGTAAAGGCAATTGATACTATCAAAACATCTATTATAAGTCACAGAGGCTGTTTTGGAGGCTGTTCATTTTGTGCAATAGCCGTACATCAGGGAAGGCGTGTTGTTTCAAGAAGTGCTGCTTCCATTGAAAAAGAAGTAAAAAGTATGGTATCAAAAAAATGGTTTAGTGGCACTATTACAGATATTGGTGGTCCTACTGGAAATATGTATATGATGAAGTGCAAAAAAATGGAAAAATTAGGTGCCTGTACCCATAAACACTGCCTTTATCCAGAAGTATGTAATGGAATGAATACAAACCATGCACCACTTTTAAATATGCTTGAAAGCATTAAGAATATTAAGGGTGTAAAAAATCTATTTGCCACTTCAGGCATAAGGGCAGATTTAGCAGTTAACGATAAAGAAAACGGAAAAAGATATATTTCAGAAATCGCAAAAAATTATGTTTCAGGGCAGCTAAAAATGGCACCAGAAAGTGCAGATTTAAAAGTTTTAAAAGCTATGAAAAAGCCTGATAATAGCAGTTTTTTAGAGTTTTGCTCTTTATATAAAAATTACAGTAAAAAATATAATAAAAACCAATATATTTCCTGTTATTTTATTGCAGCACACCCAGCAGAAAGCGAAAAAGAAGCATATAGTACAAGAAAATTTATTGAAAAAAATCTTGATTTTAACCCTGAGCAGGTGCAAATTTTTACTCCAACGCCTTCCACTTGGGCAACTTGTGCTTATTACACAGGGCTTGATGAAGATGGAAATAATATATACGTGGAAAAATCACTAAGCAAAAAAGAAAAATATAAAAGTATAATTATGGGAAATAATAAGGTTAATCATAAAAACTATAAGAAAAAGAAATATTAGCTATCCTGCACATTAAAGTATTTTTTTATTAATGGTTCAAGTTTTATAAAGTCTGCTTTTTCTGTGTAAAACTTGAATACTATTTGGTTTGATATTATGACAGGTATTTTTTGCGGGCAGTTATCTAAGTTTTTGGGAAGTTCTATATGTTTTAACAGCAATCTGTATTGCTCATCATTATCTTGAGGTGTAAGAAGCAGGGTGAAAAAAGAAGGGCGTTTTAAGTCGTAATATATACCTAAAAGATATTCTCTTGGAATAAAAAATACAGGTTTTTTAGTTACATTGTTGTACCGTATGACACCTTGGTCTGTAAATTCTATAACAGGGCTTGAAAGTTTATAATAAGAAGCAATATTTATAATGGCAGCTAGTCCAAAAAATATTATACCCAATAGTGATACAGGCTTAACTATTGGGCTAATAATGTCACTTAAATAAATAACCAATGAAGCTAATACAAAAAATATACTTCCTAAAAACATATAAAAAATTTTAAAAGGCGAAAGATATATTTTTATATCTTGCATTAAAGCACACCCTGCTCCAAATATTCATCATGAAATCTTTTTAAAAGTTTCATTATTTCTTTTCTATGGGCATTTAAGTTATCTGTTTGAATTAAAAATGGTGTGCCATAAAGTTTAATATTATGACGCATTAATTTATATGTCAGTTTATTTTGCTGTAATTCAAGTATTTCTTCAGGGTCTTTCACCATAACAGTTATATAATGGTTTCTTTTATCTCTTACTTCTGAAAAACCTGTAATATCATCCCATAATACTTGCTCAGATGTGCCAATCATAGATGTGATAATTAAAAACTTATCATTAATAGTAAGCACTACTTTTTTAAACAGCACCATTTTTAATGCAACAGCAGAAGATAGAGCAAATGATAATAGAAAAATATTGCCAATTACTTTATATCCACCTTTAAGCATATATAAAGAGGCAAGGGCAAATACAAATGCTGCTGCCACATAATAAAAAACTTTACCCTCGCTTTTTGCTATTTCATATGAACCATCAGGCAGTGGTTTTAAATGAGATTTAACTGGCTTTTGGTTACTGTTTTCATTATCACTAAGCATTTAACACCAAACTATATTAAAGTGATTGTTTCTATTTGTATAAGATATTTTGGCACATCCTGCATATATCCAAAAGAACCAGTAGGTACAGTGCCTATTTTATCAACTACATCCATTCCTTTTGTAACTTTGCCAAATACAGCATACCCATATCCTGAAACATCAGGGGAACGGAAGTTTAAAAAGTTGTTATCCACAAGGTTTATAAAAAACTGGCTTGTAGCAGAGTTTGGGTCGTTAGTTCTAGCCATAGCAATTGTGCCACGGTCATTTTTAAGCCCATTATCGCTTTCAATTTTAATAGGTGATTTAGTCTGCTTTTGTGAAAGCCTGTCATCAAAGCCACCACCTTGAATCATAAAACCGTCTATTACTCTGTGGAAAATAAGCCCGTCAAAAAACTTGTCATTAATGTATGATACAAAGTTTTCAACAGTAATAGGGGCTTTATCAGGGTATAGTTCAAGCTCTATATCACCAATATTAGTTTTCATTAATATATTTATATTACTGCTTTCAGCTTTTTTTGTTTTAGCAGCCTTTGGTGTTTTAGTTGTTTTTGCTGCTGTTTTTTTAGCAGTACTTTTTTTTGTAGTTGTTTTTTTAGCTTCTGTTTTCTTTTTAGTTTCTTTTTCTTCTGCCATTATTTAATAACCCTTATACTTTTTATTGTAACAGGTGTAAGTGGTACATCTTGATGAAAACCTTTGCTTCCTGTTTTAACTTTACCTATTTTATCAACTACATCTTGCCCTTTAGTAACTTTACCAAATACAGCATATCCATAACCTGCCATAGTAGGTGCTTTATAGTCTAAAAATGGATTGTCTACTAAGTTTATAAAAAACTGGCTTGTAGCAGAGTTAGGGTCATTAGTTCTAGCCATAGCAAGAGTACCTCTTGTATTTTTAAGCCCGTTATCGCTTTCTATTTTAATAGGGTTTAATGTTGCTTTTTCTTTTAATTCAGCATTCATACCACCACCTTGAATCATAAATCCATCAATAACGCGGTGAAATACAAGCCCGTCATAATACTTATTATTAACATAAGCTAAGAAATTTTGCACTGTTACAGGTGCTTTATCAGGATAAAGCTCTGCTTCAATTTGGCCCATAGAAGTGTCAATTAATATTTTTGGATTGTTTTGAGCAAAACTTTTGCCAGCAGTAAAAACTGTAATAACAGCTGTTAATAAAATTAATAATTTTTTCATTTAATACTCCAATACTTAACCCATACCTAGAGAGCGGCACTTTTCACATACACCAAAAAGGTTCATATAGTGGTTTGTCAGCTTAAATTTATATTTAGCTGCAATCTGTTCCTGCATCTCTTCTAAATCTGGGTCATTAAATTCTATATTTTTACCACATACCACGCAAATTAGGTGGTCATGGTGAGTTTTTCCCATAACTACTTCATAGTAGCTTCTGCCATCACCAAAGCGAACTTCTCTGGCAATACCTGCTTCAATTAAAAGTTTGATAGTTCTATAAATTGTAGCAAGTCCGATATTAGGGTCAATCTCTTTTGTAATAGCGTATAACTTATCAATATCAATATGAGAATCATATTTCATAAATTCATCAAATATAACCTGACGTTGATTTGTAAGCCTAAGCTTTTGCGTAGCAAGGAATGTTTTAAAATATTCCCTGTTCTTTTCAATATCTTTTTCCTGCATACATTACTCCAAATTTCTTTTAAAATAAACTAAATTAATAAGATTTGCAAAAGTTTTTTTAAATTATAGTGTAATTTCCTACTAAAATTATCTCATTAATAATAAAAACATATTATTTATCAGTTGGTTATAAAAAAATATATCTAAATGTAAAAAAGTGCTTGCAAAAATATGAATAATTAGATATAAATACATTCTCAAATAAATATCACAAGCGCCCATAGCTCAACTGGATAGAGCGTTTGACTACGGATCAAAAGGTTGTGGGTTCGATTCCTGCTGGGCGCGCCATTTTAAATCATTTTTTATTATTTTATCAGAATTATTTAAATATTTATTATTTCATAATTGTATGTCTTTTTTATTTTGAATTATATTTTTATAAGTGTTTATAAAAGAAAAAAGCCGAAAAATTATTTTTCGGCTTTTGTTGTTTATGTTATTCTTTTGTTACTTTTTTGCTTTTATGCTGCATTATTTCGCTAATTGAAGTTGTTAAGCCTGCTATACCCTGTAAGTCTGATGGGATAATAATTTTTGTAGCCTGACCATTTGCCATAGCAGCAAATGATTCTAAGGCTTTTAATGTAAGGGCAGCATCTGAAGGCATTGCTTTATTAATAAGCTCTAAACCTTTTGCAGTTGCAGTCTGCACTTCTAGAATAGCTTGTGCTTCACCTTCTGCTGTTCTGATAGCTGCTTCCCTTGCTGCTTCAGCTGCTAATATTTGAGATTGTTTATTAGCTTCAGCTTCTAATATTTTAGCTTGTTTTTGACCTTCAGCAACTAAGATAGCAGATTTTTTTTCACCTTCTGCTTTTAAAATTGCTTCACGTCTTTCACGTTCTGCTCTCATTTGTTTTTCCATTGTATCTTGAATATCTTTTGGTGGCACAATATTTTTTACTTCTACACGAAGTACTTTAATACCCCATGTATTAGTAGCTTCATCAAGATTAGCTCTCATTTTATTGTTAATTATATCTCTTGATGTAAGAGTTTCGTCAAGCTCTAAATCACCAATAATATTACGAAGTGCTGTAGTTGTAAGGTTTTCAATAGCTAAAAGTGGATTATGTACACCGTAAGTATAAGCAAAAGCATCTGTTATTTGATAAAATAATACAGTATCAATAGACATTGTAATATTATCTTTTGTAATAACAGGCTGTGGCATAAAGTTAATAACAAGTTCTTTTAAGGAAACCTTACTTGCAATCCTGTCAATAAATGGAACCATTACATGGATACCAACTCCCCATGTTGCATGATAGCTTCCAAGCCTTTCAATAACATACTGTTCTGATTGTGGGATGATTTTAATGTAAGCAACCAGTACAAATATGATTACAAACACCAGTCCTAATAAAATATAAATAGATGTCATTACTCTACCTCCTTAACGATAAGTTTGATACCTTTAATATTTAAAATGACAACTTTTTTACCTTTTTCAATAATATTATCATTTTCTGATAAAGCAGCCCAGTCCTGCCCCATAACTTGTATTCTGCCTGCATTTTCTATATTATTAATGGTTTCTGTAACAATACCTTCTTTATCTATCAAAGCTTCTACGTTGGATTTAACTGCAGGTTTTGCATATTTCATGGCAAATGGCCTAAGTGTTATAAGAGTTACAAATGATACAAATAAAAATACAGCAATTTGTATTACCGTATTACTTGTAATAAAAGATGAAAGCATGGCAATTAATGAGCCTAAAATAAACCACAAGCTAATATATGCAGCTGTAGATATTTCCACTATTATAAATACAACAACAAGTATAAGCCAAATAATAGTTAATAACATATCCCCTCCAAATATAATAATTTGAGATTATATACTAAGTTATATAATATTACAAGATAATTATATTACTTATTAAGCTTTTAATATACATCATCTATATATTTTAGATACTGAATTTATCATATACTGGCAAAAATTTATAACGAACGTTAGAAACGTAAATAATTAGAAATCTTTGTAAAATATTTTATTGATTTTATATCCTAAAAAAGTAGCTCTTTACATTTATAGTAAAAAAATGTAGCATTACATTACTATAAAATGGTTGGGATAAATATTATGGAAGAAAAATTACAACAGATTATGCTTGAAAATCAAGCATTATTTAGCAAGTTAGCGGGAACTAAAAAAATGGCAAATAAAATTATTTTACCTTTAATAATTATAGTAGCCATAATTACTGCTATATATAGTCTTATTCATAAAGATGAAGCAGAATTTATTATTATTGCTGTTGCTATAGCTGTTGTTATTATTGGTATTTTATTAATCATAAGGTATAATATTATAAACGAGCAGAATAAAAAATTTAAACAGCAGGTTATTCCTGCTATTTTGTCTGCTATAGACACTTCTTTTAAATATAATATTAATGCAGGTCATACTAAACAAGAGTTTTTTGATTCAGATTTATATAATAAAAATATTACTGACTATGAATCAGATAATATGATAAGTGGTATGTTTGGTGAAACTTCTGTCAAAATATCCAATATTGAAGCAACGCGAGTAGAAGAAATTGAAAAAGTTGTAGAACGTGATGGTCGTAGAACAACAGAGATAGAACGTCATACCTACACAGTTTTTAAAGGAATTTTTATGAGCCTTGATTTCAATAAGCACTTTGATGGTATAACAAAATTGCATACTAGAAATGTATTTTTTGATGGCTGCGAAGAAAATATGGATACATTATTTAATAATTATGAAAAACTTACTATAGAAAACCAAGATTTTAATAATCAATTTGATGTGATTACTACAGATATACAAAATGCATTATATATTTTAACACCAGCTTTTGCAGAACTTTTATTACATTTGCATAAAAAAATAAATAAAGGGTTAGGTATATGCTTTAAAAATGGTATAATGTATGTAGCTTTTGAAAAGGAAAAATTTTTAGAAGTAGATAATAGTCTAGATTATGAAAGTAATATGAAACTTATATATAAAGAAATTGCAAATAAATTAAATATAGTAGATGATTTACAGCTTAATAACAGAATTTGGACAAAAGAATAACTTTATTGCTAATTTTATAACATTTTGATGTTAAATAAAAATTTTTCTATTGTATGCCTGCATCTTCTTTTTACGACATATATTGTCGTAACTCCTAGTATAATATGGTTAACAAAATAAGGAAGGAGTGTTTTTTATGAGAAGAAGAAGGATGATGAAAAATCATGGTTTTACAGCAGAAGAAAAGGTGATTGTTACAAATTATATTAAAAATGCATTTCAAAAAATAGACCTTTATAGAATAAGTGATGATTTTTGGTCTTTAATAATAAGTATTTTGCCTCAGGAAATATTATTACACATTCAAAAAACCCTTGAAAAATATAATGAAACAGATAGGGAAAATCGCCGCATATCAAAAAAATCTTTTAAGCATTTACCTGTATATAAGAAGATTTCTAAAGAGTGCATTTATTTAGAAGATTATGAGCAGGAAGAAATATTTGATATTATTGAAAAATATATTTATACCGTGAAATCTAAAAATCTTGTATTAAAAAAAGTAAAAAAACTTGAAAAAATATTTGACTTAAACCTTGACGAACTTGAAATTATAAGCTTTTTTTACTTAAAAAATGCTAACGAATGGGATTTTTGTGGATATGAGTTTGACAGGGACCAATCCATAGAAAACTTTTTAAATATCCCAAACAGCAATATCAAAAAGCTGTTAAGCCATAAAAACACCCTTATGTATAATGAGATAATAAATAAAGATAATGATTTTGCCTTATCTGAAACCATGATGGAGTATTTATCCACAGACAGCAGCAGCCTTTTAAATTACTTATGTACAAAAGAGTATGGTGATTATGATATAGAAAGTTTTTTTCTTGATGAGCATATAAGAAATAATGCTGTTACCATGATGAAAAAAATACCAGATGTGAAAATTTTACTTTATGGTGCTTCAGGCACAGGTAAAACTTCTTTTGCAAAAAGTTTAGCAGAATATACTGGCAAAGCACCTTATACTCTTGATGAAAATGAAAATTTATGGATTGCTTCAAGGTGTATATCCTATGATGAAGTATTAATCATTGATGAAGCAGATGATTTATTAAATGAAGGTATGTTTTCTTTTATGAAGGAAAGTAAAAAAGCTAAACTTAATAAAGATTTAGATGATATTGATAAACCCTGTATATTTATTACAAACACATTAAAATATGCAGATAAATCTGTTTTAAGGCGTTTTCATTATATTATAAAATTTTCTGATTTATCTGATAAAGAAAATGCTGTTTTATGGCAGAAAAATATAATAGATATTGAAAAAATATTAACAGAGCAGGAAATAAAAGAACTTGCAAAAAAATACAGCCTGCCAATAGGTATTGTTTCAAAAGCAGTTGATAGTGCTGTAACTTGTTACAAAAGCAAAGAAAAGCGTAAAAAAATGTTTGAAAGCATATTAGAAAGCCATAATAGTTTAAGAAATAAAAATAGTATTACAAAATTTGAGCCAAAATCAAATTTTAATATGGAGTTTTTAAATACAGATATTTCTGTAGATACAATTAAATCATATATTGAGCATTATAAAAATATGCAGGAAAAAGAACGCTGTGCCATACTTTTTCATGGAGAGCCGGGAACAGGTAAAACAGAATTTGCACGCTTTTTAGCTAAATTAACAGGCTTTGACCATAAAACATTATCTGTTCAGATTTTTTATCCCCTTATGTTGGTGAAACTGAAGCAAATATTGTAAAAGCATTTAAAGAAGCTATAAAAAAGAATATGGTGCTAATATTTGATGAGGCAGATTCGCTGCTTTCTGATAGACGTGGTGCAGCGCGAAGCTGGGAAGTTTCTCAAGTAAATGAATTTTTAGCTCAGCTTGATAGATATAAAGGAGTATTTATTGCTACCACAAATTTTGTAAAACAGTTTGATATGGCAGCTATGAGAAGATTTAACTGGAAAGTTGAGTTTAAATCTATTGCACAAAATAAAATAAAAAATGCTTTTGAATACTTTTTTCCACAGGTGGATTTTGGTGGATTAGATGATAAATTTAAAAATATAAAAAAAATTACAGCAGGTGATATTGCTGTAATTATTTCAAAAGTTAAATTTATGGAAAATATAAAAGGTTCTGAAATTGTAGATTTAGCTTTAATAGAGCAAAAGTATAAAGAACAATACTTCCCAAAAAGTGTTGGTTTTTAATTTACTGCTTTTAATTTACTCATATTTTTTCAAAATAATATTTTTATTTATAGTCAAATATTATAGTAATATAATCTTATAGAAATTTATGAGTTGTTTATATGTTAATAATCATTGACAGTGCTACTAAAATAAATATAATGATTTATTTATGAGGTAAAAATGAATATACTAAACGATTATAAAAAAAAGGCAGAGAATTTTTCTATTGATAAGTATAAATTAGAAGATATAAATAAAGGAAAAGGAAGGAGTTTTGAACTTGAGATAAATGATAATATAATAAAATATGAGAGAGAATTTTTTTTATATGAGCAAATATCATTTAAGTTTAGGAATAATATAGAATGGTCTATATTAATGCATAATCCTTTTAATAACAGCAGTGAAAATATTAGTAATATGGATTTTGCTATGCCAAAATTTAATCAAATCACTATAGACCATATTATTGTAAAACCTTATGCAATTTTTGTATTAGAAGCAAAAAATCACAAAAAAGATACAGTTTATATTCCTAAACAATTATTTTGGCAGGCAGAATGTGAATTTATTGATAATCCTGTTTTTCAAGTATTAAAGTATGCATTGATTATAGAGCAGTTTCTTAAATATTATAATATTTCACTTCCTGTAATACCAAAAGTGTTTTTTAGGCAAAAATTAGACTTACAATATATTAGTGAAAAAGAACAGGAATATTGCTGCCATATTTCAGAATTAAGCCGTATGTTCAAGGATGCAGAAAATAAATATCCTAAAAAACATAATGATGCATTAAGGTTTGTAAAAGCAATGTATTATAATGCCTGTCACCCAATTGCTTATGATGATATAGAAGTGTGGAGTAAAAAATAATGCAAATGTATGATTTATTATTCTTTATAATTATTTTTATAGTGGTTTTATTTGTTTTTAGTGTAATTAGAAAAACATTTAAAAAAATAGGCTTTTATAGAAATAAACCAGTAGCATATAAAGAAGATGAAATTCAAGAAAAATATCAACCAAGAAAGTTTGATTATTCAAACTATAATATAAGAAATAGAACAGATTTAATAAACTTTATAGATAGTATCAATACCGATAAAGTATTTAAAATAAAAGAAGAAATATGTGTTATGGAAAGCCATATATCAACTTTACATAACCACAAAAAAGAAAAGTGAGGGTTATATGGACTTAAGTATTGCAAAAGCTATTATTGTTAAAGGAGCAGGAAACAGGGGAAAAACAACTTTAATATTTGAATTTATTAAGAATATTTTAAATGATGGTGGTGAGATTGTAATGCCAAACCATTACACAAAATCAGAAATAATTAATAAAAATAAACCGTCAGATTATTGCATGATTATTAAGTATAAAGGTAAGAATGTATTAATTATGTCTAAAGGTGATAATGAAGGGGAATTGAAACGACAAATTGCTTCTTTCATAAAAATAAATATTACTATAGATATAGTGATTGGTGCAGCACGCACACGTGGACAAACTGTTTGGTGGTGGCAGGGTAATTTTCCTAAAAGGTTAAGTTTTTTTCATAATAATCAAGATTTAAAAGAAAATGAAAGAGCAGAATATATTAAAAAACAATTACACAGTTTAAAGGAAATGTTTAATAAGTATTTATAAATTATATAAAATTTAAATTTATATATTTTTAATTGAAGAAGTGTATTAACTACACCCAGTATATATTTATAGGGGATTTTTAAGTAAAATATAATATAATATAATATACTGTTACCTTCAAGCCTCCAATTATTTGATTTTAATAACAAAAAAGCAGGGTAAACCCCGCCTTTTTTGTAATTATACCGAAGAGGGGACTTCTTTTTTAAAATTTTTGTCCTAAAAATTCTAAAAAAGCCAGCCAAATTTCTGTCGCAAACGTCCTGTTTGCTTTTCCTCTTAAAAAACAGGAAGTTTTTTCTTTAGTGAGTGCAGGAGCATTTACTGCGACTAAACGATAAATTAAAAATTACAAGTATGTAATTTTTAATATAAACTAAATAATTCGGCGAAATTTGCCTTCAAGCCCCCGCATATTTATTGTAAAATAAAAAAGCTGGCATTATGCCAGCTTATTATTTTATACCGAAGAGGGGACTTGAACCCCTACGATTAGAAACCGGTGGATTTTGAGTCCACTGCGTCTACCATTCCGCCACTTCGGCTCGTCTTTAAGATTACTGATTAAACATAATTTATATGCTTTTGTCAATACTTATTCAATTATATCTAATGCTTTTTTTGCAAGCTCATCAGCCATATCATTATATAAATCACCTGAATGACTTTTGACTTTTATAAATTTTACTACTATCTTATCTTTTAAGCTATCCATATAGTTTTTATAATTGATTGTGCCTTCCTGCTTTGTTTTCCATTCACCCTTTGCCCATGAGGCAATACCTGAATAATCATGATGAAGTGTGATTTCCTTATAGCCATTATCAACTGCCCACTTTACAGCCATACCAGTTGCAAAAAGCTCACCTGCCACATTACGCATATCAATATACTTTTTACTTTTACCACTGATTGTATGCACTATCTCACCATTATATAGTATTACAGCACCATAACCAGTTTCTTGTAAGGAGCTTGAAAAACTGCCGTCCACATAAGCGTGCAGACCAGATAAATCATCAGATGTATTTTCTTCTACTTCATTATCATATAAAAATTTTTCAGCTGCTTTTAAATCAGTAAATTTTTTATAAACTGCACCACTAAAATTTATAATCTGCTTCTGACATTCTTCCCAGCTTTCAAATATCCCTGTTTCTCTGCCATTTTTTACAGCATAATACTTTTTTTCGCTCATATTAACCTTAGAATAAATATTTTAATAAATCTAAAGGAATTTCACCTGTAAAAAAGGCATAAAAAGCACCTACAATAATAAGAAATAATATAAAAAATACAATTTTACCACCAGATGAGCTTATCATTGGTTCTTGGATGATTTTTTGAGTAAGCTCTCTGCCAGTATTTGGAATATTGTTTTTTTTAGTTTTAATTTCAAACTTTGAAGTATCTTCTTTTTGAGTTTTTATTTTGCTGTTATCTTTTTTTGATGCAAAAAGATTTACTATAATTAATATCACTAACCCAATAACTATTTCTATAAAAGACATTGTTTCTCCAATTAATATTATCTATAAAAATATTTAACTTAACTATTTAATTAATATAAAATTTCCTTTTATTCAAGTATATATTATTTTTAAAGTTATTTATAGAATTATTTTATTTTGTTTTGATTTAATTTTTATGATGTTTGATAAATTAGTATAAATTGATATAAAAAAAGCCTTTCTGCATAAGCAGAAAGGCCTGTATATTATAATACGATATTTTCTTGGTATTCACCAAAAACTTCTTTTAATGCGTTTATAGTTTCGCCAAGGGTAGCATAAACTTTAACAGCATTTAATATTTTTGGCATTAAGTTATCGCTAGTTTTTGCAGCAGCAGTAAGCTCTTCTAATGCTTTTTTAACTGCCATATTATCGCGAGTTTCTCTTAATTGTTTTAATTTAGCTTTTTGGCTGATTTCAACAGAAGAATCAATTTTTAAAAGCCCAGTAGGTGCTGGTTCTTCAATATGGTATTTATTAACACCAACAATGATTAAATCTTCTGTTTCAATAGCTTTTTGGTATTCATAAGCACTATTTTGAATTTCTCTTTGTGGATAACCTTGTTCAATAGCACGCATCATACCGCCTAAATCATCTATTTTTTGGATATATTCAAATGCACGTTTTTCTATGTCATCAGTCATAGCTTCAACCATATAAGCACCAGCAAGTGGGTCAATAGTATCAGCAGCACCTGATTCGTTTGCTACGATTTGTTGAGTTCTTAACGCAATACGTACAGAATCTTCTGTAGGCAGAGCTAACGCTTCATCATATGAGTTAGTGTGTAATGACTGAGTACCACCCATACAAGCTGCTAATGTTTGCAGAGCAACACGCACAATGTTATTTTGTGGCTGTTGAGCTGTTAATGTAGAACCTGCAGTTTGAGTGTGGAAACGGAGCATTGTAGATTTTGGTTTTTTAGCTTTAAAACGCTCTGTCATAATTTTTGCCCACATTCTTCTAGCTGCTCTAAATTTTGCAACTTCTTCAATAAAGTTGTTGTGGCAGTTAAAGAAGAAAGAAAGTCTACCAGCAAAATCATCAACATCAAGACCTGCTTTAATAGCTGCTTCCACATAAGCAATACCGTCAGCTAAAGTAAATGCAACTTCCTGTACAGCATCACTTCCTGCTTCACGGATATGGTAACCACTAATACTAATAGTGTTCCATAATGGTACATTATCTTTACAGAATGAGAAAATATCTGTAATTAATCTCATTGACTGAGTAGGTGGGAAACGATAAGTTCCTCTAGCCATATATTCTTTTAAAATATCATTTTGTATAGTACCTGCTAATTTTTCAGATGAA
The DNA here is from genome assembly GCA_944324495.1 of uncultured Mucispirillum sp. Classification (GTDB taxonomy): domain Bacteria; phylum Chrysiogenota; class Deferribacteres; order Deferribacterales; family Mucispirillaceae; genus Mucispirillum. The sequence goes on along the minus strand of CALUWN010000012.1, from coordinate 2,383 downwards.
ACACCTTGTTTTTCGCCCACTGCTATATAGCATGATAAAAGATAAGATGCTGTAGCATTGATTGTCATAGATGTGGATACTTTATCAAGTGGGATAGAGTTGAATAATATTTCCATATCAGCAAGGGAGTCAATAGCAACGCCCACTTTACCAACTTCACCAGAAGCCATAGCATCATCAGAGTCATAACCAATTTGAGTAGGTAAGTCAAAAGCAACAGAAAGACCTGTTGTACCTTGGTCTAATAAATATCTGTAACGTTTATTAGATTCTTCAGCTGTAGCAAAGCCTGCATACTGCCTCATTGTCCAAAAACGGCCACGATACATTGTAGGCTGCACGCCTCTTGTAAGTGGGTAGATACCCGGATAACCAAGTTTTTTCTCATAATCAAAATCAGGAATATCATTTGGAGTGTAGAAAGGTTTTACTTCATAGCCAGAAGTAGTTTTAAATGTTTTCTTACGCTCAGGAAATTTGCTGATTGTTTTTTCATACTGTTCTTTCCATTTTTCGTACATAGCTGACCTCGCTAAAAAAATTATAATGTTTTGAAACAATATTTAATATTAACATATTTTTTTAAAAACTGATAGTGTAAAAAAAGATAATTTCTATATTTTTTAAAAAATAAAAAAAGGACAGTAGATATATTTCTACTGCCCTTTTGTGATTTGTATTACTACCTATTATTATATATCATTAAATTTTTCAGGGTTATCAAGAGCATAGCGGAATTTTTCCATATCAACTCTTTTATCCCATATACTGATTACAACACATGCAATTGCATTACCGCATAAGTTACCAACACTTCTCATTTCACTTAAAAATTTATCAATACCTAAAACTGCCGCCACAGTAACAGCTGGTATTAAATGGCTTCCATCAGGTAAAGTTAATGCTGAGAGTGTTCCTGCAAGTACAATAAAGCCACTGCCTGTTACTCCCACTGCACCTTTTGATGATACCATTAAAATAATTAAAAGTGTAATAACTTGTTCTATTGTAACTGGTATATTAAAGGCCTGCGCTAAAAAGATAACTACAAGACTTAAATATATATTTGTTGCATCAAGATTAAAACTATACCCTGTTGGCATAATAAGCCCAACTGCTGCCTTATCTATACCTGCCTTTTCAAGCTTTCGCATAAGAGGGGCAAGTGCTGTTTCACTACTTGAAGTAGCAAATACTATTAAAATTTCTTTGTAAATAAACCGCATAAGTTTAAATATATTAACTTTTGCAACAGCTGCAATAGCACCAAGCACCACAAATATAAATACAAGCACAGTAACTGCCATAGCAATCAACAGCATAATCATACCTGTAATAGAGCTAAATCCAAATTTAGCAATAAGATAAGCCATAGCACCAAAAGTAGCAAGTGGGCTGTACCATATTAATACAGATAATATTTTAAAGAAAGTTTCCTGCATTGTTTCAAAATGATTAAGTACATATTCTTTAAATTTTGGTCTGCTAAAAGAAAGGACAAGAGCAATAATGATTGCTAAAACAAGAACTTGTAATGTTTTTCCTTCAACAAAAGGCGTAATAGGGTCATGAGGTATTGCACCTTTTAATATATGAATAAGCTCATCACCTGCTGTCATAGGCTGAGATGCACCTTTTTCAATATAGCCTGCTACACTTTTTTCATCAAGGCTTGATACATCTAAATTCATACCAACACCCGGCTGTAAAAGATAGCCAAATAATACACCTAATATTAATGCGATAGTACTTATAACTTCAAAGTATATAAGTGTTTTTACCCCAAGAGTGCCAAGTGTTTTAATATCTTCAAGTCTAACTATCCCCACAATAACTGTTAAGAAAATTATTGGCCCCATTAATAATTTTAAGCCTTTAATAAAAGGGTCAATAGTATATTCTTTTGCAACAACAGAAAAATCATAAAAGAATTTAAGAACAGCATTTGATTCTTCTGCATTAGGCTTGTGAAAACTGCCTATTGTACCAACAATAATACCAAGACATAAACCAACAAGTACCCAGAATACAAGACTTTTATAAAACTTCTTTTTTTTAGCCTCTTTATCGTCAAAATTTTGTTCCAGCATAAACACCTCCAAAAGTATATTATTCTATACTATTATACTGACCTAATCAACATATAACATTAATTAAAAAAAGGCAATTAAAAAATAATAAATTGTAAAAATAAAATAGAGTTATATAATAATAAGTGTTGAATACTATATTCTGGTGGTATTTCATTCTTTTGTTTAAAAATGCTATAACTACTTGATAATATATGTAAAAATAGAAATAATTGTAATAATTGTAATAACTGTCATTCAGAGCCTACGATAGTAGGCGAAGCAGTTTCTTTTAACCTTTTTAATTGTATAGG
>CALUWN010000011.1 GCA_944324495.1 uncultured Mucispirillum sp. | reverse complement strand
TATTATGAGTGTTTGTATTTATTATATTTAAGATTTTTTGCCTAATGGCTCAGTATCAAGGTGACATAAGGTGTTGCGAAAAAAAATTGGGGTGAAGCAGATAAAATATAATTTAGCTGTAAAAATATTCTAATCAAAGAAAACTATGTGGGGGGGGGGAGTAAGGAAGTTCCAGTTGGAAAATACTAAGCTCCCCATCTTTTTTAATAAACAGTTTACCATTAATATGCTGCTCTACAAGCATTTTAGTAAAGAAAAGCCCAAGCCCTTCACTGCTAAACCTGTTTTCGCCAAGTGCATAGTATGGCTCAAAAAAGTGGGTGATTTCATTATCTGTAAGCTGTACGCCGTTATGGCTTACTTGTATAATAATGTTGTTATTTGTAGTGTATAGTTTTATTTTAATACAGCCTTTAAAATTTTCATCTATACACATTTTTTGGTGTGCTTGAATAAGGTGGTTTGCAGTAATAACTATTTTTGTTACAATCTGCCTTAAAGCTGCAGGCTCTGAGTCTATAATTAAATCAATAGTAGTAATATCAGCATATTTTAAATAATCAACACCGTTAATGGTGCATGTAACATTAGATAAATCAAGTATATCTTTAATAGTTATCAATGCTTCACGCAAAAGTGCTGGAATATGTATTGTTTCAAGTACATTATCATTTTCAGCATCTATTATGCTTTGGAAAGAATCTATAATATTAGACATAAAATCAATGTGCCTCATAGACTTGTCTACACTGGCTTTAAGATAGCTTTCTGAAAGCTCATCATGGATATAAGCATCATAAATATCCTGTACTGTAATACCAAGAGCATTAAGTGGTTGCCTCCAGTAGTGGGCAATAGATATAATCATATCACTCATAGAAATAAGGCGTTCTTGGTTTTGTATATATTTTTGCTGCTCTAAACGTTTTTTGATTTCGCTGTCTACAAGTTCAGCCAAGGATACGTTTTGCTCTTCACTATGTTTTAACCTTGTAAACACATTAACTTTTGCAAGTAACTCATTACCTACAAAAGGCTTAATCATATAATCATCTGTACCAAGGCCATAGCCTTTTAAACGTTCATTAATATCGCTTTTTGAAGAAAGAAGAATAATACGAATATATTTAAGCTTTTCATTACTTCTAATATGGGTTAAGACTTCAAAGCCATCCATTCCGCCCATAATAATATCAAGCAGAATAATATCAGGCATAACATCAGGCAGTATTTCTAAAGCCATTTCTCCGCTGTCAGCTTCCACCACATTAAAATCTTTATTTAAAAAGACTGATTTAATAAGCCCTCTAATAACAGGGTCATCATCAACTACTAAGATAGTTGCTGTTTTCTTTTCCTGTTGTTCCATACTAGAAATAATATACTCCATATGTTTTCAAATCATTATTGCATAAATTTATAAAATTGAAAAGTAATATTTATGTAAAATTTATATAAAAAGAAAATATAAATAAAATTTTCTATAATTATTCGTTGCCTTTTTAAGTAATACAATATAAATATATAGTATGAATAAAGGTTATGAAGATATAGGGTTTGCAAAAATAGACCATGACAGGAAATCTCGTCAAGGCTATCCAGAAGTAATATTTGGGGCAGGAAAAACACCTGAGCAAACCGCAGAAATATTTAAAAGAATTATTAATAATGGCAATACTGCTGTATGCACTAGAGCATCGCAGGAAATGGCAGATTACGTTCTTTCACAAGTTAGTGGTGCAAAATATATAAAGGAAGCATCTATCATATTATATGAGCAGGAAAAAAAAGAATTAATAGGCCAAGTTTGTATTGCAACAGCAGGCACATCTGATATTTTTGTGGCAGAAGAAGCAGCCGTAATTCTTGAATGTTATGGCAGTAAGGCAGTAAGGCTTTATGATGTAGGTGTTGCAGGCATACACAGGCTTTTAGATAATGTGGATATACTGCGTTCATCTAACTGCATTATAGCAGTTGCTGGTATGGAAGGCGCACTTCCTTCTGTTATAGCAGGGCTTGTATCAGTTCCTGTAATAGCAGTACCAACATCGGTTGGTTATGGAGCAAACCTTGGGGGTATTGCAGCACTGCTTGCTATGCTTAATTCCTGTGCTTCTGGAGTAAGCGTAGTAAATATTGATAATGGTTTTGGTGCAGCAAATCAAGCTCATCTTATAAATAAACTGGCAGAGGGTAAAAAGTAACATATGAATACATCGTGGATTTTTGAACAGTTAGATAAAATTTCATCCATTGGTGGCACAATACACGGTCAAAACAGGCTTGCTTTTTCTGAAAATGATATGAAAGCCCGTGAGTTTTTAAAACATCTTATTGACAAAATAGGTCTAGAGTATAGGGAAGATACTTTTGGTAATATATTTGCTCTTTATAATAACGGCAGCCATAACCAAATTGTAGCCACAGGCTCTCATATAGATACAGTACCAGACGGCGGCAGGTATGACGGTACACTTGGCGTTATTTCAAGCCTTGCGGCCATAAAAACAATTAAAGAGAAAAAAGAAAAAATCAGCCACCCATTAGAACTAATTGTTTTCCAAGCAGAAGAATCAAGTAGGTTTGGTCATTCTACCATGGGTTCAAAAATTATAGCAGGAAAGCTGGAAAATTTTGTACAGTGGGAGCAAAGTAAAGATAACGAAGGCATATCACTTGTGCAGGCTATGAAAGATGCAGGCTATAATTTTTATTATATAAATAAAAGTGTGGTGGAAAAGGACAGGTATAAATATTTCCTTGAGCTTCACATTGACCAAAGTAAAACATTAACTAATGCTAATGTACCTGTTGCGGTTGTAGACGGTATTGCAGCACCACTGCGTGTGCGTGTTACTATTTTTGGGGAAGCTGCCCATTCTGGCTCTACAGCTATGAGGGATAGAAAGGATGCTTTAGTTATTGCAAGTGAGCTTATACTTGCTATCCGCAATATTTCTCTTGCCTATGATGAAAGGCAGGCAATAGCAACAGTTGGAAAAATTGATATATACCCTAATGCTATGAATGTAGTGCCGGGTACTGCTGTAATGTATGTGGATATTAGGGGCATACACGCAAAAACTATTGAAGAACTTTTTGGGCTTATTAGGTCTGAATCTTCAAAAATTGCTCTGCGTTATAAAGCCTCATCTGAAATTGAGCTGCTTAGCTCTGAAAAGCCGTGTGCTTTAAATAATATTGTTACAGATACCATAGAGCTTTCATGTAAAGAATTAAAAATCCCTTATATTCATACAATTAGTGGGGCAGGCCATGATACTATGAATATGGCAGAAATTACAGAGTGCGGTATGATATTTGTACGAAATGTAAGTGGCATCAGCCACCATGCAAATGAAACAATTTTAGATGAAGATATAGAAAAGGGTGCTTTAGTGCTGCATGATGCACTATTAAAATTATCAAGATAGGAAGAATATGAAGTATTATTATTTTCATGGTTATAAAAGCTCACCAATGGCGGAAAAAGCCAATGCTATGAGGCAGATTTTAGGGCATGATAATGTATCTGTCCCTGATTTTAATTTATCAGCAGAAGAAATATCTGATTTATTTGACAGTTTATGTGATGAAATATCATCATCAAAAGAAGAAGTTTGTATTGTGGGAAGCTCATTAGGCGGGCTTTTTTCATTATATGTGGCATCTCGTGCAAAATGTAATGTTATACTTTTAAACCCAGCCCTTGTCCCTATAGTTATAATACCAAAAGTTACTGATAATATTGATGTAAATGCAGTTGTTATGGCGCAAAAATTATCTTTATATGCTTATGAACACTATGAAGCTGATAAAACATCTGTATGGGTTACAGATGACAGCCTTATAAACCATGATGTTTTAACAAAGCCTTATTTTTATAAGGGTGTAAAAGAATATAAAAAATTTGATAAAAGTATTGCTTTTGACCACCAATTTATAGGGTTTAAAGATGTTTTTGAAAAATATATTCAAAATAACGGCTAGCTTTTTATTATTAATTACACCATTTTCTACGCCTAATGCTGCTTCAAGAATAATGGGTGGTGAGTTTATATCTTTAGAAGCAAAGTTAGTATTACTAGCTGATGTGAATAATAATAAAAAACTTATACCCATAGATTTACGCAGCTGCAGCCCTTTTGAAAGTATTTCCATACCTGAAGATATTAGAACTTTTGCAGTATCAGAATATATTTCAGCATATGCTTTACTTGGTGGTAAAGGGCTTTTTGTTTATAATCTGCAGGATGGGAAACTGGTAAAAAGTTTTGATGATTTTATTAGAAGTGTATATGTTATAAGCCAGTCTGATATGGGTGAATTTGTTGCAGCAAGCGACGGTTTAACAGTTGCACTATACCAGTTTAAAAAAGAAGGGCTTACAAAGCTTTTTTCTAAAGAATTTTCTGGTGGAGTAAGTGCATTATACCCAGATACTGAAACAAATTCATTATTTGTATTTGAAAGAAATGGTAAAATCTCTGTATGGTCATTTGCTGGTAAACTGCAAAAAAATTTATCAGTTGATTTTTCTATTTCCTCTATTATATACGATGAAAAAACAGGAAAATTTTTAGCCGTATCACCAAAAGGGTTATATTATATTTCAAAAGATGATGCTGTATCTGAAAAATTATTAAATGGTAAAATATTATCAGCATTTATAGAAACTTATTCAAGCAGATTACAAGTGATGACAGATTACGGGTTTAAGGTATATGATTACCCTGTAATGAGGGAAGTACTATCTCTTGACGGAGCAAATGGCACAATTATAAAAAGCGATGGTGCAAATTTTGCAGCTTTCAGCGGTTTAAACTATATTAGAATATATGATTTAACTAAGAATATCCATATAGGCACAATGGCAGTAGACAGCCTTGGTGTTGTAAACTTCTTTTCACCAGATACCCAGTATGGTACAAATATTTCAGCTTCATTTATAGCAGCAGCTGCCAATTCAACTGTGGAAAAGCCAGAATATAATAAGGATAGAGTGTGTGCCCCTATTGCTGCTATGGTTGCAGGGGTATATGCACCAAATAACTTAAATATTGATAAAGTAGAAATGGATAATGTGGCAGAAGTGCATATTCAAGATGTTAAAGAAGTAGCAGAGCCAAAGCAGGTAAATATACCGCAGATTTCTTTTTCAGGTGGTAATTTATCAGTACCTGATGTAAAGCCAGTTGCAAATACTCCTAATGTAAAATTTGCAGAGCATAACCCAAATATTAAAGACCCAGATGAAGCATCAAACCCAAATGAGCCAAAGGTAAAAGATATTGAAGATTTAATGGCATCAAAAATACCAAACTGGGTGGCAAATAGAAAAAATCTTCCAAAAAATAACTCAGTAGGTAATGGCTCTACGGAGCAGGATGCTTTATTAAATGCTAAATTATTATTAAAAAATAATATGGTGCGTACTGCCTTAGAATCCATTGTGAAAGCTGAATCACTTTCATCTGTTACTGATATTAACAGTAAAAAACGTATTTTATGGCAGGCAGCAGCAAAGGCAGTAAACAGCCTTGACAGCAAAATATTAACGGTGGATAGCTGGGTTTCTCCTGTTGGGCAAAACTATATACATTTGATTATGAATGATGAAAGCTTAAAATCTCAGGCAAAAATATATTTAGCAGAAGAATTGAAAAAGTTCCACTCAATGGATGAAAAAGCATATATGGCAGAAAAGCCGGAAGCATTTTAAATATATGAAAAAATTTTTGTTTTTATTTATAATCTTTCCTATCACCTTTAATAAATGGTATGAAAAATTCAAATTTAATAGCTTATCTATTATTAAGTATAAACTTAATAAACTTTTTTATTTCTGGCAGTTTTACAGTTTGTGCTTTATCTATTAATACTAAAGTAAATTTATCTAACACATTTAATGTTCTATGCTCCAGCTTTAAATAATGCAGGGCTTCACAGGTTTTATCTTCTAAATTGCAAGGTACAGCAAGGCAGGCATATTTTGCCATGGAAATAAGCTCATGTGTGCCTACAAGTTTATATGTAAACATTTCAACCCCTGCAGACATATCACATAATACAGTAGCTAAAACAGCAGCTTTTTCATGGTCATCTTTAAAAAGTTCACGGCAGTACCTGCGTACATCTTTATGCTCATCATCTTTATATAATCTTGGGCTTTCTTCACCAAAACATTCAAGGCTTATGGGCTCAATTAAATAATATTTTTCTTTATCAGGATAAACTGCCACAATGAGCGGCAGTGGTGAAGAGTAATCTACTCCACTTAAAAGGATTTTAAGCCCCATATAACGCATGGTGGAAGCTATAGTCTTTATAAAGTCATGTTTTGTATCTACTTCTTTATTTTCCATTTATATATCCTTACCCACAAGATATATTAGAACATCTTATGCAATTGGTCAATCTTTCTACAGGCTTTTTCATAAATTTTTTTATCATTTTCGCTTATGGCATTAGGGTTTATGCTTTTTCCATAGCTTGATAATCCACCACCACCTAAGCCACCATTATTATTTCCGCCTGCATTATTGCTGGTGGTGCCGTTATTTTTAATATAATTGCCAGATTGAATAGATTTTTCAATATCAGGCAGGCTGTCGCTCATAATACTATCAATTATATCATCAGCAGTTTTTAACGCCTGCTTTTCAGCATCAGGGTTATATGAAACTGCACCTTTTTCAAGTGGTGGCAGCGGCATAGCAGCAAATCTATCTGGTGCGTTACCGTTTTTATCTAAAATAGATGAGGGTGCATCAGTCTGCGGAGTAATATTTTCTACAGCACCATTTCTACCATTATTAACACCACCATTTGCACTATTATCTGTAGTCATAGTGTCTTTATTATTTTTTTTCAAGTTAAATTTTTTATTTTTAGAAGGCAGCCTTCGCATATCTTCTATTAATTCATAAGGGTCATAAACATTTTCAACAAACTGCTTATTCATTAACCTTCTAACAGGCTTATCAATGGTTTCATTATTTTTATCCATTTGCTCTTTAATATTTGATAACTGTTTTGGGTCATTTTTTATATTTTTTGCCTTATACAAAAGCATATTTACGCCCTTTTTACCTTGAGCCATATTTTTCATTCTATTAATTAATTCTGGGCTTACAGATTTATTAGCAGCTACAGCTTTTCCATATTTTTTAGGGTCCATAAATACTGCTTTTTTACGTATTTCTGGGCTGATATTTGGGTTTTCCAAAGCTGCTACTCGCTCTGATTCTTTTATTGTATCATTATATTCTGGCACCCAGTTTTCAGGAAAAAGAGAGTTCAGTTTTTCTACAGGCATATTTTTATGTTTAAATGCAGCGTTTTTTACAATAGGGTTATTATCTTTGGATAATTTTTCTATTGCTTCTGCTGGTGCATTAGGGTTTAATGCAATACCTTCACGCACACATTCATCTGGGTTATTCAAATTATATAAAAGTTCTTCAGTGCTGATACAAGGGTTTGACATATATTTTTTATTAAATTCGCAGTCTCTATTTTTGCCTGCTGTAATTTTTCGCATTAATTCAGGGGTTAGGGCAGGGTTTTCCATCATATCGCTGTGAAGCCCTGTATAGTTACTAAGGTTATCCATCATTTCTGGAGTAATGGACGGGTTTTTAGCCAGTGCTTTTAATACGTTATTAGATTTATCTTTATATAATTTTTCAAGCACATCTTCTGGAGTATTAGGGTTTTGAGCAACTGCTGCCCTAATTGATTCATTATCAGAATTTGCTTTTTCTCTCAGTAAATCTTCACTTGCTGCACTGTTTTTTAAAGCAGATGTCTGCACTGGAGTATTTGCAAGCTCATTAATATATTCTTGAGCTAAATTTGGGTTTTCTGATATTATTTTTAAAAGTTCATCATCTTCACTAAACCCATTTTTTATTCCGTCAAAATATTTTTCAGCTGCTTTTTCCAACACTTCTTTTTCTATTTTTTCTTCTTTTGGTGTTAAATAATCATTAATTTGTGACCTAATTTCTGGAGCAGCAACAGCTCCTGCACCAATAGCAGTTCCTAAAAGGGCAGCAGCAGCCAGCTTTTTAGCTAAGGATGAATTTGTTTTTGGTTTAATATTTGGTGTATTATCTAGTTCTGCTTTCTTTTTGTTTTCTACTTTATTTGGTTTTTTATTTTCTATATTTGAAAGTGAGTTTAATGTATCTGCCTTTTTCTTTTCAATATCTGTTTTATTATCTTCTTTTTTAACAGGCTCTTTTTTTAAAGGTATATCTTCATTTTTGACTTCTTCTTTAATTTCTTCCTTTTTTTCCTGTACTTTTTCAGCATCTTTTTTTGCCATATAGTCATTAATAAGTTTTGCAGTATCTTTTTTATTAATACCTGCTACCACATAGCCGGGGAAAAGTTGATAGATAGATGGTGAAAACCCTTTATCAATAAGCATTTTTTCTACAACATCAATATCTTTTGAAGGCACAATTAACGCTGAAGCTGGGGAGGATGATATATTATTTTCATTAACTAAAGTAGGCAGTAAATCATTTTCAATAATATTATTCCATTCTTTTGCAGCCATTTTGCCAACAGGCTTTTCAACAGCTACTGCCACATAGGCAGAATCATGTATGCTGTCATACATTTCAAATTTCTGAGTGTTTTTGGATGAGCCTTTTTCAGAAAGTTTTGTCTGCAGCCCAAACCTGTTAAAACTATCTGTAACATTATCTATAAATTTACCGTTGCTTTTAAATAGCATATCTACTCCAAAGTAATACTATCATAATCATAAATTTTGGGGCATAACGCCCCAAAAAATAAAATTTATTTTGCACAGAGTTCTTTATATATACCAATATAAAGTTCTGCAGAAACTGACCAAGAATAATCTTTTTTCATAGCTTGTTTTATCATATTTTCCATATGTTTTGGTCTGTCAAAATAAGTGGATACTGCCCAGCCCATAGTGTTATATAAAGCGTGTGGGTCAATATCATAAAACTTAAAGCCTGTACCTGTGCCGTTATATTCATCATACTGTTCAATAGTATCATCAAGCCCGCCAGTTGCCCTAACTACAGGAAGGGTGCCATATACTTGGCTGTATAACTGGTTTAAGCCGCATGGCTCATATAATGAAGGCATAAGGAAGAAATCAGCCCCTGCTTCAATTAAATGGGAGCGTGGCTCATCATAACCAATATATGCACCAATTCTGCCCGAATATCTTGCAGGAAGCCCGCCAAAATACCATTGAGCATCTTCATCTCCTGAGCCTAAAATTACCACTTGGCATACCATAGAGTTTACAGCACGTTCCACAGCACCAGCTAAAAGCCCTAAGCCTTTTTGGGAAGCAAAACGCCCAATAAATGCAAAAAGTGGCACATTTGGAGCGTCATTTAAGTCAAACATTTTTTGCAGTGCTTTTTTATTTGCTTTTTTACCTGCTTTATATGTTTTTATGTTATACTGTTTTGGAATTAAAGTATCTACTTCTGGGTTCCAAACATTTGTATCAATACCGTTTAATATACCACATAAATCAGCTGAACGGCTTCTAAGTAAGTCATGAAGCCCACATGAGCCAATAGGGCCCATTATCTCTCTAGCGTAAGTTGGGCTTACTGTTGTAATTTTATCAGCAAAAGCAAGCCCACCTTTTAAGATATTAAGCCTTCCAAAAGATTCAAATGCACCAGCATTAAAATCATTAGGATAAATTTTTGCATAATCTAATACAGAAGTATCAAAATTACCTTGATAGCCAATATTATGTATTGTAATCACAGAGCGAGTGCCCCAAAAGAAAGCATCTTCACCACATTTTATATAGTATGGGATAAAGGCAGTCTGCCAGTCGTTAGTGTGTATTATATCTGGCTGAAATTCTAAATCTTTTGCAAGCTGCATAGCAGCACGGCAGAAAAATGCGTACCTGTATGGATTATCACCATATTCGCCGCCGCTGTCGTGATAAATACCGGGCCTGTCAAAATATTTGTTAAACTCTATGAAATATACGTCGTTGCCAAAAGGTTCTGTGGTATGGTAAACACTGTACCATTCTTCGCAGTTACCCATATGGCAGCAGGCAGAATCCATTACTTTTTTAAGTTTATATTTTTCTCTATTAACTTTAGAGTATAAAGGCATAACAGATATAACATCAATACCTTTTTCTTTTAATGCAATAGGAAGAGCAGAAGATACATCTGCCAAACCACCAGTTTTAGCATATGGTGCTATTTCGCTTGCAACAAACAATACTTTTATCTTGCTCATTTACCCCTCCGAACATATTATTTTTCTTCATAGTAGCACACTTGCTTATAATTTACAAGATTAGTATTAATATCCCTTATAACTTTTGTATTTTTCCATAAATAATATGCCAGTATTATAGTTGTAAATTCTGCCACAGATATTGCCATATATAGCCCTGTTTCATTTAAAATAAAAGGCAGAAAGTATATACAAATTACAGGTAAAATTAAGCCTCGTAAGGCAGCAACAACTATTGAATGAAACGGTTTTTGTATAGCTGTAAATGATGAACTAAATACGATATTCAGCCCAAGGAATAAAAATGCATATTTTGTATAATCTGCAAATACAAGAGCAATTTCAAATGCTTCTTTATTTTTTTTATCTAATAATAATGATACTATTATTTCTGGAATAAATGTAAATAATAAAAATGCTAATCCACCAATAAATAGTACTGAAATTCTTGAAAGAGTTAATATTTTTTTAATACGGTCATAATAACCTGCCCCATAGTTTATGGAAAGCAGTGGCACTAAAGAATCCCCAATAGCATAGCAGAGCATATTAACAGCCCACAGGGAGATATTTATCACAGCAAACGCTTCCACACCATATGTGCCAAGGCTTTCTACCATTATTTTATTAAAAAGATATGCAATAATAGCAACAGATGCTTCACTAAAAAGCTCTGAAGAGCCATTATATGCTGCAAAAAATATTTCTTTCCATTTGCCTATATATTTCGTTAGTTTTAGATTGCCTTTTTTTAATATAAAATGAAAAAGCAGCATACAAGTTGAAACCATAAAAGATAAGCCTGTACCAAGGGCAGCCCCTTCAATACCCATATTCATTTTTACAATAAATATATAGTCTAATATAAAATTTAATAAAGCCCCTGAAAGTACTGCAATAGAAGCAAGATATGGGTTACCATCTGTTCTAATCATAACAGATAATGAATATTCTAAAGCTTGAAATAAGAAAAATAAAGCTACCATTTCAAGATATGGTTTTGCATACACCATTATTTCATCATTAGCGTGCAAAAGCCTTGCCACATCATAACTGAAAAAATAACACACTACAGAAAAGAAAAGTGATATAGATGAAATAGTTATCATCACTTTTGTAAAAACGGCTCTAGCTTTTACAATTTTATTTTCACCAAGATATGTCCCTACAAGAACAGCAGCCCCAATAGTAAACATAATAGCAATACCGAAAACTATTGTAATAAGTGGCATAATAATATTAACAGCAGCAAAAGCCACAGGGCTTACATACTGGCTTACAAAATAAGCATCAACTAATGCAACGGAGCTCATAGCCATAAGCCCTACCATATTAGGCAGGCTGAATTTAAAGAAAGTTTTATATATATTGCCTGAAGCAATTTCTAAATCATTATTTTTTATCATAATATCACCTTTTTAATAAAAATTTGGAGCTTAAAACAAATAATGTTAAAGCTGTAATAAAAGTAACAATTTCACTAACTGGTATGGTTAAATATACACCTTTGATTTCCAGTAGTTTTGGAAGCAGTAAAAGCATAAAATAGGGCATAATTAATGAACGCAGGGAAGCTATCACTGCCGATTCTTTTGGCCTAAGCATTGCAGTAAAGTATGATGAAAGCACCATATTAATACCGCTTAAAAAGAACGCCCATTTTACATAGCTCATAAATGCAATAGATATATTATAAGCATTAGATGATGTATCTTTAATAAATAAAGAAGTAAGCTCATGGCTGAAAAACAGTATTGTTAAAAATATTCCAAACCCATTTAACAGTGTGAAAAAAGCACCAGTTTTTAATATGTTTTTTATGCGGTCAAATTTTCCTGCCCCGTAATTTGTAGAAATAAGCGGGTTTAAAGTATCAGCAGCACCGTAGTTTACCATATTACCAAGCCACATAATATAGTTTATGGCTGTAAAAGCTGCCACCCCTTCTTCCTGAGCATATTTCATCATTATTATATTAAATAGTGCCATAGTAATACCGACAGATATTTCATTTAAAAATTCTGATAATCCGTTGTAGCTTGTTTTAATAATATGGCTGAAATTACGCAGTTGAAGTGTAATTCTTAAATTTCCTTTTTTCCTTGCAAAGTGGATAAAAAGTATTAAAAAGCTTACAATAAAAGAAATACCTGTAGCATAGGCTGCACCAGCAACACCCATCTTTAATACTGCAATAAATATGGCATCTAATATAATATTAGTTAATGCACCCATTATTAATGCAAGTGAAGCAAGCATAGGAAATCCGTCAACTCTTGCAAAAACAGATAACCCATAACCTATGGTTGTAAAAACTATAAATGGTAATATAGTTTGTAAATAGGTAACAGCAATAGGGGTAGTTTTTTCACTTCCACCAATAAGTCTTATAATATTATCTGCAAATAAAAATATAAGTACAGATAATACAACTGATACCAAAAACACAGCAATAATAGAGTTTGTAAAAACTTCATTAGCTGCTTTTATATTTTTTTCTCCAAAATATTTGCCTGCAGCAACAGCTCCACCTATCATTATCATCATAGATAAGCCCCATATAAAACTATATACAGGGTTTGCAGTGTTTACTGCTGCCAAACTTATTTCATCTACATATCTGCCAATAAATATGGCATCTACAATACCAGCAGAAGAAAGCAGCACAAGGCTTAATATATTAGGCACAGCAAACTTATAAAAAAGTTTCGTTTCATTTAAAGTTACAATGTTTGATTGTTTTGATTCCATAGTAATTCACTAATAATATGTTTTTTAGGCAAAATAGACGCACTAAGGGCGTAATTTTAGCCTTTAATAAAATTAACATTTAAAATTTCAGCTTAAAATAAGATATAAAGATATTGTCAGATACAAAGTGGTGGTTTAATAAAAAACCTATCAAAAGAAAGTTTTGAATAATATGAGTCTTGTGGATATAAATTCATAATAGACACCTACGATGTCACTATAATATAAAATAATATGAAAGTCAAATTAAAAAAATAAAATTAAAAAAGTATGCTTTTTTTATTGACATAATTGTTTTATATGGTTATCTTCCATTCAAGTAGTTATTTTTAAAACTGCCAATGTAAGAAAATTGTATAGGGAAATAATATGAATTTTCAAGAATTCTCAAGTAGAATTGCTAATATTGATTATGAAAAATTAAAAAGCGAAGCACGTATTTGCCGTGGTGATATTTTAACCATGACAACTTTAGCAGCAAGCGGACACCCGGGTGGTTCTATGTCTACAATAGATGCGTTGCTTACTGTTTATCATATTGCTAATATAAATAAATTTAATATTAACGATTTATCTCGTGATAGAATAATAGTATCTCACGGCCACATATCACCTGCAGTTTATTCAAGCCTTGCACGTATTGGTATATTACCACAGGAAGAATATATTGCTTATTTTAGAAAAGCAGGCAGTATGTACGAAGGGCATATTGAACGCTCTATTCCCGGTGTGGAATGGACTACTGGTAACTTAGGTCAAGGCTTATCAGCAGCCTGCGGTATGGCAGTTGCTGGCAGGGTTTCTGGTCATGAGTTTGATGTATTTGTTTTCATGGGCGATGGCGAACACGAAAAAGGGCAGATTACAGAAGCCAGACGTTTTGCTTCAAAATATAACCTTTCAAATATTACTGTTATTGTTGACTATAACTGTTTACAAATTTCTGGTGATATATCACAAGTTATGCCAGCTATGGATATTGCAGAAAGCTATAAATCAGATGGCTGGGAAGTTATTAGTATTGACGGCCATGACTATAAAGATATTACAGGTGCATTATTAAAAGCAAAATCATGCCCAAAACCTGTTTGTATTATTGCAAATACTAAAATGGGCTCAGGGGTTTCTTTTATGGAACACGTATCATCATTCCACGGTGCACCACTTTCAGAAGAGCAATACTATAAAGCTATGGAAGAACTACAACTTGAACCAAAGCTTGACTATTATAAAGAAATGAGAAAAGGTTTTATGTGGGCAGCTCCTCACATAAAAGCAGAAAACCCAAGGGCAAATATTGCAACAGGAAAAAGGATAATGTATGCAGCAGATGTGAAAACTGATAATAGAAGTGCATTTGGTGCTGCTTTATTAGACCTTGTTAAGCTAAACAAAGCAGAAGGTCAGACAGATATTATTGTTTTTGACTGTGACTTAGCAGGCTCTGTAAAAACAAACGGTGTAGAGAAAAACTATCCAGAAAACTTTTTCCAAAGTGGTATAGCAGAGCACCATACAGCAGTATGTGCAGGGGCAGCTTCTGTTAATGGAGTTATCAGCTTTTTTGCAGATTTTGGTATGTTTGGTGTAGATGAAGTTTATAACCAGCACAGGCTTAACGAAATAAACTCATCTAATTTAAAAGTTGTAACAACTCACGTAGGTGTTGATGTTGGTGAAGACGGTAAAACTCATATGTGTGTTGATTACATTGGGCTTTTAAGAAATATTTTTGGCTTTAATATAATATGCCCTGCAGACCCTAATGAAGTAGATACTGTTATTAGGTATGTGGCAAAAGAAAGTGGCAATTTCCATGTGGCTATGGGCAGGTCTAAAGTGCCTGTTATTACAAAAGAAGACGGCTCTGTGTTTTTTGATGAAAACTATGAGTTTAAATATGGCGAAGTAAGCACTATCAGGCAGGGTAAAGACGGTGCAATTTTAGCATATGGTGCTACATTATATAGAGCCTGCCGAGTGTATGAAATATTAAAAGAAAAAGGCATAGAGTTAGCAGTAATAAACGTGCCTACTCCTGCTTATTTATCTGATAATGCTTTTACAAGCATAGCAGGTTATAAAAATATATTTACTTATGAAGACCATATTTCATCTACTGGGCTTTTTTCTACCCTTGCAAATATGTCTTTAAGAAAGAAACAAATGTTAAACATTACCCCTTATGGTGTGGAAGAATTTCCAGTATCTGGTAATGCTGATGAAGTTTATGATATGCTTGGCTTAAGCCCTGCAAAAGTAGCAGATAAAATATTAAAAGAACTGGGTAAATAAATTGATTATATCAGGCAGAAACCCAGTAATTGAAGCAAAAAAATGCGGTAAGGCAAAAAAGATAATTGTTAGGCAGGGTGCAAGCATCCATTTTGATAATATAAACGTTCCTTTTGAAGTTTTAGGCAGGCGTGCTTTTGAAGAAAAATACGGAACTGAAACTCAAGGGGTTGTTTGTGAAGTAGATGATTTTGAGTATGTTGAATTAAAAGATATGCTAAAATCAAGTAAAAATACGGAAGGTGTTGTATTTTTAGATAAGATACAAGACCCTCATAATTTTGGGGCAATAATTAGGGCCTGCCATTGTTTTGGAATAAGAAATATAATTATCCCAAGGCATGACCAGGCACAAGTAAGCCCTGCTGTTTTTAAAGCCAGTGCAGGTGCTTTATTTTATACAAATATTTGCCAAGTGGTAAATTTAGGGCAGGCAATTGATGAATTTAAGCAAATTGGTTTTAAAATTGCTGCTGCTGATATTAATGGTGATGTTAATTTAAAAGAAACATCATCTATTGTAAAATTTCCACTTGGTGTTATAATAGGCTCAGAGGGCAGAGGTATTAGAGAAAGTATTTTGGAACGTGCTGATTATAAACTAAAAATCAATATGTTATCAGATATTGATTCGCTGAATGCATCTATGAGCTGTGCTGTTATCCTTTATCAGCTTTTCAGCAGGTAATATATGGTTGTTAAACTTGCTGTTGAAGGAAAAGTTAAGGATAAGGAAGTACTAGATTTTATAAAGGAATACCAAAAACGGCTTACACCATATTTTAAACTGGAATTAGCAGAATTAGGTGAGGGCGGAAAGTATTTTGAAAAATTAAATAAACAAAACACTGCAGAAATAATTATAGCAATGGATGCAGGTGGTAAAAAGTACACAAGTGAAGGGTTTGCGGAGTGGTTTAAAGTAAAACGCAGCCTTTCAAAAAATATAACTTTTGTAATAGGTGAAGCAACTGGGTTATCACTTCAAGCACGTAGTGCTGCAACCGAGTTTTTGTCACTTTCTGATATGACATTTTCCTATAAGCTAAGCCTTATGGTAATGGCAGAACAGATATACAGGGCAGTAACCATAATTACTGGGCATCCCTATCACAAGTAGGAGCATATGATGGATAAGGCGACTAAAGAGCATTTCCGTGAGAAACTTCTTGCTATGAAAAAAGAGTTAATTGAAACTCTTAACAGCAAGTATAACGAAGCGTTGGAGCTTGGCTCTGACGGTATTCAAGATACTGCCGATGAGGCTTATAATATTTATAACAAAAATATTATGCTTGGCAGAGTTGAAACTGATGCTCTTAAACTAAGACTTGTTGATCAAGCATTACAGCGTATTGAAAACGATACATACGGTGTCTGCATTGAATGTGAAGACGAAATAAGCCCAAAAAGGCTTGAGTATGTGCCGTTTGCAAGGTACTGCACTGAATGCAAAAACGAACTGGAGCAAAAAGGCTTAATCAAAATGTAAGAAGTCTTTTTTAAGGGGCTTATTTTTCCCCTTTTGAATATATAAGGCTGCCTTATTTCTTTAAGGCAGTCCACTTATAATCCCCAGTTTTCTTTTCCCATATTACAGATTGTAATATGCAAGGGTTTTTATGCTTAAAATTTCCTAAAAATCTATATTTTTAGCAACCTTTTTCTGTCCTTAAATTCCATATCATACTTAATCAGTAGGAAATAATATAAAAATAGAGTAAATGTAATGTTTAGGCGAAATCTTTAAAACAGCGTATAAAATGTAGTAGTATTAGTACCTTTTAGTGTAATATTTTCAGGCATAGAAAGCCATTTTTTATACTGAAAAGTATAAGGTGGGACATTTTTTGCGTCATACCCATGAGTTGTGGTAAATGTTTCATCAAAAGGTGGAGTAGCTATAAATATATCCATCATTTCTGCAAGTGAAATATAGCTTTTTTCATATTCTGCACTGCCTTCTTTATTATTAAACTCATCTACACTATAGCGGGTATCAGTTGTTACGTTTCTGCCTGTTACAAGCACCATTTTTAAAAAGTCTTTATATAAATCATTAAAAGCCATACTGCTTCCTGCTTCGTAGGCTCTGTAATCTGTATATGGTGAATTAATTAATTTTTTAAGCCCTGCTTCACCAAACCTATAGTAAAAATAACGCATAAAAAGATATGAATATCCATAGCTTAAATTTTGTGTATTATTTACAAGTGGTACATCCATTTCATATGCAAACATATTTAAAACATAATCACGCATTACATCAGCATAACCTGTATAATATGCAGTAAGTGTAGATAGACCCTCATTAATATAATAATCCATAAATGGTTCAAAACCCTGCCTTAAGCGAACATCAAATAAAGCCATATGGTGAAATTCATGGATTAATGTTGAAATTAAAAGCCTTTTATTTGCTTGAAAATCAACTGTTTTTTGTAAAAATTCTGAATTAATATACATTATCTCTGCTTCATTGGAATAAATACCGCTTTGTATTGTAAAATTATTAGAGTATTTATCAGCAGTATAGAAAAAGCCTAAAACGTTACCACCTATTGGTGTAAATAAAAAGATTATTTTACCATTATTATCAATATCTGCTTCACTGCCACATTTTTCATGGACCAATAAATATCCCTTCTCAAATTCTGTTTTTATATCATTTAGACGAGTTGTATCTATTTGGCTTCTATCTACCCTATCATCTATAAAAAAATAAACGTTATTAGATATATCAATACATGTGGCACTAGTTGCAGTTTGTATTTGCGTTGCAGGTTCGTTTATAACATATACATTTTGCCATTTTGTGTTTATTTGAATATTATTAGGCACTGTTTTATAGTTTATGGTATTATTTTCAGAAATAGGTTTATAATTATTTTCTTTTGCTTTTTTATTAAAATCTATCTGCTGTTTTATAATATGACGCATACTGTCATTATCTCTATTTTTATCTTTTATATTATTATTCATATTTGCTATATTTTCTTTCATAGATATGTTATTAGTTGAGTTATATGAGCCAGTTAAAGAATAATCAACGGTTATGCTGTCATAAGTAGGGCTTTGTGGTATATGGCTTGAAATGGTATAAAGTAAAGCATTTTCTGGTGCAGGGTTATTAGATACTACACTGCCAGAAGAAATATCTATTACACCTTCAGTGGATGTTTGAATACTGCTGTTATTACTGCTGGAATTTCCCCCATTATTAGTGGTTTGTTCAATAGATAAATCTGCACCACAGCCAAAAAGAGATAATGCTATACATGATATAAATACTAATTTTTTCATAAATAACCTACTTTTTAATAGTATAGTATTAAAATATAATAGAATCAAGCAATAAAATTTTCTTGAAATTACAGTCTATTTAATATACCATTAATTTATAGGAAATTTGTATGAAAAAAATATTAACATTTTTATTTTTACTTTTATGCTCTGCAGGCTGTAATGCAGAAAATATTAATGACAATTTTGCAAATAACAATATGGGTAACAGTTTAGATTTTGAGGGTGGTATGTTTTATTTAATGGTGGATAATCAAGAGATTGCCTGTGAGTTTGCAAGTAGCGTGGCAGCAAAAGAATTAAAAGAAATATTAAAAAACGGAGCTATCACCATAAATATGGAAAACTATGGTGGTTTTGAAAAGGTGGGAAGCCTTCCACAAAATCTTACTAAAAATGATGAAAGCATAAATGCCTCATCTGGTGATATTTTATTATATCAGGGCAGGTATATGGTTATAATGTATGGCAGTAATTCATGGAGCTATACAAGGCTTGGAAAAATAACAGGGCTTAGCAGCAGTGAAATATATAATATTTTATCAAAAGCAGGAAATAGTATGAAAGTATATATAAAGTAGATATTAGTAGAGATAATATGAGTGTATATTTTTTTATTAATGATATTCATAATGTAGGCAGTATAACAGTAAAGCAGGCATTACATATTGGGCAAAATTTTTCTCAATATGTGATAAAAAAAGATGATGCAGAATATGAGGAATTTTTAAAAGAAAAGCTTAGTAGTTTTGAATGTATATTACTTGGTATTGAGAAAAAAAGTGCCAGAGGTTTTGAGCTTTCCTATGATAATAATACAAAAACCTATGAAGTAAGAATACTATCCTTTTCAAGTGTTGATGATTATTTAGCAGCATTTGATTATATAAAAAAATTATGCAGTTTTCTAGGGTGCACTGAAACCATTACAGATGATAACGAAAGTTATACCATTAATAATCTACAAACATATCCTTATAAAGAAAATATCAAGCATGAATTAGCAGCAGTTTACAGCAAGCTTTTAAAATCTAGTAATAATGATGCTTATTTTGAATTTCAAGGAATACATAGAAAAGTTACAATAAATGTTGATTTATTAGAAAATGTTATAATAAATGCTGAAAATGTAGTTGAAAAATTCAGCACATTTGTAACAGGTCTGCAGTATATAAATGCTTATGAAGCACGCCAAAAATTTTATGAAAATGATGAGGGTACTATTATAGGTATCTATGCCATAACAGAAACTGTGCCAACTATTTTGCCTTTTAACCCATCAGTTGAATCTGAAAACCAAGATATGGTTACAGATGATAATATAGCAGAATGGATTATTAATCTTGTTGTAATTAATGGTAACCCAGAAGATGAATCAAGCTATGAAAACCTAGGGCAGATTAATTATCAAGAATTTATAAACAGACTGCCAAAAGAAAAATATGGCTTTATAGATGCAAGATATATATGTGTAAAAGGGTTAAATAGAGAAGAAATTGAAAATTTATTAAAATAATAAAGTATGAAGAAAACATTTTTAATTATATTTTTATGTGTTATTACTTTTGGTTGTTATCATCCCTATAAACCATATATTTATGATAACGGTAATGATTATGTAAGTGAGGGCACATCAAGAATAATAGATAGTAGTGGTAAAATAGGCTATATTGACAGCTTTGGGAAAGTGATAATAAAGCCTCAGTATGCTTTTGGCTACCCCTTTGAAAATGGAAAAGCAAAAGTAACATATAAAGGATATAATAAGACAGTGAAAAACTCTAATGGGGAATATCATAAATGGATTAGTGATGACTGGTTTTATATTGATAAAAAAGGAAATAAAATTAAGTAACTTCATTACTAAAATATAGGAAAATAATATGGATAAGCAGGCAGATAATAATGCTGAAATAATTGCTTCAGAAAGCAATCAGGCAATTTTATATAGAGAGCAAAAGAAATATAGTAAAGCATATAAATGTATAGAAAAAGTAATAAAGCTTGGCAGAAATGACGGCTGGGTATATTCTGAAGCAGGGCTTAACCTTTATGAGCTTGAAAAGTATGAAAAAGCACTAGATAATTTTGAAAAAGCAATAAATCTCGGAAAGAATGAAAGCTGGATATATTATTATTCTTTTTGGAGTGCTGGAAGTTTAGGTTATAAGGAAAAAGCACAGGAATTTATTGAAAAAGGGCTTGAATTATACCCAGATGATGTAGACTTAAATTTTTCAGCAGGGCTATATTATGAATCTATTAAAGAATATAAAAAAGCATTAACATATTTAGATAAATTAAATGATGATTATGATGATAAGTACACTTTATATTTAACCCTTGGTATTTGTAATGAGAAATCAGGCAAATACGATATAGCTGCAGATTATTATCAAAAAGCAAAATCTGTTAATGACTGCTTAGAAATTAGAAAACAAATCTCTACTTTGAAAAAAAAGAAAATATTTTTTTATATCTTGGAAATATTATTCTTACTTTTTATAATAAAACTATTATTAAATTTGATTTTAGGTGATTAATATGAAAAAAATAATTACTATAATATTTTTAGCATTTCCTGTTTTTGCCTTTGCAGATATGAAATTAGCTGAACAATGTACATTTGAAACTGATGATTTATGGATAAAACTTATTAATCTGTGTGAAGAAGGTGAGTTATCCTGTGATAAAATGGTATATATTGGGCTTAATAAAAAAACAGGTGATTTTATTACATTAACTGGAAAATCTGTTATTTCTAAAAGAAATTATAATTTTTTATATTATGAGTTTATAAATAATGATACTACATATATGATAACAAGAGATAATAATTTAGAAATAACACAAGGTGGTAAACTAATACTTTCTAAAAATTTAACAAGTTGCCAATAAATTTTAATTTTACATTATTTTCTATTTACAAATTTATATTTTTAGTGCAATATTACAGAAATTTTTTATTTATGGAGCATTATATTAATGAGTATTTCAAATATATTAAGCACTAGAAAGCCTTCTATTTCTTTTGAGTTTTTTCCACCTAAAACTCTAGCTATTGAAAAAGTGCTTTTTGATACAATAGATTCTTTACAGGAAGAACACGCTGATTTTTCTTCTGTTACATTTGGTGCTGGCGGCTCAACTGCTGATAAAACTTTTGACTGGATAAAATATATTAAAGATACCTGTAGTTATGAAACTATGATGCATATTACTTGTGTTGGCTTTAATAAAGCAACTCTTGATGATATACTTGATAAATTAGAAGATGCTGGTATTGAAAATGTGCTTGCTTTACGTGGTGATTTACCAAAAGAAAGTAATGCTCCTGCAGGTGATTTTAAATATGCTTCAGATTTAGTGGAATATATATCATCAAGAAATAAATTTTGCATAGGTGTGGCAGGTTATCCTGAAAAACACCCAGAATCAGAAAACTTTGAAAAAGATATTGAAATGCTTAAATATAAAGTAGATAAGGGTGCATCATTTATTATTACACAGCTTTTTTTCAATAACGAATATTTTTACAGGTTTAGAGAACGCTGCGAAAAAGCAGGCATTAATGTGCCTATTGTTGCAGGTATTATGCCTATTATAAACTATTCTCAAATAGAAAGGTTTCAGGTTATGTGCTCAAGCCATATACCTAGTGAATTAATAAAAAGTATGGAAGGCAAAAGCGAAGAAGATGTGGCAAAAATAGGTATTGATTATGCTGTTACTCAATGTGAAGATTTAGTGGCAAAGGATACAGCAGGGCTTCATTTTTACACATTAAACCGTTCCACTGCTACTAAAAAGATATTAGATAAACTTCATTTTTTATAAAAAATAGTGGGCTTTTATACCCACTTAATCTATTAGTATTTACGCATTCTATATGCAAAAAATATAATAAATGCACCTGCTGCAATAAAAGCTATACCTAAAATCAGGCTAATATAAACTGATACAATTTTTGGAAATGCTGCAATTAATAAGGCTAAAAGTAAGCCAATAATACCACCTGTTAAAATAGGTTTGTAGTTAGGATTATTGCTTTTTTTAAATTCAATTGCTGTAATTATTGCTGTAGCAGATTTTAAAGCTATCCAAAAGCCCACAAGCAGTGGTACAAAGTTTTTCAATGCTTCTGCACTGCTTAAAAGTAAAACAGCAATAATAATAGAAAGAGCACCCTCTATTAAGTAATAGATTGAGCCTTTAAATTCTTTCATAGAACGGAAAAGCATAATATTAAATATTCCTGTAATAATCATTACTATGCTGATAAATACAGCAAAAGCTGCCATAGTGCCATCAGGGTTTGCTATAATTATACCACCAAAAATAATTATGAGAATAGAAAATATTATTGCAGAAAAATAACTAAACATATTCATAGTTTCACCTTAAAAATGGTATGAAAAACCAACTGTATATTTAAACCTTTGAGTATCCAGCTTATCAGAAAAAGCACCAATGCCAGAAACATTTAATTTTATTTCTGGTATTTGAGAATAAGTATACCTAAATTCAAAAAATGCACCCCATCTGCCGTCTTTAGTAAAAAGATATTCAAGCCCTGCAAAAGCATCTACACCTATTAACTGGGCATATTGCTTGCCTTGAGCCCCATAGGCAGTATTATTATAAGTGCCAGCTGATATATCAAATGTAGCAAAGTTATATGAAAAGCCAACACCAGCCCAAGCATTTACCACATTAGATGATGTCATATAAGCAACATTTAAAGAAAGCGGAGCCATATGTGCTGTGCCTTTAATACCCTTTGAAGTAGTAAAATCACCACCTACATAATCAGCATTAAAACCAATAGAAAAATTGCCCCAAAAATCATTTAATATATTATAATATACAAAACCACCACCGCCGGGGTATAAATCACCCCAGTCATCTTTAATATAGTCAGATAAATGGCCATACAGCCCAACCATACCGTAGCGTTTTGCATACCCTATGTTATATGGCTTATCTGTCCTATCATCAGCATAGGATAAATTAGCAGTAAATGATAATAGTAGTATTAAAAGTAGTATTTTTTTCATTAAATTTAATTAATCCTCTATTAAATCAGTTGGGTCAATAGGGTATTTACCAGTAAAGCAGGCAAAGCAAAAGTTATGGTCTTTCAATACGCTCTGCATTCCTTCTAAAGAAATATATCCTAAAGAATCAGCCCCTATAAATTTTCTGATTTCTTCTTCAGTATGGGTATTTGATATAAGCTCTTTTTTAGTAGGTGTATCAATACCGTAGTAACAAGGATAACTTGTAGGGGGAGCAGATATTCTCATATGTATTTCTTTTGCTCCAGCATCACGCAGAAGTTTTACTATTTTTTTACTTGTTGTGCCACGCACAATAGAGTCATCAATTACCACAACTCTTTTATCTTTTATTAAATTTTTTACAGGGTTTAATTTAACTTTAACACCAAAATCACGAATATTTTGTGATGGCTCAATAAAAGTTCTGCCAACATAGTGGTTTCTAATAATACCCATTTCAAAAGGTATTTTACTTTCTTCAGAATAGCCTATTGTAGCAGTAATACCAGAATCTGGCACAGGTATTACAATATCAGCTTCAACTGGGCATTCTTTTGCAAGCATCCTGCCAAAACTTTTTCTCACTTCATAAACAGATTGGCCAAACATAAATGAATCAGGCCGTGCAAAATACACATGTTCAAATACACAAGGGGCAGGGTGCTCGTTTTTGCCGTTAGGGAAAACTGATTTCACACCAGTTGCATCCACAATAACCATTTCCCCAGGCTCTACTTCTCTAATAAAGTGGGCATCTATTAAATCAAGAGCAACAGTTTCACTAACAAAAACATAGCCGTCTTTCATCATACCCATAGCAAGCGGGCGAAGGCCATAAGGGTCACGCATAGCGATTAATTTATTATCTGCCATAAATACCATAGAGTATGAGCCAGTGATTTCTTTCATAACATTTGAAAGGGCAGTAACTAAATCTTCATTTTTTAATCTTTTAGCAAGTAAATGCATAATTGTTTCAGAATCAGTACCTGTAGAGAAAATTGAGCCTTCTTTAATAAGCTGTTTTCTTATTTTAAAAGCATTTACAAGGTTACCATTATAAGCAAGGGCACAGTCACCAATAGGCAGTTCTGCTATTACAGGCTGTAAGTTCCTAGCAGAAAAAATACCGTCAGTTGGGTATCTGTTATGGCCTATAGCAATTTTGCCAGTTAATTTTTTTAAACGTTTTTTTGTATATACATCAGCAACAAGTCCTTCACGTTTTTCGCTGTGGATATGCTCACCGTCATAAGCTGCAATACCTGTCCCCTGCTGACCTCTATGCTGCAGAGCATATAAGCAAAGGTATACAAGTTTTGCTGCCTCATGGTTACCATAAACACCAGCTATGGCACATTCATCGTGAAATTTATCAAGAGCATCAGTCATTATAACACCTATTAAATTTTATATTATGCTCTTTTATATCACAAGCTAATATAAATGTCATTAATTTTATAAAAAATAATTGATTTTTTACATAATTAGTAAAAGTGCAGTATTATTAATATTATTAATATTTTATTTTTTTGTTTATGATGTGTATAAATTTAGTTTGCATTAGCAGTTAAAATATATAAATATTTAAGATATTTTACTCTTATATATAAAGTATAATCTACAAATAAATAATATGTTGTATTTAAGTATTACTATTGCAATAATTAATATGTAGTGATATATAAATTTTTAGAAAAATTATATTTATATATTTTGGTGCTAAATGCCATTAATAAAAAATAAAAAATTATTTTGAACAAAACCATAACTTGTATGTCTTACCTAATAATGAGGGATAATGATGAATGATAAACAGGTGATTGAAAGGGTTCTTGGTGGGGATAACGGAGCCTTTGAAATGTTGATATTAAAATATCAATCTCAGATTTTTTATACTGCTTTAAATATTGTAAAAAATAAAGAATACGCTGAAGATATTTGCCAAGATGCTTTTTTAAAAGCCTATGAAAAACTTGATACTCTGCAGGATAGAGAGCATTTTTATTCTTGGCTTAAACGTATTGCTGTAAACCTTTCATTAAACCATTATGAAAGGGATAAAAGAATGGTTGATGTGGAAGATGAAGATGATGATGTTGACTATTTTGAAAGCCTTACAACTGGTGAATGTCCTGAAGATTTTATTATAAAAGATGAACTTAGAAAATATGTGCGTTTTTTTGTGGATGCATTACCTGAAAGGCTTAGAACAGTAGTAATATTAAGGGAAGTGGAAGATTTAAGCTATGAAGAAATTGCTGAAATGCTTAAAATTCCACTTGGAACAGTTAGAAGCAGGCTTTTTAATGCTAGGCAGATTGTAAAAGAAAGGCTTATTAAGCAGGGTTTAACAGACGAAGTAGTTATGGAGGCAAAGTAATATGGAAAGCAAAGTGAAAGATACATGTTTAAATATTCAACCTCTTTTATATTCATATGTAGATAATGAGCTTACTCCTAAAGAGTTTGATGCAGTTTCTACTCATTTATCAGAATGTAGTAAATGTAAAAATGCTATTGCAAATATATATAAAATAAAAGATATGGTAAAAGTGTCATATGCTCAAAAAGAAGAAGTTGATTTTTCTAAGAAAATCATGGCAGGCATAGCTTTTAATAACAAGTATGGTAAAAAAGAACAGCTTGAAGTGGTAAAAAATAAAAAATACTCTAAAGTTACTAAAATTTCAAAAATAGTAGCAGGAAAGCTTATATACTTATCAGCCTTAGCTGCTGCAATATTGCTTGTTGTTGGTGCTACAGTTACTTATTTTGAAAAATCTAAACCAGTATCAGTAGAAGTTGCCACACAAGTTCACGATAAATATGAAGACTATGTATTGGAACATTATGCAAATTCATATTCTGGGCCACTGGCTCAAGCATCGGTTATTTCGGTGAATTTTGAAAAATGAAACAATTTCTGATTACAATTGCTTTGATTTTTGCCTTGCATTTACCAGTATATGCAGGGCAGAAGTCAGTAGTATTTAAATTTTTAAATCAAGATAAATACGAAGTATATATTAATTTACAGGATGATTATAGAAACGATAATTCTATAATGGGCTCTATTTCCCGTCAACTTTTACGGGGTTATTTTTCTGTAGATAGAATACCCGAGCAGTATTATAATGTAGTTAAGTCAGATAATATCTCATATTTTGGCTTCAATATTTCCCAGTATGTAATCACACCTAAAAATAAGGACAGGTTTAAATCAATTTTATGGCTTGATGAAAAAGAGCATATTGTTAAACTTGAAGTATTTGATACTACAGATACTTTAATGTTTGCTTTTAGTGGTTTTGACTACAAAGAAGGGGCGATGCATGGCTACCAGTATAAAGAACACCTTAAAAGGGGCGGTCATAAAAAAGGCAAACGTGGAGATATTGATGCAAAATATAAGTTTTGGGATACACCAGAATTTTATAAAGGCTTTAGCCATTTCCACACAACAGTATTTAATGGCAACGCTATAGATTTAGCATTTCAAGACGGAGTTAATAGATTTTCAGTATTTATAAAACCTGCTATGAGTAATGCAGCACCAGTTAGTAAAATAGTTTACGGAAATTATTTATTTTCAAGGGTGATAGATGATACTGAATATACAGTATATGGCACTGTATCTTTTGGGTTTATGGAAGAGATTGTGAATATAATACACAAAAATAAACAAAATATAGTTGATATTGCTTCTCAAGGTCATATACTAACATCAGAGATTTATAGTAAATAGAAATATATTATCAGGAGGAAATTGATTTAATGAAAAAATTATTTCTATTAGTAGTATTTATGGCAGCATTAGCTATTAATGCTTATGCAGTGCCTGAAAGTTTTGCACCAGTTGTAAAAAAAGCAGCTCCAAGCGTTGTAAATATTAGTACAACAAAAACTGTTACACGTCAGATAGATCCTTTTTTTGATGATTTTTTTGGTGGTTTTTTCGGTGGTAACCCCTATGGTAATGGTGGCGGTCAAAAATTTAAATCTTCAGCATTAGGCTCTGGGTTTATTATTGATATGAACGGTTATATTGTTACAAATAACCACGTTATTGAAGGTGCAGAAGAAATAATCGTAAAACTTCAAGATGAAAGGGAGTTTAAAGCTACAATAGTAGGCACAGACCCTTTAACAGATTTAGCACTTTTAAAAATTGATACATTGGGTGCATCAATTACACCTATATTATTAGGTGATTCAGATAAGGCAGAAATTGGTGACTGGGTAGTTGCTATTGGTAACCCCCTTGGCCTTGGTGGTACTGTTACAGCAGGTATATTATCAGCTAAAGGCAGGGTTTTAGGTGATGGCCCGTATGATAATTTTATACAAACAGATGTATCAATTAACCCGGGTAACTCTGGCGGCCCACTTATAAATATGGATGGCGAAGTAATAGGTATTAATACAGCTATTATTCAATCTGCCCAAGGGCTTGGGTTTGCTGTACCTGTAAATATGCTTAAAAATATTATCCCAAAATTAAAACAAGGTAAAGTAACTAGAGGATGGATAGGTGTTACCTTGCAGCCACTTGATGAAAAACTTGCAAAATCTTTTGGGCTTAATGATACAAAAGGTGTATTAATAGCAGATGTTTCAAAAGGTGAGCCGGGTGATAAAGCAGGGCTTAAAGCAGGCGATATAGTAATAGCAGTAGACGGCAAAAAAGCAACTGATTCAAGAACTTTAGTTGGTATAATAGGCTCAAAAAGCCCAAATGATAAAGTTGTACTTACTGTTATAAGGGACTCTAAACAGCAAAATATTACTGTAACTTTAGGTGAAAGACCAGTGGAAGGTCAAGTTGCAGGAAATTACAGCAATAAATCACCAAAAAAACCTAAAGGCGATATTACTGTTACTGATTTAAGCCGTGATGATGCTTCTAGCCTTGGAGTAACAGGCGGTGTAGTAATTACAGATATTGATACGAAATCAAATGCTTATTCAGCAGGGCTTAGGCAGGGTGATGTAATAGTTTGGGTAAATAGAAAATCTATTAATAACCCTAACGAATTTTATGCAGCTTATGATAAAGTGAAAAAAGGCGATTTAATAGCCTTTAAAATCCTTTCCCGCAGTGGCTCAAGGTTTATAGCTTTTAATAAGTAATATATCTATAATATTAATTTAAAATACAGGGAAGTCATTTTTATGGCTTCCTTATGAACTATAATAATTATATGAAAGTAGATTTTAGTTCAGTTAAATTATCAGATAAACAAATTGCAGGAACTGGTAATCAATACTATATTTATATGGTTACAAACTATACTAATAGTGTGCTGTATACAGAGATTACAAGCAATCTAATTAAAAGAATACATCAGCATAAAGAAAAGTATGTAGAAAGTTTTACATATAAGTATAATTGTAATAAGCTTGTATATTTTGAAATATATCAGGAAATAAATCATGCATTAGAAAGAGAGAAGTATATTAAAAAGAAAAAGAGAGCCTTTAAAAACTCGCTGGTAAATTCTATAAACCCTAACTGGCTTGATTTGTATGACTTTATTACTTCCTAGACATGTCTTCTTGAGCGTTAAGCGAAAGAACTTTAAAATATAAGAGCTATAAAAGATACTTCGCATTCTGCTCAGTATGAAAAGTTTCTGTACTATGTCTTCTTGAGCGTTAAGCGAAAGAACTTTAAAATATAAGAGCCATAAAGATACTTCGCATTCGCTCAGTATGAAAAGTTGCTGTTGAAAATATTAGTTTAGAGTATTTTCAACCACATAGTATTACAATATTCTTATAGATTATTATAACACTACTATGTCTTCTTGAGCATAAGCGAAAGAACTTTAAAATATGAGAGCTACAATAGATACTTCGCATTCTGCTCAGTATGAAAAGTTTCTGTTGAAAATATCAGTTTAGAGTATTTTCAACCAAGCCTATATTCTACTAAAAATGCACTCTAAAAGTAGTGCCAGTTTTTCCGTCGCTTTCTACTTCTATTACCCAGCCGTGTGCATTGGCAATGTTTTTTACAATGGAAAGCCCAAGCCCTGCTCCACCTGTATTTCTATTTCTTGATTTTTCTACCCTGTAAAACCTTTCAAAGATTTTTTCTTTATCTTCTTCTGTTAGCCCAACACCAGTATCACTAACTTCAAAAACTGCATGGTCATTATTATACATATAAGTTTTTACTGTTACTTTTCCCTTATCAGTATATTTTAAAGCATTAGATATAATATTTATTACAAGCTGTTTTAGTTTATCTTCCTGAGCTTTAACGATGATGCCTTTTTTTATCTGCATATGAAGAGCAATATGTTTTCTTTGAAATGCCGCTTCAAAAGTGGTGCAAACATTTTCTACCACATGGGCAAGTTTAACATCTTTTATTTCTGGTATAAAATCACTTGATTCTATTGCTGAAATATTTTCAAGCTCTGCTACTAAACTTGTAAGGCGTATTACTTCCTGTAATATACCGTCTAATCTTTCTGGAGTTGGTTCAAATATACCGTCTATTATTGCTTCTAACTGGTTTTGTAATACATTAAGCGGCGTTCTAAGTTCATGAGATATATTTGATGAGAGTTGTTTTCTTAAATCTTCCTGCTGAGCTAAAGATTTCCTTAATCTATCAATAGAGGCAGAAAGTTTTATAATCTCATAGGATGATGAAGGAGCACGAATTTCTGTGTGTAAATCACCTTTTATCATATTTTCTGCTGCTTTTTGTAAATATAAAATAGGTGTTGAAAGCCTTGAAGAAAGTATCATAATAAAAGGCAGTGATAAAAGCAGAGCAATAAGCAAAGATATTAAAATGTATGAAAAAACTTGCTCTTGGAATTTTAAATCGTTAGGCGTATATATTTTTTCCGTAAACTGCCCAATATATACTTTTCCTCTCATTTGGTTAAGGTAATTTACTGTATATATATTTCTGAAATATTTATCTATTTGATAGTTTGTGTTTTGGTTATCAATAATATGTTCTGAAGTCCATATAAGGTTGCCCTCATTATCTGTTAACGTAAAATAACAACCTTCTTTCATGGCAAGTTTTGCAAGCTCGTTCCCATTAAAGCCTTCCCATGAATTATGCTCAGCATAATAAGTTTCAAGGCGGGAAACAATTAAATCAAATATCTTACTTTGCTCTGCCCATTTATAATCGTAAAAACAACTATCAATCGTTGTTCTTAATAAAAAGGAGAGCAAAGTTAATGATACAATAATCACAAGCAGAAAAAGCAAAAGAAACTGCTTTTTAATGCTTAATTTCATATTTTTGTCCCAGCAAACTTGTAACCAACACCGTATTGTGTAACAATATATTTAGGTGTTTTAGGGTTATCCTCAATTTTTTGACGCAGATTTTTAATGTGAGAATCAACTGCTCTATCATAGCCGTCATACTTAGCACCTATTGCTCCTTCTATTAAATCCTCCCGAGAGAAATATCTGCCAGCGTTCTGAGCTAAAAATTTCAGCAGTTTATACTCATTTGGAGTAAGGGTGATTTCCACATCATTTTTCTTAACTGTCCTAGAGTTAAAGTCAATGGAAAGCCCGTCATTATAATGCATGGCACTATTCTCACTAAAAAGCCCTGCACGGCGTAATACTGCTTTTACTCTTGCCACAAGCTCTCTAGGGGAAACTGGCTTAATAAGATAATCATCAGCACCAGTATTTAATACGTTCACCTTAGAGTCCTCACTGCTTTTTGCCGTTAAAACAATAATAGGTACATCGCTTGTTCTTCTAACCATTTTGCATATTTCTTCACCAGACATATCTGGCAACATAAGGTCAAGAATAATCAAGTTAAATGTTTTCTCATTTAAAATGTTTACAGCAGCAGAGCCTAAAATAGCAAAAGAAGCACTAAAGCCCTCTTTTTCCAAATAAGACTTAATTGTTTCTGCAACTTTGATTTCGTCTTCAATTATTAGTATATTAATTTTATCACTCATAATATAATATATACTATTTTTTTTTCTACTTGACAAGTATTACTTTTAGATTTATATATCATCATGTAATGATATGATGAATTGATGTTATGAAATGGAGTATGTTATGAGTGACGAAGGTAAAATAATTGATGCAGAAGCAGTTAATACAGCAAAAGAAAGCCTGCCTTCAGAATATTCAATAGTATCTTTAGAGCTTTTTTATAAAGTTTTTGCTGATACAACAAGGATAAAAATATTATTTGCATTAAAAGAAGTGGAGTTATGCGTCTATGATATATGTGCGGCACTATCTTTAAAGCAGTCCACAGTATCACAACAGCTTAGGTTTTTAAGGCAGACTGGTATTGTTAAATCAAGGCAGGAAGGCAAAAATGTATATTACAGCCTTGATGATGACCATATAACTGGCGTTCTACTTATGGGTTTAGAGCATATTAATGAAAAGAGGTGATTTATGAAAAAATATACTATAGATAATCTTGACTGCCCAATGTGTGCAGCAAAAATAGAGGAAGGCATTAAAAATTTAAGCTGTGTAAAAGATGCGAAAGTTGTTTTTGCCACAAAAACGCTGTTTATTGATACAGATAATATATCAAAAGTACAAAAAGAGATTAAAAAAATAGAAAAAGATGTGGTTATAAACGAGAAAAAAGTAGAATCAGAGTTTAATGTAAAAAATGAACTTATACTTTTATTTGTTTTATTAATCGCTTTTGGAGTTGGAATATATCTACTTCATAATGTTACTACTTTTCCATATTCTTATTCTGGTTTTGCCATGCTTTTATTAGTTTATTTTACAGCAGGTAAAGATGTTATTATAAAATCAGTTAAAAATATTATACGTGGTAAAATATTTGATGAAAACTTTTTAATGACATTTGCAACTATGGCAGCATGGGGTATTAAAAGCTATGAAGAAGCTGTTGGTGTTATGATATTTTACAGAGCTGGTGAATTTTTTCAAGACTTTGCAGTACATAAAAGCAGGCGTTCCATAAAATCTCTTTTAGAAATACGCCCAGATTATGCAGTTGTGCTGCGTGATAATAAAGAGATAACCTTACACCCAGAAAATATATCTGTTGGTGAAGTAATACTTGTAAAAGCTGGGGAGAAAATAGCCCTTGATGGTAAAATAATAGAGGGCAAAACTACCCTTGATACAAGAGCATTAACTGGTGAAGCAGTTCCCCGTGGGGCAGAAGCAGGCGACAGCGTACTTTCTGGTATGGTAAATTTAACAGGTATTATTAAAATTCAGGTGGAAAAATCATTTGCAGAAAGCTCTGCTTCTAAAATATTAGATATGGTAGAAAATGCTGCAGCAAATAAAGCTAAAACTGAAAATTTTATTACGAAATTTGCAGGTTATTATACGCCAATTGTATTTTTAATTGCATTATTAATAGCAGTTGTGCCTCCACTTTTAAATATGGGAAGTTTTAATGAGTGGCTTTACCGTGCCTTAGTTGCATTAGTTGTTTCCTGCCCTTGTGCATTAATTATTAGCGTGCCACTTGGTTATTTTGGTGGTATTGGGGGCGCTTCTAAAAAAGGAATACTTGTAAAAGGTGCAAACTATTTAGAAGCATTATCCAATGTTTCAGCTATTGCTTTTGATAAAACAGG
Source organism: uncultured Mucispirillum sp. (assembly GCA_944324495.1). Taxonomy (GTDB): domain Bacteria; phylum Chrysiogenota; class Deferribacteres; order Deferribacterales; family Mucispirillaceae; genus Mucispirillum. Next base: position 29,651 of record CALUWN010000011.1, on the reverse strand, counting down.
CACTTTAACAAAAGGTGTGTTTAAAGTAACAGATATTGTGCCAGCAGGGCGCTATTCTAAAGAAGAAATTATAAAGTATGCTGCTATGGCAGAAAGCAGGTCTAACCACCCTATTGCAAAATCAATTGTAGATTTTGCTGGTGTATCAGATTTTCAATTAAAAGACTATGAAGAAATCAGTGGCAGGGGTATAAGGGTTTCTATTGAAGATAAAGAGATTATGATAGGTAACGACAGCCTGCTTCACTTTGCAGAAATTAAGCATAATAAAGAAGTATGCAATATTTTAGGAAGTGTGGCTCATATTGTAATAGATAAAGAATATGCAGGCTATATTATAATAAGTGATGAATTAAAAGATGATACAGTAGAAGCCATAAAAGAGCTTAATAATATGGGTATTAAAAACCTTACAGTTTTAACAGGTGATAATAAATATGCCACAGAAACCATATTAAAAAATACAAATATAAAAGAATATTATCATGACCTTTTACCAAGTGAAAAGGCAGAAAAATTTAAAGAGTTTTCAGATAAATATAAAGGCAGCGGCAGTACAGTTTTTGTGGGTGACGGTATAAACGATGCTCCAGTATTAGCTTTAGCAGATGTGGGTATTTCTATGGGTGCAGCAGGAAGCGATGCAGCTATTGAAACAGCCGATGTGGTTATTATGAACGACAGCTTAATGAAAATAGCTCAAGCTGTAAAAGTTGCAAAACGTACAAAAACTATAATATGGCAGAATGTAATATTTGCTTTATCTATTAAAGCATTATTTATTATCCTTGGGCTTTTTGGTATCGCTTCTATGTGGGAAGCAGTGTTTGGGGATGTTGGTGTTGCATTACTGGCACTGCTTAATTCTATGCGAGCTTTAAAATAATCAGGTTGTTATGAAAATTATTTAAAATTTTAATTTTATTTGTAACCAATTTATGTTATTTAGATACTAATAATAGATGAACACATTAAAAAAATAGTGAACTTTTATAAATTACATTAATCTATCAATATTATATGTTTTATTTTGGGGGCATGCAAAATGAAAAAATATATTTTTTTAATAATAGTATTAATCATCCCATTAATAGTATTAGCCCAAAATAAACAAAGTAATAATGCAGGTGTTAAAGAACGCGTTGTACTTGTAACGGTGGAAAAAGTATCCGAAGGTATGACATCGCCAACAATGATGATAACAGGTTCAGCCTATTTTAGTGAAAGCTCAGAAGTGGCAGCAGAAAGTGCAGGCAAAGTGTTGCAGGTATATGTGCAGGAGGGTGATGCAGTAGAAATAGGCCAGCCCTTAGCCAAACTTGATGACAGCTTATTATCCTTTAGTGTAGATAGTGCCAAAGCCAGCACCCAGCAAGCCAAAGCCAATTTAGATAAAGCGTTACGAGATTTTAACAGAAGTAAAAATTTATATAAACAGCAGTCAATCTCCCAGCAGTCATATCAAGACTCATTAACTACATATACTAATGCCCAGTCATCTTATACATCAGCATTATCAAGTCAAAAACGTTTGGAAGTAGAAAAAGATAAAATGCTTATAAAATCCCCCTTAAAAGGTGTAGTAATAAGTAAAGATGTGGAAGTAGGCGAATGGGTAACCACAGGCGGCAAAGTAGCAGGAGTAGCCACATTAACTTATGAAGCAAAAGTCTATATTCCAGAAAGCGTATTAGCGTATGTGAAAGCAGGTCAGCAGGTAGTAGTTCGCACAAGCAGAAAAGAATATACAGGTAAAGTATTATCAATCAACTCAAAAGGCGACCCAGCCACACGATTATTTTTAACAAGGATAGATTTAGGACAGGACCCAGATTTAAAAGAGGGTATATTAACAACAGCCTTAATACCCTCTGGTGCAAAAATCAACTCACTTTTAATTCCGCGAGATGCCTTAGTTGAGCGTAACAATGTAAAAGGCGTATTTAAAGTTGTAGAAGATAATAGAGTACGATTTGTGCCAGTTAAAGTAATAGGCTATAACGGCGGTTATTTAGCAGTCAGCTCTATAACAGAAGGCACATTGAAAAAAGATGACAGCGTAGTACTTGATGGTAATAATGTGGTAAATAACGGCGTAAAAATAAAAATAACATCTAAAATAGGCTAGATATGATAAAGTATGCTTTAGAAAACCCTGTAAAAGTATTAGTTGGTATATTTTTCGTAGTATTATTTGGCGTGCAGGCAGCATTCAATATGCCATATCGTCTTATTCCAAATATAGAATACCCTCAGATAACAATTAGAACTACATGGACTGGTGCTTCTCCATATGATATGGAAAAAGAGATTATAGACAGGCAGGAGCGAGTTTTAAAAAGTATCCCCGGTTTAACAGAGTTTGAAAGCGTTGCTATGGAGGGCAGGTGTAATGTAAAACTTACATTTGATTTATCTGTTAATGTGGATGATGCAATCTTACTTGTTTCAAATAAGCTTGATGAAGTTCGTGGCTATCCTGATGATATGGATAAACCTACTATCCGTTCAGCAGACAGTGATTCTTTTGCTTCCATTGAGCTTATGCTTACAACTACAGATGATAACCCAAGAAATGTAGATGAATATTTAAGCTATTTTGAAGAAGTAATCAAACCATATATTGAACGCGTGCAGGGTGTGGCTGATTTATGGTACTGGGGTGGCAGGTCTAAACAAATTCAGATTACTGTAGACCCATATAAAATGGGTGCATATAATATAAACCTTTCAACTATTATTAATGCTATTGATAAAGAAAATTTAGATGTTTCAGCAGGTACTAGGTCTTATGGTGCTAAAGATTACCGCTTTAGAACTATGGGTGAGGGGCAGACGCCAGAAGATATTGCAAATATAGTTATTATTAGTGGTGATAATAATAGGCTTACTTTAGGCGATGTGGCAAATGTAGACTATGGCTATGAGAAAAAAGATGCATTTGTTAGGTATAATAATAAAAATGCAATGAATATTGGTGTAATCGCTCAGGCAGGCTATAATATTTTAGATTTAACAAACGATTTAGAAGCAGTTATTAATAACTTAAATAATACAGTATTAAAAGATAACGGGTTAGAGTTTATATGGCTTGCAGACCAGCGTAGTTATATTTTAAATGCTGTAAGCTTAGTAAAATCAAATATTATTGATGGTGGTTTATTAGCAATAATAGTACTTTTAGTATTTTTAAGAAGTATTCGTTCTACAATAGTTATTGCAACTACTATTCCTATTAGTATTATTGGTACATTTTTTATAATGGATGCTTTTGGCAGAACATTAAACGTAATAAGTTTGGCAGGTATTGCCTTTTCTGTAGGTATGCTTGTAGATAACTCTATTGTGGTGCTTGAAAATATTGACAGGCATATGAAAATGGGTAAAAAGGCAGTACAGGCAGCTTATGACGCTGTGCGGGAAGTATGGGGAGCAATACTTGCTTCCACCTTAACAACTATTGCCGTATTTTTGCCTGTTGCATTTATTAAAGAAGAAGCAGGCCAGCTTTTTGGCGATATTGCAATAGCAGTAAGCTCATCAGTTGGGTTAAGTTTAATAGCATCAGTTCTAGTTATTCCTGTTGCCACAAAAGTAATCTATGAAAAAACTGATAAAATGAAATTTAAAGGCAATAAAAATATACAGGAAAAAGTACATAAATTTAATGAAAAAATAGGTGATATTGGCTCAGTTGTTGTAGATTTTACAGTTAATCTTTCAGATAAAATTAATTCTAAAGTAAGTACAAGGTTAATTGTTATTATAGGGCTTACCGCTTCATCACTGATTAGTGCATATTTATTAATGCCTAAAATGGACTACCTGCCACTGGGTAATAAAAATATGATAGAAACAAGATTAACAGTGCCACCAGGTATATCATTATCAGAAAGAAGAAATATAGGTAACTATTTTTATGAAAAGCTGCGTCCTTATATGGAGCAGGACTTAGATGGATACCCACAAATAAAAACATATGGTTTTGCAGGCGGCTCAAATGTGCGTGTATTTTTAACAAGTACAGATGAACAGCGTGCAGGAGATTATAAACCATTACTTCAAAGCATAGTAAACCAAATACCAGGTATTCGTGGCTCTACTTCACAATCACCACTTTTTAAAGTTGGCGGCGGACAAGGTAATGAATATAAATTAAATATTTCTGGTAATATGAGCTATGATGCTTTAATAAATACTGTACAGCTTATTCAAGCACGCATTTATCAAGAGATGCCAGATGTGCAGATGCAGATAAGCCCTTCTGCCACACCAGTTTACCCTGAAGTTCAGCTTTATCCTGATAGGGAAGCAATACTAGCATCTGGGCTTTCCACAGAAGAAGTGGGTATAGCAATAGATGTATATCTTGACGGCAGAAAAGTTGGTGAATTTAAAGACCCTGAAATTGGTACCATAGATATTTCTCTCCGTGGACCTTATGAAGAGCGTGAAACTGGTAACTTTAATTCTAACCCGTCAGAAGTAAAAGAGTTTGTTGTTAATTCTAAAACTGGGCTTGCTGTGCCTATTTCAAATCTTGTAGAAGCAAAAGAAGTAATGGGTGTGGAACGTATTAGAAGATATAATTCTCAACGTGCTTTTGAATTTAAAATAACATTACAAAAAGGTATGGTGCTTGAAGAATTAAATGATATGATTATGAATAAAGTAATCAACCCTATGAAAGAAGAAGGGCTGTTAAAAGGTATAATTTATACTACAAGTGGTGCTTCATCAAAATTGGAAAGTGCTAAAAACGCATTATCTGGCAACTTTATATTAGCCGTTATTATTACATATTTTTTAATGGCAGCTTTACTTAATAATTTCTTATACCCTTTAATAATACTTTTTTCTGTACCACTTGCAGCAACAGGTGGGTTTATAGGGCTTGCATTAACAGACCTATTTATTGCAGAACAGCCTTTAGATATTATTACAATGCTTGGGTTTATTATGCTTGTGGGAACAGTTGTAAATAACCCAATATTGCTTGTGTATCAGGCATTAAACTATATAAAACTGGGGATGAATGGAAAAGCAGCCGTAAGGCTTTCTTTAAAAACGCGTATTCGCCCAATTAGTATGAGTACAGCCACATCACTTTTTGGTATGCTGCCACTTGTGGTAGCTCCCGGTGCCGGCAGCGAACTTTATCGGGGTATGGGTAGTGTAATATTAGGCGGGCTTGCCCTTTCAACAGTATTTACTATGTTTATAATACCTGCTCTACTTTCATTCTTTTTAGAAAAAGTAGAAGGAAACGACCACTTACCAGAAGGGTATATTGACGATTAAAAAGCTGTACTATTACATAAATTGTATATTAATTATATAAATTTTTAACATAAACATCACCTTAGTAAATTTTTTTGTTTTCTTTTTAATAATTTTTTAGTATTATTAAAGGGATATTATATTTCAAGGTGTACTTATGTATAAAAAGTTGCTCCCAATATGTTTAGTATTAATCATCCCATTAATAGTATTTGCCCAAAATAAACAAAGTAATAATGCAGGTGTTAAAGAACGTGTTGTACTTGTAACGGTGGAAAAAGTATCCGAAGGTATGACATCACCAACAATGATGATAACAGGTTCAGCCTATTTTAGTGAAAGCTCAGAAGTGGCAGCAGAAAGTGCAGGCAAAGTGTTGCAGGTATATGTGCAGGAGGGTGATGCAGTAGAAATAGGCCAGCCCTTAGCCAAACTTGATGACAGCTTATTATCCTTTAGTGTAGATAGTGCCAAAGCCAGCACCCAGCAAGCCAAAGCCAATTTAGATAAAGCGTTACGAGATTTTAACAGAAGTAAAAATTTATATAAACAGCAGTCAATCTCCCAGCAGTCATATCAAGACTCATTAACTACATATACTAATGCCCAGTCATCTTATACATCAGCATTATCAAGTCAAAAACGTTTGGAAGTAGAAAAAGATAAAATGCTTATAAAATCCCCCTTAAAAGGTGTAGTAATAAGTAAAGATGTGGAAGTAGGCGAATGGGTAACCACAGGCGGCAAAGTAGCAGGAGTAGCCACATTAACTTATGAAGCAAAAGTCTATATTCCAGAAAGCGTATTAGCGTATGTGAAAGCAGGTCAGCAGGTAGTAGTTCGCACAAGCAGAAAAGAATATACAGGTAAAGTATTATCAATCAACTCAAAAGGCGACCCAGCCACACGATTATTTTTAACAAGGATAGATTTAGGACAGGACCCAGATTTAAAAGAGGGTATATTAACAACAGCCTTAATACCCTCTGGTGCAAAAATCAACTCACTTTTAATTCCGCGAGATGCCTTAGTTGAGCGTAACAATGTAAAAGGCGTATTTAAAGTTGTAGAAGATAATAGAGTACGATTTGTGCCAGTTAAAGTAATAGGCTATAACGGCGGTTATTTAGCAGTCAGCTCTATAACAGAAGGCACATTGAAAAAAGATGACAGCGTAGTACTTGATGGTAATAATGTGGTAAACAACGGCGTAAAAATAAAAATAACATCTAAAATAGGCTAAGGTATAAGATATATATGATTAAATTTGCAGTAGAAAACCCAGTTAAAGTATTGGTGGGGATATGCTTTTTAGTGATATTTGGCGTGCAGGCGTTTTTAAATATGCCATACCGTCTTATACCAAGTATTGAATACCCTCAAATATCAGTTAGCACTTACTGGCGTGGTGCTTCCCCTTATGAAGTAGAAAAAGAGATTATAGACAGGCAGGAGCGGGTATTAAAAACAATTCCCGGCTTAATAGACTGCGAAAGTTCTGCCAGGGAAAGTTCTGCTTATATTACATTAATGTTTGATATTGATGTACCAGTAAACGATGCTATGCTTTTAGTATCAAATAAACTAAATGAAGTAAGCGGATACCCTGAAAATATGAACCAGCCAACTATCAGGGCAGCAAATACTGATGCTGTTTCTGTAGTTGATTTAATGCTTTTAACTGATGATACAAACAGGCGTTCTATAGATGAATATTTAAGTTTTTTTGAAGAAACCATTAAGCCATATTTTGACAGGATTAATGGTGTGGCAGATGTTAGCTACTGGGGTGGTAGAGCTAGGCAGATGCAAATAGAAGTAGACCCATACAGGCTCAGTGCATATAACATTACTTTATCATCTATCATCACTGCATTAAACCAAGAAAATGTAAATATTTCAGCAGGTAATATTGATTTTGGTGCAAAAGATTACAGGTTTCGCACAACAGCAGAAGCAAAAACACCGCAGGATATAAGGGATATTGTAGTTATATCTGGCGATAACTCACGTATAACACTTGGTGATATTGCCTATGTGGACTATGGTTTTTCAAAGCGTAATACTATTGTAAGCTATGGCAATACTAATGCTTTAAGTGTGGGTATTGTAGCTCAGGCAGGAGCAAACGTACTTGATTTAACAAATGATGTTGATAAGGTAGTAGAAAACTTAAATAATGGCATATTAAAAAACAACGGATTAAAGTTTGTAAAAATAGCAGACCAGAAAAACTATATATTACAGGCTATAGACTTAGTAAAATCAAATATTATAGTAGGTGGTCTTTTAGCTGTTATTGTACTTTTAGTATTTTTAAGAAGCATTAAAGCCACATTGATTATTGCTGTTACAATTCCAGTGTGTATTGTAGGCACATTTTTAATAATGCATTTATTGGGTAGAACATTAAATGTAATAAGTTTAGCAGGTATTGCCTTTTCTGTAGGTATGCTTATAGATAACTCTATTGTAGTATTAGAAAATATTGATAGGCATATCCGTATGGGAAAATCATCATACCTTGCTTCCATTCAAGCTACAAAAGAAGTGTGGGGAGCAGTGCTTGCTTCCACATTAACAACTATTGCAGTATTTTTACCTGTAGTATTTATAAAAGAAGAAGCAGGGCAGCTTTTTGGTGATATAGCCATAGCTGTTAGTGCTGCTGTTGGTTTAAGCCTTGTTACAGCTATTGCTGTTATTCCTGTACTTGCAAATATATTCTTTAATAAAAATAGAAAAAATGAAAATATAGAAGAAAAAAGTGTAAAAAATAAATTAAAAGAAAAAATAAAAGATAAAATAAAAATAAAAAAACAAATATTAAAACCAGAATTAAAAGCCAAAATAAAAAGTATAAGCATAGATAAGATGCTTGTTAATACTGGTAATTTTTTTGTAAAATATATTGCGTTATTATCAAATAAAATAAACTCATCATTTATTGTAAAAATAGTGTTTATTGTGGGGGTTACTGCTGCTTCTATACTGATTGCGTATTTATTAATGCCTAAAATGGATTATCTGCCACTGGGTAATAAAAATATGATGGAATCACGTTTTTCACCACCGCCCGGTATTTCATATAACGAAAGAAAAGCTATGGGCGATTTTATATACAGAGAGCTACAGCCTTATATGGAATCAGAAAAGGACGGATACCCTCAGATAGAAAATTATGTATATATTGCAAGCTCCACATATGTGGCAATGAGAGCAACCAGTAAAGATGAAGCAAGGGCGGCAGAGTTACAGCCATTAATGGCATCAGTTGCTGCTAAAATCCCAGGTATTACAGCTTCTACTTCTCAAGTGCCGCTTTTTAATATTGGCAGGGGTTCATCAAATACATTTTTAATGAATGTGGCAGGCTCTATGGAATACGAAAGCCTTATTAATACAGTTAAATTAATCCAAGAAAGAATAATGGAAGAAATGCCGGAAGTTCAGCTTAGGCTAAACCCTACATCAAACCCAGTGTACCCAGAAGTGCAGATTTCACCACGCAGGGAAGCCTTAAAATCAGCAGGAGTAACAGCAACTGAGCTTGGTATTTCTGTGGATGTATACCTTGACGGTAGAAAAATAGGCGAGTTTAAAGACCCAACTGTTGGCACAATTGATATTATGCTGCAAGGAGAGGCACGTAAATTTGAAAACCCGCAGGATGTGTATTCTATACTTGTAAACTCTAATTCTGGGCTTCCTGTACCACTTTCAAGCCTTTCTGAAAGTAATGAAATAATGGGTATAGAACGTATTAGAAGATATAACTATCAAAGGTCGTTTTTATTTATAATTACCATACCAAAAGGCATGGTGTTAGAACAGCTTCAGGAAAAAATGGATGAAAAAGTAATAAAACCAATGCGGGAAGAAGGACTGCTTGAAGGCATCACCATATATACAAGTGGTGCATCATCTAAATTAGAAGAAGCTAAAAACGCACTATCTGGTAATTTTTTACTGGCAGTATTAATTACATATTTATTAATGGCAGCATTACTTAATAATTTCTTATACCCTTTAATAATTCTTTTTTCTGTACCGCTTGCAGCAACTGGCGGGTTTATTGGGCTTGATTTTGTAAATAAATTTATTGCCACCCAGTCATTAGATGTAATTACTATGCTTGGGTTTATTATGCTTATAGGCTCAGTTGTTAATAACCCAATATTAATTGTATACCAAACATTAAATAATATAAAATATGGTATGAGTGGTAAGGTTGCTATAAGCTATGCACTACAAACTCGTATCCGCCCTATATTTATGAGTACAGCCACATCACTTTTTGGTATGCTGCCCCTTGTATTAGCTCCCGGAGCTGGCAGTGAGCTTTATCGTGGTATGGGTAGTGTAATACTTGGTGGTATGGCGTTATCTACTATATTTACATTATTTTTAATACCTGCATTACTTTCATTATTTTTAGGCAAAGTACAAGGGAGTGAGGAAATAATTGAGTATGAATAATATAATTATTGAAACAGAAAGATTATACCTTCGCAAACTTAATGAATGTGATATGGATGATTTAAGTTTACTATTGCAGGATGAAAAAGTAATGTATGCTTATGAGCATGGCTTTTCTAAAGAAGAAGTAATCTCTTGGTATAATAAGCAGATAGAAAGATATAATAAGTATGGTTTTGGGCTTTGGGCTGTAATATTAAAAAGTAATGGTAAGTTTATAGGTCAGTGTGGTATAACTTATCAAGAATATAAAGAAAATCTAGTTTATGAAACAGGCTATCTTTTAAAAAAAGAATACTGGCATAAAGGGTATGCTATAGAAAGTGCAAAAGCCTGTAGAAACTATGCTTTTAATGTGCTTTGTGCTGATGAAGTTTATGCTATAATACGCACTAATAACGCACCAAGTATAAAAGTAGCCATAAAAAATGGTATGACATTAAAAGATACTATTATAAAACATTACTATAATATGGATATGCCCCATAATGTCTACAGCATAACAAAAGAAGAATATGAAAAAATATAAAAAATTTATATTAATTACTGCTCTTACTGTCTTTATTATTTTATTATTTTTTGCCCTTTATGCTCCGTTAGTGGAAAAAACTTATTCTTTTGGAAAAGGTAATATAAAAGTGGCCTTAATTACAGATTATCATTCTGCTACCTTATATTATGAAAGCCTTGTAAATAAATTAATAAATAATACACCTGATATAATACTGTTAGGTGGAGATATTATTGATGATGAAGAAGATGTTTACGGTGCAGAATTATTATTAAAAACACTAAGCGAATCACCCTTTAGTAATATTCCAAAGTTTTATGTTACAGGAAACCATGAGTTTTGGAGTAACAGGGTAGTAGAATTTAAAGATTTAGTAAAAAAATATAATATAGTAGTTTTAGATAATTTAAGCCCCTCATTTTTAATCAATATTAAAGATGAAAATATACTCATTTCTGGTATATGCGACCCATATGTTATAAAATATGATAATCTTGGCAGGTTTATAAAAAAGGATTATGAAGAAAACTGGCAGGATAAATGGGTGAAAGATTATCTTTATAATAATTTCTTAACATATGATAATATTTTAAAAAAGATTAATAATATAAATGGTTATGAAAATATATTATGGCTTAAAAATATTATAGTTGAAAACGCAGATATTAAAAAAATAGAAAACAGCCATAAAGTGTTATTAACCCACAGACCAGAATTTGTGGAAAGCTATAGTAAACTGCCATATGAATATATTTTATCAGGGCATACTCATGGCGGGCAGGTAAATATTCCATTTATATTAAACGGACTTTATGCTCCAAACCAAGGCTTATTTCCAAAATATGCAGGTGGGTTATATAATATTGATAATGGTAAAAATTTAATTGTATCAAGGGGCTTAAGTTTTAACCCCATAATGCCACGTATATTTAATAAGGCAGAATTAGTTTGGGTCTATTTTTAGTATAATTATTTTAATTGACATTAAAAAATAAAAAATCTAAACTAGAATAAATAATAAATTAAAACTATTTAAAGGGAGAAGTTTATGAAAAAAGTAATCTATGTATTTCTTATTTTAATGTTATCTGTAAACATTGTGCATGCTTTAGGTTATGGTGATATTACTAAATACGAAGTTCCGCCATATGAATATGTAAACGCAAAATATGAAGGACCATTAACTAATCAACAAATTATATCAGCTTTAGAAGAAAGTATAGACTATTTTCATATGTGGAATAAAAATACTCAGTCAAAATTTATAAAATCAGAACCAGAATTTTGTAATAATAAATCTTGGAGAGAATGCTATTATTATGATTATACAATTCCTAATGGCTCTGAGTATCATGATCAACTATATATATTAAATGAAAAAACATTCCAAGAAGCATATAGTAATACTATAAAAAGAATCATGTTAAGTGATACTGGGTATGAGATACCAGAAAAAGCAAAATTACCAGACACTCCAGCTACTATAAAAGCAAACCAATCTAATGATATAATAATAGTGAAAAAAGGTAATACATATGTATTTGCAATTACATTAGATAATCAAGTGGAAGTAAGCTATTATCTTAATAAACGAAGTGATGGTTATATAGAACTAATTCAAAATGGTTCGTCAGAATAATATAATTACTACATTCAATACCCATAGGTAGTTAAATTATACTGCTTATGGGTAGGTTTTTAAATTAAGTATTTTAAATTATAACTTACAACTTTTCTTATAAAATAATCTATTTTACAATATAAAAACATAAAATTTAAAAAAATAATTTACATATACATTTTATTTATGGTATTATCAAAACTTGATTAATATTTGATGAGGCAATAAATGAATAATTACATGACTTATGCTACTTTTGTGCTGTATTTTCTTATACTTATATTTATGGGGATACATTTCTATTTTAAATCAAAAAAAATAGAAGATTATCTTTTAGGTGGCAGAAGCATGGGTAGCTGGGTTACAGCTTTATCAGCTCAGGCAAGTGACATGAGTGGATGGCTTTTAATGGGGCTTCCCGGTGCTATTTATCTTGCTGGTATGAGTGAAATTTGGATAGCTGTTGGTTTAATTGCAGGTACGTTTTTAAACTGGGTATTTGTATCGGCCCGCCTTAGGCTTTATACTGGGGAAACTGGCTCTATGACATTATCTTCATTTTTAGGCAAAAGATTTAAAGACCCTACAAATTCACTTCGTTTAATATCATCAATTATTACATTATTATTTTTTACAGTTTATGCAGCTTCTGGGCTTGTGGGTGCTGGTAAACTTTTTGAATCTATGTTTAATATTGATTATACTACAGCTGTAGTTATAGGTATGGCTGTTATGATATTTTATACACTTTTAGGCGGCTTTTTAGCAGTTTGCTGGACAGACCTTTTTCAAGCACTGCTTATGATTTTTGCAATAGTTGTGCTTCCTTTTATAGCTTACAGCAATATTGACCCTGATACTATGAGTAAAGCTTTTGCTTCAAAAGAAAATATTTTTAACCCAATACCACAAGGGGTTGGAATATTTGCTTTAGTATCCATTATATCTAGTGTTGCATGGGGGCTTGGTTATTTTGGTCAGCCTCATATATTAGTTAGGTTTATGAGTGTAAAAAGTATAAAACTTCTGCCACGCTCTATTACTATCGCTATGGTATGGGTTGTTATTTCACTAGTTGGTGCTGTTGTAATAGGTCTTTTAGGTATCCCATTATATGCAGAATTACCAAGTGGCGATGAAGAAAAAGTTTTAATATATATGATAGCAGACTTTGTATCTCCTTACTTTATTGGTGTGCTGCTTGCTGCCATACTTGCTGCTATTATGTCTACCATATCATCTCAGCTTTTAGTGTGTTCTTCCACATTAACTGAAGATATTTATGCAAATATTATAAAACCTAAAGCATCAGGCAGGGAGTTATTATTTGTAAGCCGTCTTTTTGTGCTTATTATCTCACTTGTGGCATTAGTGCTTTCTTTTGATAAATCAAGCAATATATTTAACCTTGTAAAATTTGCATGGGGTGGCTTTGGTGCTGCTTTTGGTCCTTTAGTATTAATGGCACTTTATTCTAGGAAAACTACATGGTATTCTGCCCTTGCAGGTATGGTTGTTGGCACAATAGTTATGCTTGTATGGTATTTTACAGGGCTTAATAAATATATGTATGAAATTGTTCCGGGCTTTTTAGCTAACTTAATAGTTATGCTTATAATCAATGCTGTAAAACCAAATACAGATAAAGAAATTGATGAAGAATACGAAAGAGTGCAGGGCTATTTAAAAGCAGGTTATACACCGCCTAGTAAAGACGGCGATAACAACTGCTGTGCATAATTAATTATTTTAATGAGATTTAAAATAGAGAGTTTTTTCTTTTTTATTATCAGGGCAGGCTGATATACATTCGCCACAGTTATTGCAGGCAGAAGATAAACTCTCTGTTTTAGGGTCAAGCATCATAGGGCAAACTCTTATACATTGGTTGCAGTTTGAGCATTTACCAGAATACTCAACGTGCATAGAAAACTTCGTCTGCATTAAACTTAAACAAGTACCAGTTGGGCATACATATCTACACCATATTCTATAACCAAAGAAAAATTCAATTATTATAAGAATAGGAAGCAGTATAAATTCAGCTGTTACATAGGCATATTTTATTAATAATACGCTTTGAGAGCTCATAATAGAAGGTGGCGAAATTAAATAAAGAAGTGGTACACCAATAATACCTACAAATATAAGCCCAAGTATTAATATTCCAAGCCTTGATATGTTTGCTTTTATATGAATATCTTTTTTATACGGTTTTTTTAAGCTTTTAAGTTTTAATTTTTTACGTAATGCTTCAAAGCCATCAAGCATTAAGTAATATGGGCAAGCCCAGCTGCACCATACTCTGCCAAAAAATATTACTATTAAAGCAGGTACTGCAACAGATACAAGCATAATCGGTGCAACGTGATGAGATAAAAATAGTGCCTGCAAAACAGAAACAGGGTCAGAAATAGAAAGACCGCCCACATCTAAAGAAATATATGTGCCTTTCATAAAATAAATCTCTAAAAGATTAAGTATAGGCACAATAAAAAGCGGTGCTAAGAATATAAACTGTATGACTTTTCTAAATTTTTGCATATTATTGTTTTCCTATTCGTTTAAGATAGTTATAATACCCAGCAGTTTCTGCATCAGGCATATTTTTTGGTATAATATATATTGCCTTAATAGGTTTTATAGGGCAGCGTTCCACACAAAGCCCACAGCCTGTACATTTTTCTGTAATAGTTGGTATAATACCGTCTTTAAGATATATAGCATCATCTTTTAAGGGGCAGGTATTAAGGCATGAATTGCAAAGAGCCATATTGCCTGTTGGTTCTAACTCCCCAGATTCCACTTTTGCATACAAGTGGTTCATACAGGTATCTTCATTAATGCGTGCAACGCCAATTGAAACCTGCTGCATTTCAACTGTAGAGCTGTCTATTGCTCCAGTTGGGCATACACTTGTACATTTCATACAAAGCTGGCACCCTGCCACATCAGCATAAATATAAGGAGTACCAATTTCTGCATTTTTTGTGGCAGATGAACGCCTTAAAACTCTATAGGGGCAGGCTTCCACACATCTTGCACACCTAATGCAGAGCTTCATGAATAAATCATCATCCACAGAGCCGGGCGGACGCATACGGTTAATTTTATATGTACTTTTAACAGGAAAACTGTTTAGTGCGTTTTTTATATTGTCAAATATGCTCATAATATTTTCTTTTTAGTAAAAGGTTTTTTTATGTCAAAGTCTGGTATAATACCTGTAGTTTCAGCTTTTTCAACCTCATCACCAAAATAAAAAGCATGGTGAGTAAAATCTATAATAAAATCACAATTGTGAAAAATTTCTTCCAAATCTTCAATATCTTTATTATTTTCTGCTTCAATGGTTACAACCATTTTGCCGTTTTCTTTATCTTCGTTTGTTATTTCAATATTTTTATGTTGGTTTATAAGTTTTATTAAATCATCATAATGGTCTTCTTGAAAGTATAATATGCTTGCTGCAATAATCATATATCACCTAAAAAATAATTTGGTCTGCTAAAAAGCAGACCAAACATAATATGGGAGTGTATCTTTTAACTAAATGTTGGGCTATCCAGCTCTGATTTAGTTACAACAAATTTATCATCAACTTTTTGAGGTCCGCTCACTTTAGTAATTTTAACAGCAGATACTTTATAATCTGGCTCGCCAGAAGTAGCATCTACCACATCATTACATATAAAGTTTACCATACGAGCACCTTTTTGGTCGTGCATTGGTACAAAACATACACCTTCTAATGTCATATTTACAACCCTAACAGGAAGTACGTTTTCACCACGAACGCTTTCTACTTTAACCATATCACCTTGAGAAAGCCCTAATTTTTTAGCATCATTTACATGAATTTCAATGTAAGAATTAGGGTGAGCAGCAGCAGTTTCTGGTATACGCATAGTCATAGTACCAGTGTGCCATTGTTCAATAACACGGCCAGTAGTCATTAAGAATGGGTATTCTTTAGATATTTTTTCACTGGCTTTAGGTTCAGCATCACGCATAAATACATTAATTTTACCGTCCTTTCTGCCATAGAAGAACATATCAGCATCTTCTGGTATTTCATAACCATATTTTTTAGGGTCATCAAATACAGGGTCCATTCCTCTAACATATCTTTTATATGTTCCCGGATGGTCTTCAGATGGGCAAGGCCATTGTACACCAGTAGTAGATTCCATTAATCTTTTATAAGTAGCACCTGCTAAAGTTTTTTCAGTATTAGCAGTACATCCAATGTAGTCATTCCATGCCATTTCAGCCATTTTTACAATATCTTCTTCATTGCTCCAAGCAATAAATTTTTCAAGACCCATACGTTTTGCTATTTGGCAGGCAATCCAAAGGTCAGCTTTTGTGCCTTCAAGTGGTTCAATAGCTTTTTGTGTTAAGAAACTTCTTCTTTCAGAACAGCCATATACACCACCTTTTTCATATAAAAATGATGCAGGAAGTACAACTGATGCAAGTTGAGCTGTCCTTGTAGGGAATATATCAATAACAACTGTAAAAGCGTTTTTAATATTTGGCACAAATTTATTTAAGTTAGGAAGAGTTTGTGCTGGGTTTGTAGTAGATATTAATATTGCTTTTACTGGTTTATCAGCTTCATTTTCACCACCTAAGCTGGAGAAAAGTTTAACAGCAGGAAAACCCGGTTTTGGATTAATTGCTTTTGATGGGTTAATAGAATGTTCTGCAACTTTCCAGTAGCTTTCTACATATTTTCTCCATGGTTCAACAGCAACAGGTCTGCAACCTGGTAAAAGGTGAGCAAGTGAGCCAGTTTCCCTTACGCCACCGCAGGCATTAGGTTGCCCTGTAAGTGAGAATGGATCAGCTCCCGGTTTACCAATGTTACCAGTAATTACGTGTAAGTTGTGGATAAGGTTATTAGCCCATACACCATTTGACCTTTGGTTTAAGCCCATGCACCATAATGAAAGGGTAGCACCGCTTTTTGCAAACCATTCAGCAGCTTGTTTAACGCTTGCAGCTGGGCAGCCTGTAACTTTTTCCACGTATTCTGGAGTGTATTTTTCAATAAATTTAATGTATTCATCAAAAGTAGAAGCTTCTGTGCCATCACCTTGAGTAAATCTTGCATGGCGAGCGATAAATTCTTTATCATGCCAGTCATTTTTAATGATTTCTCTAGCCATACCATTGAATATTGCTAAGTCAGTTCCCGGAAGAGAAGGCATCCATAAATCAGCAATTTTAGAAGTTTGTGTTTTTCTTGGTTCGCAAACAATAATTTTTACATCAGGATTTTGCCTTTTATAGCTAGAAATCCTTCTGAATAATATTGGGTGAGCTTCTGAAGTGTTAGAACCAGTGATGAAAATACATTTAGCATTTTCAATATCTTCATAAGCACCAGCAGGTTCATCAGAACCAAAAGAAGAAAGGTAACCAGCAACAGCTGAAGCCATACAAAGTCTTGGGTTACCGTCCATCATGTTAGAACCAAAACCACCTTTCCAAATTTTATTGAAAGTGTAGCTTTCTTCAGTAGTACATTGACCAGAGCCATAGTAAGCTACAGAATCATAACCGTATTTTTTATGGAATTCTTTAAATTTTGTTTCAATTAAAGTAAGTGCTTCGTCCCAAGTAGCAGGTTCTAATTTACCATTTTTCCTAATAAGTGGAGTAGTAAGCCTGTCTGGGTGATAAGCTACTTTCCATATATTCATACCTTTAATACATAAGAAGCCTTTTGTGTTAGTTTTAGAATCAACGTTACCTTTAATAGCAACCATTTTGCCGTCTTTTACACCAACATAAATAGAACAGCCTGTACCGCACATCCTACATACGCCTTTTACCCATTTATCAACAGCAACTGTGCTTGCTGATGCTGCTGTAGTAGTTGCAGCAGGAGTTTCTGTAGCAGCTGTAGTAGGAGCTGCTTCTTTCTTTTTACATCCGAGGCTTAAACCAGCAGCAGCTGCTGCACTTGCAGCCAAAGTAGATTTTATTAAATTTCTTCTTGATATATCCATATTCGTAACCTCAAACTATTATTTGCTGTGCACTTTAGTTTTTTGTGGTGCAGCTGTAAAATTGTGAACAGAGTGGCAGCTTGTGCAAACAAGACCGTTACTGCCAGCATCAACTTTTGCATTAATTACAGTAGCTTCTTGTGGGTGGCATGATAAACAAGTGTTTATATCAGAATCAGCTTTGAAAGTTGATTCATCACCATGACAAGTAAGACAACTAACATTATTTAAACCATGAAGTGAGTTTGACCATTCTGTATATGCTGCAGGGTCAGCAGTAATTTCTTCAGTGCTACCTGGAGCATGGCATACTGCACAATCTTTACCTTGCATTTCAACAGGGTGAGGTGTAGCACCAGTTTGTGCCATAGCTACAGAGCAAACCATTAAAAATAGTAAAGTTAAAAATAAAGTATTTCTTTTCATAAATACCTCCATATTATTTTGCTTACAGCTGTAATATATCATAATATAATGAAAAAGTGTTGTTAAGTTTGTATTGTGTAGAAAAATTATGTAAAGATAAATCTTTACAACTTTTTCAACACATTTACTTTATTGTGTGTATGTTATAACCATAGGATATCTTTATGAGGAGGATACTTATGAATAAAGTATTAAAGTATGTTATGTTTGCTTTAATATCAGCAGGTTTAGTTTTCATTGTTGCATGTAATTCTACATCTGCTAATAATCAATCGTCAAATTCAAATGGTGAATTTGTTAAAGCAAGCTTTGACAGAGGGCAAGTGGCTGCTACTAAGGCAGATTTTACTCTTGCAAATTCAAAAATTGGCGAAAGAAAAGGCAACACGCAAAAAGAAAAATGTTTTGAATGCCACACTACAGTAAGTGAACTTCACACAAGAGGTGCTCACAAAGATGTGGACTGCTCTTTCTGCCACGACATTAAACCAGAACACATGGAAAGCCCACTTCCAGAAAACAGACCTGTTGTTCATATGGAATGGGAAGCTTGTGGTCAGTGCCATGACACACAAATGCATTCTTTCTTAGAAGTTGGCAAACACAGACCAGCTCGTTTTGAAAAATCTAACTTAAACGGCCGTTCTCCAAACCCAACTTGGGAAAAATTAATGTCTCCTTATGGCTTTACAAAAGAGCATGCTGCAACACGTTCTCACGCTCTTATGCTTATTGACCAATTTGCAGTAGATAGAGCATTTGGTGGCCAATTCCAACCAAAAGCTGGCTGGAACTATATTTTCCAATCTGGTAAAGCATGGGAAGTTCTTTTTGATGCAAAAGAGAAAAATCCTGATTTTCAAGATTTACCACAAACAGCAAGAGCTGTAAACCCAGTTTGTATGAACTGTAAAACTATGGACCATATGTTAGGCTGGGCTTACCTTGGTGATAATGTGGAAGGCGTTACTTGGAGCAGGGAATCAAATGCAGTTGAAATGGCTAAAAATATGAACCATGCATTAAACTGCTTCTTCTGCCACGACCCACACTCAGCTGAGCCAAGAATTGTTCGTGACGCTTTAATAGAAGCTATGACAAGTGAAGAAACATATGCTAAAAACAACCTTTTCCAACAAGACCCTAACCATGTTAAATTTGAAGTTCTTGATATGGGTGAAAGAGGCTTTACTCGTAAAATAGCTATTTTAGATAAAGAAGACCCAAGAAGACGTTCTTTACAATGTGCACAATGTCACGTTGAATATAACTGTGCAAAAGGTAAAGATTTAGTTACAGGTGCTGACATTGGTTTTAATGACAGAAGAACAAACCATTTCCCACTTAAAAATGCACTTGCATTATATGACCACTATTTTGTAGACCTTAAATTTGTAGACTTTACAAACAAATTCTCTGGTGCAAAATTATGGAAAGGTCAACACCCAGAATATGAAACATATTACAACTCTGTACACGATAAAGCTGGTGTATCCTGCGTACAATGTCACATGGATGTTGTAGAAAAAGATGGTAAATTACAATACACATCTCACTTTGTACAATCACCAAGATACATTTTACAAAACACTTGCTTAACTTCAGACTGCCACGGTGCAGGTGCTGATAAACATGCTAACTGGCAAGGTAAAGATGCTGAGTATGTAAAAGTTTCTACAAACTGGACAGCAGAAGATGCTAAATACTCTATTGATTCTATCAAAACTTACACTACTGGTAAAATGAGAAAAGCTGAATTCTGGTTAGCTGAATTAATAGATGCTATTGCTGCTGCTGAACGTATGGGCGTAGATAAAGCTACATTAGACAAAGCTAGAAACCACCATACAAGAGCACATATTTTATGGGAATACTGGACTGCTGAAAACTCTGACGGTTTCCACAACCCATCTCTTGCTAGAGAGTCATTAACTAACTCTATTACAGAGTCTATGAAAGGCTATGATTTAGTTGATGCAGCTATGAAAGCAAAAGTAGCTAAAGCTCAATAAAACATTTTAAATACAGGCTGTTTTGGTGTAATGCCAAAACAGCTTTTTTTAAATGAGTGTGTAGAAAAAATGCATACTCATTTTTTTTAAGTTTTTTTTAATCTCATAATCATATAAAAATGTTTACATTCTAGTTTTAAGGGGTAAAATTTGAAAAAAGTTATTAATATAATAGGCTCTGCTAAGTTTGCATTTATTGTTATTCTACTTATTTTATTTTTATCTATGGTAGGAAGCATTTTTTCAGAAAGCTCTGTAGAAAAATTAAAGCATAATGCGTTTATTTCTCTCATATTTAACCCTAATACAAATGAATTTAGAAATTTTGCCACAAATTTAGGTCTTATAGATATTTATACTACTCCTTTATTTATTATCCTTTTAGCATTATTTGCTTTAAGCCTTGTAATATGCACCATTAGGCTTATACCATATGCAAAAAAGGGGTTTTCTTTATTAAAAGAAGATGATTTAAAATCAGAAATTAGTACAAATCTTACTGGCAGTGATTTAATAACTTTTTTTAATAAAGAAGGCTGGAAAATTGATGCAACTGATGAAACAAGTGTAGTAAGGGCAGAGCATCATAAGCCCGGAAGGTATGGTGTTATATTAACACACTTGGGAATTTTACTTGTACTGTTTGGAGCTTTAGTAGATTATATATACGGTTTTAAAGGAGTAATATCCTTATTTGAAAAACAAACAGTAAGTGGTATAGAAGATAAAAATGGAGAGTTTATACCATTTGGGTTTGATATAACATTAGATAAATTTAGTATAGAATATTATAAAAACACATACACTGCTTCAGCTTTTAGAAGTGATGTAACAGTATCTAAAGATGGAAAAGTTTTAAAGCAGGATTATATTGATGTAAACCGCCCATTAAATGTAAATAATATTAATTTTTATCAAGCAGATTATGGGCTTGCTCCCAATGAAAATATGGATATATATTTAACTTACACAGCAGGCACTTATAAAAAAGATGAAGTATTAAAATATGGAAAATACTATCAAGCAGGCAGTTATGTTATAGCAGTTTCTAAGTTTACTACAATGTATAATGAAGATAATATGACTAAAAAAGAAGCCATACCTGCTATTGAACTGGTAGTATACAACCAATTTAAACAGGAAGTTACAAGGGGGTTTCTGCTTTTAAAGGCAGTAGAACCTACTTATATTGATTTTATAGATATGTCCTTTCATTTTACAGATTTAAAAGGTGTGGAATATTCATCAATTGCGGTAAAATATAACCCGGGTATAGCTATTATATACTTAGGTGGCATACTAATGTGTTTTGGTGTATTATTTATTTATTTTCTTAACTATACATCCATTTCTTTTATAGCAGAAAATGGAATGCTTAAGTATAATGTACGTGCTCAACGCAAATTATCTCTAGTAAACCCAGCAGATAAATTTTATAAATTCATTAAGGAGAATACAGATGGATATGACAATAAATAGTCTTGTTATTATATCAAGTAAAATGGTTGTTATGTCAAGTATGCTTTACTTACTTGCTATGGCATTATATATATTTTACATTGTTTTTAAAAATAAAAAAATTGGTCTTGCTGCAACCATTATGGGTGTTACAGGGTTCATCCTGCATTTTATATCCTTTATAATCAGGTGGGTAGAGTTTTATAAAATTACTAAAGGTGGCATATTTCAAAGTATTCCTATTACAAATAAATATGAATCATTAATGTTTTTTGCTTTACTTTTAGCAGCTTTTTATATTGTATTAGAATTTAAAACAAAAAATAAATCATTAGGTGCTTTTGCATTTGCTATATCTGGTTCATTATCATTATTTATTAATGCTATTAGTGTTCCTTCTAATTTAAATCTATTAGTTCCAGCACTTAAAAGTAACTGGCTTTTAGCTCACGTTTCTCTTAGCTTCACAGCCTATGTATGTTTTACAATTGCATCAATTGCTGCTATGCTTTACTTAATAAAAACAGTAGATAGTAAAAAAAGATATTCATATATTGTATATACTTTAGTATTAGGCATAGTATCTGCTGCTGTAATTACTATAATAATCAATATTATACTTGGGCAAAGGGCAAATACTACAAATATGATTATAATCTTTTTATTTTTTGCTATTTCATTTTTCATATTTTTTTATCAGAAAGGGCTTAATCTTAAAAATGTTTTTAAAGATATAGGTTATGAAGAGGATAAAATAGAAAGTATTATATATAAATTTATAGCTGTAGGGTTTGCAATCTTTACAGTAGGCGGTATGGTTTTTGGTGCAATATGGGCTCAAACTGCCTGGGGCAGATTTTGGCAGTGGGATGCAAAAGAAACTTGGACATTTATTACATGGATAGTCTATGGCATATATCTTCATGGCAGGCTTTCTAATAAATGGTCAAAAGAGTTTGCTGCAACACTTGCTTTAATAGGTTTTTTAGTGACTTTATTTACATTTTTAGGTGTAAATTTATTATTTGCAGGGCTTCACAGTTATGGTAGTGTGTAGGATATATTAGACTAGTTATCTTTTTCTAAGATAGTGATTTCTTTACCATTTATTTTAATAAGCCCGTCATTTTGAAGTTTTGTAAAAAGGCGTGATATAGTTTCAGGTGCAGCACCTAAAAGCATAGCTAAATCACGCTTTGGAATAGGAAGTTTTATTACGGAACTTCCTTTTTTTTCTTTTAAAGAATATAAATATTTTAAAAGCCTGTTTGTAGTATCTGTTGATGATAAATCATTTATCATATCTACTAAATATCTAAGCTGATGGCTCATGGTTATAAATAGTTTTAGCACAAAAGCGTTATTTTTTGAGCACAGCTCTTGAAAGCCCTTTATACTTATTGCAAGTAGAGTAGTTTTATTAACAGCTGCTGCGTTTACTGGGTAAGTTTTCCTGCCATATAATGTGGCTTCGGCAAATATTTCATTGTTATGTACAATGCGGATAATAGTTTCTTTTCCTTGGAAAGTTATTTTGGAAAGCTTTATATTACCATCTATTATATAGTAAAAATATTCTGCTTCCTGTCCTTCTGTAAAAAGTATATTTTTATTTTCAATAATATTTATCTTTGTAATATTTTTAAGGTTTTCATATATATCTTCATCATGACTGTTTATAAAATTTACCATAAATATTTTAAGAGCTTTATTTTTATCCATAATTAACCCCAAAGTAATATATTAATATGCAGTAAATATGAAAAATTATCTATCATAAAATAATTTATTACAATAATTTTACAAAATTATATCCAAAATTATAAATAACTTATATAAAACTAGATAAAATTATAAAAATAAATTGTTGTAATTATATAAAAATAGGTATATAACTTCAAACTTAAAAAATTACAGGAGATTTTAGAAATTATGAAAAAACTCAAATCTATTGGACTTGTAGCACACGATGCAAGGAAAAAAGATATGGTAGAATGGGTGGAATTTAACTATAAAAGGTTACAAGACCACAAGTTGATTTGTACAGGAACCACAGGTCGTTTAGTGGAGGAAGTCTTCTTACGCAGAGAGCCAGATAAGGCAGCAGATATTATTAAACTAAAATCAGGGCCATTAGGTGGTGACCAGCAAATGGGTGCTTTAATTGCCAGTGGCCATGTAGATATTTTAATATTTTTTATAGACCCTATGACAACTCAGCCGCATGATGTGGATATAAAAGCATTGGAAAGGCTTTGCTCTGTTTATAATGTAGTAATAGCCTGCACACGTTCCACAGCAGATTTTGTAATATCTTCCCACTTATTTGAAGAAGATTACGAACCAGTCACAATTGATTATACCAACTATCTTAATAGAAATGTGTAATTTTTTGTAACCTAATAAAGTATTAACCGTCTTAAGAAGCAGATGGAATACTTTATTAGGAGTTACTTATGAAAAAGGTTACATTTTTATTAATACTATTTACACTTTTATTTGCAACATACAACTTTGCACGAGCTGATTTTTACTATAATGGCACACCGCAGTATAATCCATATAATGGTTATACTGTTATGAGCCTGCCACCGCCTCCACCAATGAGTGAAGTTCCTTTTTATGTAAGAGATGATTATGATGATTATCTTGAAGATTATTATGAATGTATATTAGGCTATGAACATAAGGGAATGGTATGCAGATACTGGAGAAAATATGCAGAGAAAAACGGCTTCTATCAAAAAGGTACACCTGCTCAAAGCCAAAATGTAAATGCAGCACCAGCACAGCAGACTGCTCCACAGGTACAGCAGCCACAGGCTACTGCTCCAATGCAATCACCAGCTGTAACAAACCAGTATAACAATCAAATGGTGCCTTATACACCAGCTCATTAAAATTTCCTTAAAACGCCTGCTTATGCAGGCGTAATTTATTTGACTTCATATTGGCGAATGTATTATATGTATATCATTTATTATACGATTATGTAATAATTATATATTCTATTATCATTTATATTGCTATTATATATTATGTGTGTTATACAATCAGCTTTAAATAGAGGTGATTGATAATGAAAAAAAATCTATTCTCAGGTTTATATTTCACTGTATTTCTTGCGTTATTATATGGGACGATTTTTTTATTTTATTATATAATAATTAAACCAGATGAAGTAGTAAGTATATCTTATAGTATTCTTTATTCCTATGCTCATGGATTTGAATTTGCATTTTTTATTTTCATATGGTGCATGATATTTATATGGCTCCCAAAATATATTAAACCAATTGTATATATTTTTCCAGCATTTCTATTACTTTTATATTTTATAATTGATATTAGTGTGTTTAAACAGTTTAGATATAATATTAACTTTTCTATGTTACAATTATTTTTAGGGCCTGCTTCAAAAGAAATTTTTAATTTTTCAACAGTTATGTATATACAGTTTGTAATAATAGTTCTTTTTCTTATGGCTGTTATTATTGGTTTATATTTTCTTTCTTTAAAGCTCTCTAGTAAAAAGTTATACCCTGCCACAATATCTTTTTTCACTCTTTTATTTATGGTTGTATTGTACCATGGAATACATGCTTATGCACACCATAAAAATTATCTGCCAATTATGAAAGTTGCATATATATTACCTCAATCTTATCCACTTATATTAAAAGATTTATTAGCAAAATATGGCATAGAAAGTGCAAGCAAACAAATTGAACAAGTTGCAATAAATGATATGAAGTATCCTTTACAGTTTCCACAAGTAGGGGATAATGCTTCTAAATATAATGTAGTATTAATTGTCATAGAATCATGGCGTTTTGATTCTATGACAGAAGAGATTACTCCAAATATTTATAATTTTTCTAAAAACAACTTATATTTTAAAAATCATAATGCAAATGCTAACCAAACTCGCCATGGGTTGTTTTCGATATTTTATGGTATTCCGGGTAATTATTGGGAAGCTGCATTGTATTCAGGCACAACACCTGTTTTAATGGATATGTTTCAGAAAGAGAATTATCAACTTGGTATTTTTGCAAGTTCCGCATTAAATAGTCCAGAATTTGATAGAACTATCTTTGCTAAGGTTAAGAATTTACGCACTCATACTGAAGCACCAACACCAAATAAAAGAGATGTGAAAATTACAGAAGAATTTACAGAATTTTTAAATAATATAGATAAAAACACACCTTTTTTTGGTTTTTTATTTTATGATACACCACACTCATATTCTTTTGATGCTAGTGTATATCCACCAAAATTCACTCCTTATAGTAGAAGTAAAAATTACATAAATACCTCAAATAATGAACGAGAGATATTGTTTAATTTATATAAGAATTCAGTAGGTTATACAGATATTTTGGTTGGCAAAGTTTTAGACACTTTAAAAGATAAAGGGTTGCTTGAAGATACAATCGTAATAATTACAGGAGACCATGCAGAAGAGTTTAATGATTTAGGCAAAAATTATTGGGGTCATTTTGGTAATTACAGTAAATACCAGACGGAAGTCCCATTTATTATACATATACCTAATGTAAAAGCTAATACATATGATTATGAAACTTCCCATATGGATATTGTTCCAACTATTATGAAACATGTTTTTAACAGCCCAACGCCTATTAATAATTATTCCATCGGCTATGATGTATTAGATAATACAACTCGCCCATATATTTTCATTAAAGGTGAAGAATATGCTATCAAATATAATAATAAATATATTATAATGAAAAAATATGGCTTGCCAGAAATTAGAGATTTAAATTACAATATTATAGATGAAGATTTTGATAGTAAAATTATACATCAAGTCTTGGAGCAGTTAAAAAAATATAGGAATTAAATAATTAAAATGAGCACAATTTCCCTATATGTTATTAAATTATTTTTGAAAAATATTTTTATTGCATTATTATTGGTTATAATGATGTTGTTCTTGTCTGCTGCTTATGGTGCAGTAGGAAGTCTAGCTGGTTATGATTATACAATTATTCAATTCATAATATTCACCTTTTATGCCGCTCTTTTAGATATAAATAAGGTTATACCAATCAGTATTGCTTTAAGTGTAATGATGACTATTTTAATGCTTATGCGAAGTAATGAAATGCTTGCTTATATAACCATAGGTGGTTCAATAGTTAAACTATCTATTCCATTTTTAGTAATAGGAATATTGATATCTGGTGTAATGATTGTTATGGAATACAAGGTTGTACCAGTTGCCAAAACAAAGAAGGAAGTATGGAGAGGTATAGTTAAAGGTTATAAAACTAATAATATAGTTACTGGCTTTAATAATACATGGTTTGTAGGACATGATAAAGTTATTACAAATATTGGGTTTGTTTCTATTACAGATAAAAAGGTATATAATGTTGTAGAGTACATGTTAGATAATAATTCTATAAGAAATATCGTAAAAATTGGTGTAATATCTAAAAAAGAAGATGGCGAAAATAAAGGGCAGTGGGTGGCAGATAATATTACTGTGCATAATATTTCCACAAACCCACCTAAAATTACACATATTGACTCAAGAGTATTAAGGGAAGGTACAAGTATATGGGACCAAATGGTAAGTTTATCTACAACAAATCTTAAAGAACTTACTCCACGAGAATTATATACTATGATACAGATAAGTAAAAGTAAAGGTATAAACAGCTCCAGTTACGAAATAAACCTGTATTATAAACTTGCTTCTGCATTATCTGTTATAGTTTTAGTGCTTTTCTTGTTTCCTATATCCATTGACTTTTCACGGAATTATTCCATTGTGAAAAATGCCACTATTACTTTTAGTTTTGCCCTTGTTTTTATTATTTCTCAAACTATTGGCAAGGCTTTAGGTGATAAAGGCGCATTATCGCCAATTACTGCTACTTTTGGACCACTTATATTATTTTTAATATTATCTGTATTTTTAATATATTCTAGAAGCAGGGCAAAATAGATTAATCATTTATAAGGTAATCTTTTTTACAGTTTTCAAGTTCTATAATAGATTTATCTTTTAATTTATTTTTCCATATAATATGGATTGTTTTATTATCTATATCTTTTTCTTTTATACTGTTTGAGCGGGTGTGATAAAAATATTTACAATCCTTATTTCTTTCATTTAAACACAGGTTTGTAAAGTTATCTTTTGATATATTTTTTATTTTTATAAAATTATTTTTGCCACCAAATACTCTTATCTGCCCTTTATGAAATGTCTTATAACCATATTTTGCAACTACTGGCATAAATTTATACTTAAATGAAGACTGGCTTCCTTGGTAAAATATTTCTCTACTGCCGTTTTTAAATATAATAAACCCTTTATCTCTTGGGGATAAATACAGGAAATTATATTCGTATGGAATTTTTGCAGGGTAGAATATTATTAAAAGAGAAAATGCAGATATAAATTTTAATTTATTTGGCAAAAGTAGTGTGATTATAACAAAGACTATAGTTATAATTAAAAGCCATAATGGAATAGTTTTAAAAATAAAGGCAAAGTATGTAGTATCTGCTAAAAAATATACCATATTGTTTGATAAATTTTCTATAATTAAAAGTGGCTCAGTTGCTAAATTCGGGGCAATTAAAGCAAATATAGAAAAAAGAATATGCAGGTATATTACAGGTGAAATTATTATAGTTGATAATATACTTAAATGGTTTGTAGTGCCAAAAACATATAAAGCAAGTGGAGCAGTTATTAATGTGGCAGCAACACCTGTAAGAATAGATGATTTTATAATACCATAACCTTCCTGCATTAAATAAATTATACCAAACACAGCACCAAATGACATTAGAAATGAAATATCCTGCATAGAAAGTGGTGAAACAAGTAGAAAAAGCCCTGCAATAAATAATATAAACTTTTTAGAGTTTACTTTTATATCAAAAACGTAGGCAAGCATTATAATGGATGCAAAAATAGATGCTCTTATAACTGTAATATTAAACCCACCAAGTAATATTAGAAATAATGCACCAAAACTTGCAAATATAAACCTAATTTTTATAGGAAAAAATAAAAGAGTTGTTAAAAATATGGCTGTTACTATTGCCACATGGCTTCCGCTCATAGAAAGCAGGTGAAAAAGCCCTGAGATAGTGTAGGCATCTTTTAAATCATCACTTATGAATGTTTTATCACCTAAGATTAATGCCTGAGCTACTGTTATTTTCCCACCTGAAGAAAAGAATATATAGTCAGATATATTTTTACGAAACTGTAAAATTTTTGATATGACAGGTACTTTATAAACGGCAATTTTTGATACATTTTTATAGACTGGTTTAAAAAAGGGTTTAGATTTTTCTTTATCAACTATAAATTTTCCAACTAACATATCGCCTTCGTTTACATTATAGCTTTTATCAAGATAAATTTTACCGCTTCCAAATTGTACGCTGTTTATTTTTTCATATTCTACCACATCCACCACAATGAAAAATGAATTATAAGAGATATGTATTATAAAGAAAAATAGTATAAACAGTAGGTTTAATGGCTTTTTAACAGTAATAAAAAGGGCTATAGCAGATATACCTATAAAAACAAGTGGATAATAAGGGTAAATAATAGCAGCTGCTGCAATAAGTAAAATAAATATATATGTTTTTGGAATTTTATTAAAATATTTCATACCGCAATATATATTATTATTTTTATTTTTTAAAGTAAATAATGTTAGCGACATCTGCTTCACCCCCATTTTTTATTAAAAAATAGGGGTGAAGCAGTAAAAGAAAACTATTCACATACTCATAAGCCATTATAAGCGAATGCGAAAGTTAGTAAAATATTA
>CALUWN010000010.1 GCA_944324495.1 uncultured Mucispirillum sp. | reverse complement strand
TTTAAAAACACTCTTTTTATTATATATTACAATAACTTATAATAATTTTTAAAATAAAAATGGGGTACCACCAGGATAAAATAAAACTTTATTTTTTTTGTTATATATAATATGATAAAAAATAATGTGTAATGGAGAGCATATGAAACGTGAATACGAAGGCAGCCGCCACACAAAAGAAACTCAAATTGATTTAACATTAAATCTTGATAAAAAAGACTATAAAATCAATACCGGCATAAGCTTTTTTGACCATATGCTTGAGCTTTTTGCTCACCATGGTGAATTTGGTTTAAAAATTAATGCAAAAGGTGATACGCATATAGATTACCACCACCTAGTGGAAGATACTGGCATAATTTTAGGTCAGGCATTTTATCAGGCAGCTGGTGATAAAAAAGGTATAAGACGCTACGGCAGTATTACACTTCCAATGGATGAAGTTTTAGTTGAATGTGTTATAGATTTTGGTGGCAGGCCGTACCTTTCATATGGTCTTGAATTTAACACTCCAAAATGTGGTGATTTTGACACGGAATTAGTGGAAGAATTTTTTAGAGCATTTACAAATAATGCAAAAATTAACCTACACCTAATTATGCGTCAAGGTGGCAACTCTCACCACACAGCAGAGGCAGCATTTAAAGCATGTGCAAGAGCATTAAGGCAGGCTTTAACCATAGAAAGCAATAAATTAATGTCAACTAAAGGGATAATAGAGTAAATGATAACGATTATAGACTTTGGCGGCGGTAATTTAAGAAGTGTGCAAAAATCCATAGAATACGTTGGGTTTCAAGCAGAAATCACAAATGATGCAGAAACAGTGAGAAAAGCTACTCATTTAGTATTTCCCGGAAACGGTGCATTTGGCGACTGTATGGCTGGCATGGCAAAATATGGGCTAATTTCTGCAGTTGATGAAGTAATAAAAAAAGGCAATCCATTTTTAGGCATATGTATAGGTATGCAGTCATTATTTGAAAAAAGTTATGAATTTGGAGTACATTCTGGGCTTTCATATATTGAAGGTGTAGTGAAAAGATTTCCTGATGAGCTTATATCTAAAGGTATGAAAATACCACACACTGGTTGGAACAGTGTACATTTTAAAGAAAATCACCCAGTTTTTCGTGGAATAAAGCAGGATTCTTACTTTTATTTCGTACATTCTTATTATGGAGAGTGCAAAAAAGAAGAAAATATACTAGGCACAACTAACTATGGGGTTGATTTTGTATCTGCTGTTACATACGAGAATATAACAGGGGTGCAGTTCCACCCAGAAAAAAGCCAGCAGGCAGGCTTAAAGCTTTTAGAAAATTTTTGTAATTTATAATTATTTATATAGAGATTTTGAGGTTATGAGATGTTAGTTATACCAGCTATTGATTTACTTGATGAAAAGGTGGTACGTTTAGAAAAAGGTGTAATGGAAAACGCTACAGAATACGGCCATGACCCGAGAGATGTGGCATTAATGTTTGCAGAGCTTGGGGTAAAAAGGCTTCACATTGTAGATTTAAACGGTGCAAGAAGCGGGCAGACTGTAAACTTTGAGATTATAAAGCAGGTGGTTGAAAAATCACAGCTTCAAATTGAAGTTGGTGGCGGCATCAGGGATATGGAACGCCTTGATGCATATATGAATATGGGTGTAAGTTATGCAATTTTGGGAACAGTTGCTGTAAAAGACCCAGAATTTGTTATAAAAGCCTGCGAAAAATATCCTAATAAAATAATTTTAGGAATTGATGCTAAAAACTTAATGGTTGCAACAGAAGGCTGGTATGAAGAAAGCAAACTTTCTGTTTTTGATGTAATAAAAAGGTATGAAAACTGCAAAATTGAAAGTGTTATTTTTACAGATATAGAAAAAGACGGTATGCTTTCAGGCATTAATAAAGAACAGATTAAGCAGGTGGCAGATAAATCACCATTTGGAGTCATAGCTTCAGGCGGTGTTTCAGGTATTGAAGATATTAAAACCCTTAGAAATATGGCTCATGATAATGTAAAAGGCTGTATTGTAGGTAAAGCAATATATGAAAATAAAATTAATTTAGAAGAAGTATTTTCATAGGTGATGAATGAAAAAAGTACCTTTTTTTATTGATTTATTTTCAACTGGTTTTTTCATGGGTAAAATCCCATTTATGCCGGGCACATTTGGAAGCCTTGTGGCAATACCTGTAGGTTATTTATGCACTTTTCTTCCATTTTATGCAGGGTGGATAATATTTGGGCTTATTTTCTTTTTTGGTGTATATTTATCAAGCAGATATGCCATAATCTCAGGTATTGAAGACCCATCGTGCGTTGTAATTGATGAGGTGGCAGGGCTTTTACTTTTTTACCTTATCTTTCCATTTAAACCTGTATATATAATAGCAGGTTTTTTACTTTTTAGATTTTTTGATATTTTAAAACCATTTCCAGTTAGTTTTTTTGATAAGATAAAAAACGGCTGGGGTATTATGCTTGATGATATTGCAGCAGGGCTGTATGCAGTTTTAGTGTGGTTTATTGTTTTAAAAATATTAAAATATTTTAATATAGTAATAGGTTAGATATGTCTATATGTATTTTAAGTATAGGTTCTGAACTTTTAGAAGGTAGTGTTATTGACAGTAACTCTGCCTTTATTGCTAATAACCTTAAAAGGTGGGGCGGAAAAGTAGAACTTATACGTATGGTTAGTGATAATAAAGATGAGATAGTCTCTCTTTTCCAAAAATATTCTAAAAAATTTGATATTATCCTTACTACTGGCGGTTTAGGACCTACATTTGATGATATAACAGCAGAATGTTTAGCAGAAAGTGCAGGGCTTTCATTAGAGCTTAATGAAAAAGCGTATAACCATATGGCCTCTTGTCTTAATCGGGCAGGGGTAACAATCAGGCAGGAGCATAAGCACCAGTCTATGCTTCCT
Organism: uncultured Mucispirillum sp.; assembly: GCA_944324495.1. Taxonomy (GTDB): domain Bacteria; phylum Chrysiogenota; class Deferribacteres; order Deferribacterales; family Mucispirillaceae; genus Mucispirillum. Next base: position 86,362 of record CALUWN010000010.1, on the reverse strand, counting down.
GCAACATGCAGGCTTTTCAATAATAATGTAGGTACTGCCATGGGCTTTTCTGTTAGCTTAAATAAGGCAGATATTATATGTATGCCGGGCGTGCCTTTAGAAATGAAAGATATGTTTATAAAAGAAGTGCTTCCATTTATTGTGGGTAAATTAGGATTAAAAGAACAGTCATATATTGATTTACATTTTTTATCCATAGCTGAATCAGATATTGATGTATTTATACGCAGTTTAAATATATCTAATGAAGTGCAGTGCATAATAAATGCAGGTAAAGGGCAGGTGGTTGTAAAACTGCGTGGGGAAAATAAAGAATTAGTTGAAGATTACGCCTTAAAAATAGAAAAAGCATTTCCAAAAAATTTTATAGGCAGGGGCGATATTTTACCTGCTGAATATTTAGTAAATTTATTAAAGGAAAAAGGTAAAACCATATCTTTTGCTGAAAGCTGTACAGGTGGTATGCTTTCTGAAATGGTAACAGATATAAGCGGTGCATCAAGTGTGTTTTATGGCAGTGTAGTAAGCTATGATAACAGCATAAAAGAAAATGTGCTTCATGTTAGTGCTGATATTTTAAATACTTTTGGTGCAGTAAGTGAAGAGTGTGCTCATGCTATGGCAGAAGGTGTAAAAAAATTAATGAATACAGATTATGCCATTTCAATTACAGGTATTGCAGGGCCAACTGGCGGCACAAAAGATAAACCTGTTGGTTTAGTATATATTGGCGTAACAGACGGGGAAAATACTAAAGTCTATAAAAATATATTTAACGGTTCAAGGCAGCAGGTAAGGCTTAGAAGTGCAACTAAAGCATTGCAGTTGATAATTGATTTTATATCTAATAAATAGATATTGTTCGTATGGGAGAATATATTTTAAATGGATTATATACATCAATTACATGAGAATATAATACTAAGAAAAAAAGAAAAAAAAGTAAATATCGTAATACTTATACTTATTATAATAGCAATCACAGTACTACTAAATATACTTTTTGATATGATGTTTCTTGTATTTTCATTACTACAGTTTATTTTAATTTTAATAATATTGACAATTATTTTTGCTTATATAGTAGAAAGTACTCATAGAAAATACGTAAAAAGAAAAGTAAAATTTTATACTATCATATATAATATAATACAAGAGCAGGGATGTGGTGAAACCAATTTAAACATATTAAATGATAAAATTAATGCACTAAAAAGGAGTATCAGAAATTTTATTACTATTAAAGTAGTAATAGGGACGGTACTGCCTGTATCGTTAGGGTTGCAGCTTATTTTTATGATTTTTGGTTATTTTTATGGATACTATAAAGCGTCTGATTTAACAGCCACAATGGTTTTCTTGTTGATGATATTAGCTATAAATTTAACTTACATTGTATTTAATGCAATAGAAATATTTTATACTACAAAAATATGGGATAAAATATATGCAAAAGATAGAAAAATATTAAAAATAATCAACAGTATTTTATTGTATCAGCGTACTTTAGATAAAGAAATTGGATGTAATATAAAAGTGAAAAATATAAATAATAATAATGCTAATATAATTATTGTATCATTATTATTGTGTGGGTTTATATGGCTTTATACGACAAATAGTAATGGTAAAGACTATTTAAATAAAATATATATCATTGAAGATGCACTGATTAATGTATTAGAAAGTAGGAATTTTTCTAATAATGCTAATGTATAGAATTACAGTATAAATATGATATATGGTGTTATTTAATATAGAGAAAACTATAAATGGATTATATTAAACAATTAGATGAAAACATTAAACTAAGGCAAAAAGAAAGCAAAATAAGTGTTATAATACCTATAATACTAATATTGGCTATAATAACTGCTGTTATTTCATATATAGGAATATTTTTTATTAATGTACTTTTGATAATTTATGCTGCTTATTTATTAGATTTCAGCCATAAAAGATATGTAAAAAGAAAAGTAAAATTTTATACTATTATATATAATATATTAAAAGAGCTGGATTGTAATAAAAGTACATTAAATTTATTAAAAGAAAACATTAAAGAGCTTAAAAAGCGGACTAGAAAATTTCTTACAATTATGGAAATAATTGGGACAGGAATACCTGTATTAACAGTTGTTATAGCAATAAGTACTTTGAATGAGTATTTATTACCTTCTTATTATCATAAATCATTTGATTTTATAACATTTACGCATATTACTGTGATGATATTAGTTTCAATGGTTGTTTTTATATTATGTTATGTACTAGAAACATATCTAGCTACTCAAATATGGGTTAGGATAAATATAAAAGAGAAGAAAATTATTAAAATAATAAGTGATATTTTTCAGTATAAACATTTAATAGATAAAGAAGTTGAATGTAATATAGATATGAAAAATAAAAATATGGGTGATTTACTTATTATTATATTAACTGTATTTTCTCTTGGTTTTATATGTCTTTATGAAGCATATTATTTAGGCAAAGGATATTTAAAATATATGTATATGGTAGAAGACAAGTTGTTTGATATTATAAAAAATGATGAAAAGTTTAATAATACAAATGTATAGAATATAAATATAATATAAAGTGTTATCTAGGGTGGAGGAATTATTATATGGATTACTTAAATCAATTAAGCGATAATATTAAATTAAGACCACAGGAAAGCAAAGTCAGTTGGATTATACTTGCTATTGCAACTTTAATCGCAATTATATCGCAGATAGGAATAGTCTTTTTTCCTGTATTAATAATAATACATTCTGCTTATTTAATAGAAAGCGAGCATAAAGCATATGTAAAAAGAAAAGTACAATTTTATACAATAATATATAATATGCTTAATGAGCGGGGGATAGATAGGGATAAACTTACACTATTCAAAGAAAAAATAGCAGTACTTGAAAAACAAATAAGGAAGTTTATTATTACAAAGCAAACTATAGGAGCAGCATCACCAGCAATATTATTTTCAGTCATAATATATATTGCAATATTAGTGATAGATAACCCAGATAGTGACCAGATAATTGAAGATACTACTTTTGAAATGTTCATTTTTTCGATAATAGTGTTAGTTTTCTATATAATTTTTTATGTGGCAGAAACACTTCCTTGTACAAAAGTGTGGGTTAAGATTTATAAGCAGGAAAAGGATGTAGTTAAAACATTAAGCGATATTTTACAGGAACAAAATGTAATAGAGAAAGAAATAAAATGTAATATAGATGTGGCACTTAATGGTATTAATGATTCACTAATAGTTGTTGTTTCATTGATTTCATTTGGGTACATATGGCTTTATGCTACATACAGCAAAGGTAAAACATATTTAAGAAAAATATATGCAGTAGAAGATAATATTGTTGATGCATTGAAAAAATTATAATTCTTAACAATCAAATTAATAAGGTTTGTAAGAATTAGAGTGTATATAGATGAAGATGTTATTAATATTGGGAGCAATTTAATGGACTATATAAGTCAATTAAATGATAATATAAAAAGAAGATATTATAGCCACACATTCAGCTGGGTAGTATTTGATATTTTTATTATATTATTAGTTACTATAATTAGCGGGATACTATTTATTTTTTGGATTGCATTACCAGTTATAATTAATGGATTCATATTTTTTCTAATACTTCTTATAGTACAGCTGTCTCATTTAGTAGAAAGTGAACATACATTATATGTAAATAGAAAGGTAAAATTTTATAATATAGTATGTAATATGCTTACAGATAAGGGTTTTAATAACGATAAAATTACTATACTGCACTCTAAAATTGAAGAATTCAAAAAACAGATTAGAAACTTTATTACTTTAAAAGAAATATTTGGTACAGTTGTACCTGTATTTATAGCTTTAATTATTCAGTTTGATATATTAATAAATAATATATTTGCTGACATATCTCACATAGCTTACATAGCTGGCATAGCTGACAATAGTGTTCCAAAATATAGTAATGAAACAATAATTCTTTATAATGTGCTGGCTTTTATTGCAGTATTTTTCTATATAATTTTTTATGTATTAGAAACACTTTGTAGTAGTAAAGTATGGGTTAATATATATAATCATGAAAAGGATATAGTTAAAACATTAAGCGATATTTTACAGGAACAAAATGTAATAGATAATGAGATATATTGTAATATTGAAGTAAAAAATCAACAAATTAGTAACTTAAAGATAGTGGTATTTTCATTATTATCATTTGGGTATATATGGCTTTATATTACATACCAGACAGGTAAAAAATATATTGCAAAAATGTCTGATATAGAAGATACAATAATAAAATCATTAGAAAAGTTATAGAAAATAAGTGGAATATATATAAAAATATAGGTATATTATAAAAAATTATATACAGGTATAATTATGGTTAATTTAATTTATGAACAACTTCAAGATAACATTAGGGAAGGGAAAAAAGTAGATAAACCACTTACAAACTGGTTTTTACTTACTTTTGTATTAAGCTGGCTTACATTAGGTATTGCGTTAGTTTATACTTTTATAAAGCGTATATTAAGGGTGGATAAGTATATTCGCAGGAAAAGTGAATATTTTGATATTGTTATACATTTTATAGAGGTGGAATCAAACGAAAGAGGCCTTGATGATTATGAAAATATCATGAACAGGTTAAAAACAAGGCTGCAGGAATTTAAAAATACAGAACATTATATTATGCCATATTTTATAAAAGCATTTATACCTTTAATTATTTTTACTATATTTTTGGCTTTATTTGTATTGCTTACAGGTATAGGAAATATTGAAAACTATCTTTTAATTGTCATATTTAGTGTATGGGCTGTATTTGCATTTGGTGTTATTATTGTATATATTTATAAAATGAATAAAGTGTGGGATGATATTCAAAAATTTGAACATGATATGTATGAAGATATAAGCAGAGCATTTATTTCATTAAAATTAATTGAACATCCTATAATGTATTATATGGATTTATCTATAAAAAAAGAGTTTGTAAAATATACAATATTAGGTTTTGTAACTTGTGGTATTTGGTTTTTAGTGTGGGATTATTATGTGCACACAGCACCAGATAATATGTATAAAATATTTCATGGAGCAGAAAACACAGTATCAGAGATTATAAAATCATGCTGTAGAAGGGATTAAAGTTGTATGGAAGTTATTCAAGGGCTTGAAAATATAAATATATCAGAAGACTGTGCCGTATGTATTGGTAATTTTGACGGGCTTCATTTAGGGCATCGTTTAATTATATCAGTACTAAAAAAAGAGGCAGCATCAAGGGGCTTGAAAAGTGTGATTTTAACATTTGCACCACACCCTTTTAAATTTTTTAATAAAGAGATAAAGCTTATTTCCACCCCTAAAAAACGACTAGAAAAATTTTATCAAATGGATACAGACTATCTTATAACACTTGATTTTAATAATGAGCTTGCCTCTAAAAGCCCAGAGGAATTTTTTAAAGAAATATTAGTTGAAAAGCTGCATGCAAAACTAATAGTTGTAGGGCAGGATTACAGGTTTGGAAGTGGCAAAAGTGGTGATGCTTCTTTGCTTAGTAAGTTTGGAAAAGAATATAATATAGATACTATGTTTGCCCATAAGTTAAAAGATAAAAAAGGGGTAATAATTTCCAGTTCAAGAATAAGGCAGCTGCTTGAAAAAGGTGAGGTTGATGAGGCTTCACGGCTTTTATCAATGCCATATTCTTTAGAAGGATATGTGATACATGGTGATAAAAAGGGCAGGCAGTTAGGCTTTCCTACTATTAATTTAGATGTGGAAAACGAAATGCTGCCGCTTTTTGGAGTGTATGCTGCAAAAGTAAAAATTAAGAACAAATTTTATAATGCTATGGCGTATGTTGGGGTACGCCCTACCATTAATAATACAATGGAACTGCGTGTTGAAGCAAATATTTTTAATTTTAATGAAGAAATTTATGGAGAATATGCAGAAATAATATTGTATAAATATATTCGTGGTGATATAAAATTTAATACATTAGATGAGCTTATAAAAAGAATGGGTGAAGATAAGCAGGAAGTATGTAGTTATTTAAAAACAGTAGATGACTACCAAAACAATTTAGGATGTTAGATGAAGAATAAAATTAAAATAAGTTATATTAGTTTAGGTTGTGCAAAAAATCAGGTTGATTTTGAATATTTAATAGGTGAGCTTTCATCAGATGGTTTTATATCAGAAACTGACCCTTCAAAATGTGATGCAGTTATTATAAATACATGTGGGTTTATAGAGCCTGCTGTTAAAGAGGCAGTTGATAATATTTTACAAATGGATAATATTATCAGCAAAAAGGCAAAATTAATAGTAACAGGCTGTATGGTTGAGCGATATAAAGAGGAAATATTAAAAGAGTTGCCAGAAATAGATTTTATTACAGGCGTGGGAAAATTAAGTGAAGCAGCAGATTATCTGCGTGAAATTTTTAATGTGGAGAAAAAAAGCACGGGTATAAAACGTGCTATCACTAATGCACCATACTATGCTTATGTAAAAATCAGTGAAGGCTGTAATAATTTATGTACTTTCTGCGTAATACCTTCCATTCGTGGCAAATTAAAAAGCAGAACTATGGAAGATATTGAAAATGAAGTAGAAATGCTTACTAAAGACGGCGTAAAAGAGATAATTATTATAAGTCAGGATACTACTCAGTATGGGCTTGATATATATGGTGAAGAAAAACTTCTACCTTTAATGAAAAATTTAACATCAAAATTTCCAGATACACTATTTAGAATGCTTTATTTAAATCCAGAAGGTGTTAGGGAAGATGTTATATCCTTTGTAGCTGAAACAAAAAATATGGTAAAATATTTTGAAGTGCCAGTGCAGCATGCAAGTGATAATATACTTACAAAAATGGGCAGAGCCTCAAATAGAAATACTATTGATAATGTATTTGATAATATTCGCAGAATATGCCCTGATGCTTTTATTAGAACAACTTTTATTGTGGGCTTTCCCGGAGAAACTGATGAAGATTACAATGAGCTTTATAAATTTATAAGCGATAAAAAGCCAGATTTTGCAGGGTTTTTCCCATACTATAAAGAGGAAGGCTCTATTGCTTATAATTTTAATGATGATGTAGATGAAAAGGTTGTTAAAGCAAGAATTAAAGAGTTGCAAAAATTGCAGAAAAAAAATACTACTGCAAGATTAAAAGAATATAAAAAGAAAGAATTTATATGCTTTATTGATAAGGTAAATGATGATTTTGAGTTTATATTAGAGGGCAGGGCAATTTTCCAAGCACCAGATACAGATGGTAAACTTTATGTTACAGACGGTATAGCAGATAAGGGCTCTGGACCTTATAAATGTATTATCAATAAAATTGCATATCCTGATATATATGTTACTTTTTTGGAGAATAATTAATGAAAAAAATATTACTTGTAATAGTACTTATTATTTTAGCCTATGGTTGTGCTAAGGAAATAGAGATTGATAAGCCAGCAGAATATTATAAAGAGCTGGGCGATAATTTGGCATATGAAGGAAAATATAATGATGCAGCAGAGCGATATGAACAGGCACTGGTGCGGGCAGAAACACCAGCATATGTGGCAGAAATACAGCTTTCCCTTGCAGACAGCTATTTTTTATCTGGCAAATATGAAGATGCTATTGCAGTTTATGAAGTATATATAGAAGTGTATAAAGACTGGGAAAATGTTAAGCTTGCTACGGTTCGTTTAGGGCTTGCTTATTTTAATATTGTGCGATATGCAGCCCAAGACCAGACAAATACTGAGCGTTCGCTTTATTATTTAGAGCTTGTTAAAAAAAGATATCCAGATTTAGTGGAAGAATATGATGTTGATTTACGTATAGAGCTTTTAAGGGACAGGCTGGCAAAAAAAGAAATGAGTATTGCAAAATACTATGCACGAATATTGAAAAGCGAGCCAGAGCTTTTAAGGTATAAATATATTATAAACCATTACAGCGATACATCATATTATGGTGAAGCAGTATATAGAGCTGCAAAGCTGCTGCTTAAAAAGGATGAGTTATCAGAAGCTGTGCTTTATGCAGAAAATTTAGAAGTTATTAAGCAGCAGGATAAATATGTGGAAAAAGTTAAAAAATTAATAAATAATTATAAAGAAAAGAAAGAAAAAGAAAAATTAAAAGAAAAAAATAAATAAAAGGTGATTTATGCTTGATTTAAAATATATTTTAAGCAATCTAGATGAAGTAAAAGAGAAAACAAAAAACAGAAACTATGAATTTGATTTTGATACTTTAGTTGCTGAAAACAGTAAGCGAAAAGATATAATTAATGAAGTGGAAAAATTAAAGGCAGACCGTAATGCTATTTCTAAGCAGGTTGGCATATTAAAAAAAGAGGGAAAAGATACTACAGAACTTCAAGAGCAGGTAAAACGTGATGCTTCTAAAATGCAGGAGTTAGATGCTGCCCTTAATACTTGTGATGAAAACATTAAAAATATGCTGCTTAATCTGCCTAACCTTATTGATGATACAACCCCTGTTGGAAAAGATGAAAAGGATAATGTGGAAGTACGCAAATGGGGGCATCCAAAAAAGTTTGATTTTGAGCCAAAAAACCACTGGGATATTGGTGCAGATTTAGGGATAATTGATTTTGAACGTGGTGTAAAAATTGCAGAATCTCGCTTTAATGTTTTAGCAGGGCTTGGGGCAAGGCTTGACAGGGCAATATCTTCATTAATGCTTGATATGCACAGGGAGAAAGGATATATAGAAATGAGTGTGCCTTACCTTGTTAATACAAAATCTATGATAGGTACAGGGCAGCTGCCAAAATTTGCAGAGGAAGCTTATATCTGCGAAAGAGATAATTTATATTTAATATCTACAGCAGAAATTCCTGTTACTAATCTTTATTCTGATGAGATATTAGATAATAAAGATTTACCAATATATAATACATCATTAACAGCCTGTTTTAGAAGAGAGGCAGGAAGCTATGGAAAAGATACAAAAGGGCTTATAAGAAACCACCAGTTTAATAAGGTGGAGCTTGTAAAAATATGCAGTGCTGAAACTTCAGTAGAAGAACATGAAAAACTAACTCATGATGCAGAAATGGTGCTTCAGGCATTAAATCTTCCATATAGAGTAATGGCATTAAGCTCTGGAGATATTGGTTTTTCCAGTGCAAAAACATATGATTTAGAAGTATGGCTTCCAGGGCAGAACTGCTACAGGGAAATATCATCATGCTCAAATTTTAAAGATTATCAAGCACGCAGAGCAAATATCAGATACAGAGATAAAGATGGCAAAGTAAAATTTGCACATACACTCAATGGCTCAGGGCTTGCTGTAGGAAGAACATTAGTGGCAGTATTAGAAAACTACCAAAATGTAGACGGCTCTGTTACTATTCCAGAAGCATTACGCCCATACTTAGGTGGATTAGATATTATTAAAAAAGGCTGATACTAAATGGCAGTTTTATATGTGGCAGGTATATCTATTAGTGAAAACCTAAAAGATATACCTGATAAAACAATTAATACTATTAATAAATGCAGCCTAATAATAGGCGAAGAAAGAAAGATAGCACTTAAAATGCAAAATATTGCAAAGAGCAGTGCAGAAATAGTATTAGTAAACGAACATTCTACAGATGATGAACGAAAAAATATCTTAGAAAAAATAGAAAAATCAGAGTATTCAGTATTGTTTTCAGATGCTGGTACCCCATGTATTTCAGACCCAGACTATAAACTTATTGCCATGTGCAGAGATAAAGGCATAAAGATTATAAGTCTTCCGGGGCCAAGCTCTATAACAAGTGCCATAAGTGTATCAGGCATTAATGCTAAAACATTTTATTTTGCAGGCTTTCCACCAAGAAAAGTAGATGAACGCAGGAAATTCTTTGAACGTATAGAAAAAAGTAAAGAAACTGTTGTTTTTATGGAACGCCCTTACGCTTTAACTGCCACATTAAAAGATATGGTGCATATTAAACGCAAAATAAGCATATCACTAAATCTTGGCTCACAAGATGAGGCAACATATTATGACTACCCTGATAAATTACTGGAAAAACTAGAGGGTATAAAAGCACCATTTGTAATTGTAGCAGGTGGCAAAAAAATATAAAAATAGTATAAATATATTTATAAAATATATCACTAATAATAAAATTATCTTTTAGGTAAAAAGAAAAAACATGATTATGCAGAAGCATAGTTAATAAAATAGAAACAGCCTGTTTATATATTAAACAGGCTGTTTTTTTATGAAATAATTTAGCAGCAAATTACATAGTAATAATGAATATTCTTCATTTTTTCCTTGTCAAAAGTTTATAAATATATTATGAATAAGTTTGCTTGATAATGAATTTATCAACTTTGTTTTTATTTTGTGGCGCTTTTTTTAAAAAACTAAATGTATTTATTTGTCTTTCTCCGCCACGCCATTATTTTTTAAAGAGGTTTTTTATTATGGCAAAACGAGCTTATATTAAGCACATTACATCTTACTACCCAAATAATTTTGAGTTTAATAACCCAGAAAATCGTATTACAAGTAAGATAGGGGTATCAAGACGCCCTGTGGCACTTCCCCACGAATGCTCTTCAGATTTAGCTGTAGAAGCAGCAAATATTATGTTTGAAAAGTATAAAGTTAATAAGGAAGATATAGATGCATTAATCTTCTGTACTGAAACACCAGACTATATTATGCCTGCTACATCATGTATAATTCACGGCAGGCTTGGGCTTAAAACAAACTGTATGACAGTAGACTATAACCATGGCTGTACAGGTTATATTTACGGTCTTTCCCTTTCAAAAGCATTAATAGAATCAGGCCAGGCAAATAATGTACTGCTTATAACAGCTGATACATTAACTAAACTTATCCACCCAAAAGATATGAGAACAAAACCACTTTTTGGTGATGCAGCAGCTGCTACTTTAGTATCTTCTACATATTCAAGAACAGAGTATCTTCGTGGTTTCCAGTTTGGTACAAATGGTGTGGATTTTATGAAAATTATTGTAAACTATGGTATGATGCGTATGAAATATGCAGACAGGGAAGAAGCATACAGGGAAATTGAGGACCAGTATGGTAATGTAAGAACTGATGCTACAATATATATGGACGGTAAAGGTGTTGTACAGTTTACTCAAACAGTTGTACCACCTATGCTTAACTCTATTTTAGAAAAAAATATGTTATCTCTTGATGATATAGATAATTTTATTTTCCATCAGGCAAATAAATTTATGTTACAGACAATACAGAAAGTCTGCAAAATACCAGATGACGGTAGATATTTTAATGACTGCGAAGATACAGGTAATACTGCTTCAGCTACAATACCTATTGCAATAAATAAAATGCAGTCATTAGATATTCCTCTTGGCAGAAGAGCTCTTTTAATGGGCTTTGGTGTAGGTCTTTCTTGGGGTGGCTGCATTGCAGATTTAACATTAATGGACCCTGAAGAAGAAATGTAAAAAAAATAAAAAAAGTTGTTGACAAGCAACTTAAAATATGGTTTACTTCTCAAACGTTGAGAGGGTAACCTCTTCACCATTCCCCGATAGCTCAGTCGGTAGAGCAAGTGACTGTTAATCACTGGGTCGGCGGTTCGAGCCCGTCTCGGGGAGCTTCTTTTAAGCCTTGCATAAGCAAGGCTTTTTTTATCCAAATTTATATATCAAAAAACACTGTTGTTTTGTTTATATAAACAGAATTATATTCTAAATAAATTTTTTTCTTGACAAATCCCCCCCCCATTATACAATCCGCCAACTAAAGATTGGCAGGTGAAAAAAATGAGAAAAGGAATATTATTGCTTGTTATATTATTATTTATAACTTCAGGCTGCAGTGTGTTTGGAACAATGTTTTCAAAAAGCAGAACAAATTTTGATGAAAAAATTGAAAGAATTGATGCTTATTTAAAGAAACAAGGGTATAAGCTTAAAGAGTATTCAAGCAGGTCTAATTCGGAAAAAGATTACTACGATATGGGAAATGAACAGTTTATCATAGAATATAATAATGATGAACGCTATACTTCCTTAGAGAGCATCCATACTCTTGTCATAAAAAATAATATTATTATGGGTGCAAATATAATGGCAAACCAGATTAATAAGGGCAAAATGTATTTAACTATTGAAGTAGCATTAAGCAAGGATGATGAAAAAAATACTCATATAACCAGTATAGGTGCAAAAATACGAGATTTTACATTAACATATGATGGAAACCCCATTGTATTAAAAGATAAGACAGATTATGACTCATATTTATATGGTAATCAGCAGTTTATATATTCAGATATTAAAATTTTAAAGCAGCTTGTAAATGCAAAAGAAATTATAATAGAAGGCAGAAGTTCAGCAGGCAGAAAATATAGTAAAACATTAAAAGGTGAAGATTTAAAACTTTTTAAAAAAACGCTTCAAGTAGTAGAAGAAGTGCACTCAATATTAAATAATTAAAACAAAAGGGCTGTTTAAACTATAAAACAGCCTTTATTTTTTTGTCTAGAACTATAAAATAACTCTTTACATTATTTTTTCTTTTTTGTAGTGTAGGTTGAATTTGATTAAATCATATTATTTTAGAAGGTGATAATATGAAAAAAGATTTAACAGTAGGCAGTCCTTTAAAGCTCATTATTTTATTTACAGCTCCTTTATTAATAGGCAACATATTTCAGCAGCTTTATAATACAGCAGATACTATGATTGTGGGAAGAACTATTAGTTTAGATGCACTAGCAGCAGTTGGCGTAACTGGGTCACTGGTATTTTTTATGATAGGGTTTGCTCAAGGTCTTACAGGTGGTTTTTCCATTATTACAGCACAAAAGTTTGGCAATAAGGATATGGAGGGCGTAAGAAGAAGTGTAGCTGCTTCTATAATATTATCAGCTATAATTACAGTAATATTAACGATAATAAGTGTTATATTAGCAGGTTATCTTTTACATAAAATACGCACACCATTAGAGCTTTATGATATGGCTTATGACTATATAATAGTAATCTTTTGGGGCACAGGTGCTGCTATTTTTTTTAATCTTTTTTCAAATGTGTTAAGGGCCATAGGAAACAGTAAGTGGCCGCTTTATTTCTTGATTGTAGCATGTATAGTAAATATTGCTCTTGATTATATATTAATCCTTTATTTTCATATGGGTGTTGCAGGGGCAGGGCTTGCAACTGTTATTTCTCAAATTATAGCAAGTCTTTTATGTTTTGAATATATAAGGCGTTTTGTACCAGAGTTACAGGCAAGGGGCAGTGACTGGAAAATTACAAAAAAAGATGTATGGGAGCATATTCGTGTAGGTATCCCTATGGCAATTCAAGTTGCAATTATTGCAATAGGTATAGTTGTGCTTCAATGGGCATTAAATGATTTAGGTTCACTAGCTATTGGTGCATTCACTGTAGCTCAAAGAATAGATGTGCTTGCTGTACAATGCCTATTATCCTTTGGTATAACCATGGCTACATATACTGCACAAAACTATGGGGCAGGTGATATTCCAAGAATTAGAAAGGGTGTGCAGCAGGGAAGTATAGTATCTGTTGCATTTGCATTAATTAGTGCAGTTATTATCTTGCTGCTTGCAGATTTTTCTGTTAGACTGTTTTTAGGTGACAGCGTAAAAGACCCAGCACAAGTTGAAGAAATTATTTCACTTGCAAAAACCTATTTAATAATTAACTGTTCTATGTATACATTTTTAGCATTACTGCTTGTTTTTAGAAGCACACTTCAAGGGCTTGGAAACAGTATAATACCTACGGTTGCAGGAGTTATGGAGCTTATTATGAGGGTAGTGGCTGCTGTTGGACTTTCTGTTTACTTTGGTTTTACAGGCATTTCATGGGCAAGCCCTATAGCATGGGTTGGGGCGTTTATCCCACTTGTCATAGCTTATGTATTTATAATGAAACGATTAAGTAGAAAATATTTTTTTAAAAAAGCAAGAATGGAAAAATTAAATAAATTAAAGGAGAGTAATGTATGAAAGCAAAACAATTATTAATTTTATTTAGTGTTTTAGGGTTAGCAGCACAGCTATATTTTTTGTATGATTCAATATTTTTTGCATCCTTAAATGAATATACTTTAAGGAATATGGTGGATTTAATATTTGAACTGGAAAATATCATAACATTTGCAGGGTTTGTTTTAGCACTTGTAATGGCAGTACTTAACCAAAAGACAGTTGCAGCAGTGGGCGGAATTATTGCACTTATTATGCCTGTATATACAGGAATAGATTCTGGCTATTTTGAAATGAACGGAATAATATTGTCTGTATGCGCTGCATTAATTGTGATTATAGGTATGTTTTATAAAAATTTAAAATTAAAATAATTTTAGTATTAATCAGGGCATCCAAGCACTGGGTATTTTTTATCAATTAAAGATTCAATGCTGATGCCCTTGAGATATTCTTCCATATGGACTTTCATTTCTGTCCATAATCCATTAATGGAGCATTCTGAACATACAGTACATTCTTTATTATTAACACAGTGTACTGGTATAATGCCACCATCCATAACTGTGATAACATCCAATATAGAAATTTGAGAGGCAGGGCGTGAAAGATGATATCCACCCAATTTACCTGCTGTAGCAACAACAAGTCTATGCTTTTTTAATGAAGAAAAAATCTGCTCTAAATATTTGTTTGAAAGCCCAAGTTTATCTGATAATACAGCAATACCAATAGGCTTGTTGTTTTCAGAAAGCATATTTAGAGTATGAAGTGCTCTAATTGCATAAATAGATTTTGTAGTGATTTTCATATTAATTCTCCCAACCAATTTATTACATATGATTTTCTCTTAATAATTTAATTTCTTCAGCATACCCATTAAGTTCGTTAGGTGTTTCTAAATAGTAAGGCAGGTGGGCAAGTTTTGGATGGTTAATAAATTTTATAATAGCATCAAGCCCAATAGTACCTTTACCTATTTTTTCATGCCTGTCTTTTCTGCTGTTAAATGGCATCATAGAATCGTTTAAATGCACCGCTTTAAGTCTTTCAAGCCCAATGATTTTATCAAACTGTTCTAATACACCGTCTAAATCTTCTACAATATTATAACCTGCAGAATAAACGTGGCATGTATCAAGGCATACGCCAAGTTTATGGTTAAGCTCTACTTTATCTATAATTCTTCTAATTTCTTCAAATGAAGCACCAACTTCACTGCCTTTGCCAGACATCGTTTCAAGTAAAACTGTTGTATGGTATTCTTCTTTTAATATGGCATTTAGCATATCAGAAATATAATCAATTGCAATATCTACACCTTGACCCACATGGCTTCCCGGGTGAAAATTATACAGGTTATTAGGAATATACTCCATAATTTCTAAATCTGAAGCCATAGTATTGCGGGCAAACTCCCTTAAACCTTCATCACTTGAGCAGGCATTAAGTGTGTATGGGGCGTGGGCTAAAATAGGTGCAAAATTATTGTTTTTTGCTATTTCATTTAATTTTTCAGTATCCTTTTTATCAACAGCTTTAGCTTTTGAACCTCTAGGATTACGGCTGAAAAATTGAAAAGTATTTGCATTTATAGTTAAAGCTTCTTCCCCCATATGTTTAAAGCCTTTTGATGAGGAAAGATGACATCCAATATTTAACATATTATACTCCATTAATCTTATATGATATAGTATATAAGAAAACAATACAAAATCAATCCTAAAATAAAAATAAATGCAAAAATTATTTATAATTCTGTTAATAAAAGGAAATTATTAAATATAAAATTTTGCCTTGTAATCATTAATAAATTTTATTAAACTTATAATTAGTAGGAGGTATTAGTATGCATAAATTAACAAGTATCTTAAACGCAAATCAGATTTCTTTTTTATCTTCTATCGGCATATCTATTGCAGATAAAGAATATTCTACTGATGAAGTAAGTGATATTTATTTTAATGTGATGGATAAATTAGGTGATAATCTTGGGGATGAGATTAAATCACCTGATGAGTTTAGCAAAAGCTGTTCAGATGTTTTAAGTACACTTTCAAAAATAACAAACGGATAAAGGTTTTAAATACTCCATATTGAACTAATACTTGTATATCTTTGTCAAATAATAAGTGTATTGTAACCTTTATTAGTTTTTATCAACTATATTACAATATAACATTTTGAGAGAGGAAGAGTATGGGAAAAATTTCAATATGGAGTATAAGCGGTTTACTGCTTGGCTGTTTGATATTTATTTTATCACCAAGTTTTAATGAGCTTTTTACAAACATCAATATTTGGCATTACAAGGAATTATCACTTTATTTAACAGGCTCAATAGCTATTGTTTATATGGTTATGAGTATGGTATTATCTGTCCGTTTTAGTATAATTAATAACTATGCAGGCGGGCTTGATAAAGCCTATAAAATCCATAAATGGGTTGGTATTTGGGCTTTTGTATCATCAATAGTTCACTGGTTTACTGAAACTTGGTTTATTGATATTTGTAAACTTATTTTTACACTGCCGCCAAAAGTAAAAGGTGTTTCTACTATCAGCGATTTTGCCAAACAGGTATACCACATTGGTAATGATATGGTAGAATATGCTTTTTATGCTTTTGTTATTGTGCTTATTGTAGCTTTAATTAAAAAAGTACCTTACCACATTTTCAGATATATTCATAAAACAATACCAGTTTTATTTTTATTTGCAGCATATCACTCTTTTACAATACAAATAAAAGGTGCATGGTTTGGCTCAATTGGAAGTTTTATGTTATCTATTATAATATTTATTGGTGTAGTGTGTGCTATAATAGATTTACTGCAACTTATAGGCTATAAACATAAAGTATTTGGTGAAGTTGTAAAATATTCATACAATGAAAATAATAAAACAATGGTAATAGATATTAAAACTATGAAACCATTTGATTTTAAAGCAGGTCAGTATGTATTTTTAAGGTTTGGTCATAAAAAAGAGCCACATCCTTTTAGTATTGCAGGCTGTGATAAGGAAAATAATGTAATACGCTTTATTATTAAAGAGCTGGGTGATTATACAAAGGCTTTAAAAAACAGCATAAAAGTTACAGATGTAGTGCTTGTAGAAGGTCCTTACGGCACATTTACTTTTGAAAGTACTAATCAGCAGATATGGGTTGCAGGTGGTATCGGTATAACTCCATTTATTGCACGGCTTGAGTATTTAGCAGCAGAAGGCAAAAAAGTTGATAATGTAGATTTTTATTACAGCGGTCGCGGCGAAAACCCATTTAAAGAAATAGAGGAGCTTTCACAGAAAACAGGCGTACGATTTCATTACATTGATACATCAAAAGAGGGCAGGCTTTCTTTTGATAAAATAAAAGATGCAATAAAAGATATAACAAATGTAACACTGTGGTACTGCGGACCTGAAAAATTTGGGGAAACAATACAGGAAAGTGCTAAAAATAATGGCATAAGCAGTAAGCAGATACACTATGACAGCTTTGATATGAGATAAAATAGAACATCTGTATGTTTAAAAAAATAAACAAAAATATGGGGTGTGTGTTTTAAAATATACACCCTGTATTAATTTTATCCTTACTTATCAATAACTTAACTATGGCATATTTTTTGCTTATATTTGTCAGATACTTATGAAGGTAGATATATTAAGGGGCAGTGTATATGCAAAAAACAATAGCTAAAGCATTTACAATAAACGGTATAGGTTTACACAGTGGTAAGGAGTTTCAAGCTGTTATCAGCCCTGCTCCTTGTAATACAGGTATTCAATTTAAAAGGGATGATGTACGCCATTGTGATTATACGCGTATTACTCCATATAATGTTTCTTCTACTCAGCTTGCAACAACAATTGACTGTGGCGGGCTTCCTATAAGTACTATTGAGCATTTTTCTGCTGCTTTTTACGGTCAGGGTATAGATAATGCTTTCATATCAGTATCTGGTACAGAAGTACCAATACTTGATGGTTCAGCTAAAGAAGTAATTGAAAATATAGAAAAAGCAGGTATTCTTGCTCAAAAGGAAAAAAGAAAAGTATTAAAAGTTACACGCCCTGTCTCTATTGAATATGAAGGCAAAACTGTTGAAATTGAGCCCTGTGATAATTTTGAAATAACTTTTGAGCTTGATTATCCTCACCCTGTAATTGGCAGGCAGGTTTTTACATATGTATATGATGAAAATACATTTCATAAAGAAATAGGCATAGCAAGAACTTTTGGTTTTAAACGCGAAGTAGAAGCTTTATGGTCTATGGGGCTTGCAAAAGGCGGTTCTTTAGATAACGCTATTGTAATTGATGATAAAGAGGGTGTATTAAATAAAGAAGGGCTTAGGTTTCCTAATGAATTTGTACGCCATAAAATACTTGATATGTTTGGTGATTTAGCCTTAATCGGATATAGGCTTCAAGGTAAAATAAAAGCCAGCAAATCAGGCCACCATGTTAATAATGTTTTTGCTAGAACTCTATTAGAAGCTACAAACTCATATGTTATAGAAGAAGAAACAGAAAGCAAAGTTATTAAGGAGCAGGCTGCTTCCTGCCAGCCCTATGGCAGTTTTTCAGAAAATATAGCAGTAAGTGCTGTATAGTAAATATTTTTATTGATTAAATTTTTACTATATAATATAAGAGATAACTATAATTTTTTTAAACAGGGCAGCATATGAGACAAAGTAGATATTTTATACAGACTTTAAGAGAAATTCCTTCAGAAGCAGAGGTGGTAAGCCACCAGTTAATGCTTAGAGCATCTATGATTAAAAAAGTGGCAGCAGGTATATATGATTATTTGCCACTGGGTCTAAAAGTTATCCGTAAAGTAGAAAATATTATTCGTGAAAATATGAATAAAGCAGGTGGTATTGAGCTTTTAATGAGCGTAGTACAGCCGGCAGAGCTTTGGCAGTCATCAGGCAGATGGTTCCATTTTGGTAAAGAACTTTTAAGGTTTAAAGATAGAGGTGAAAGAGAATTCTGTCTTGGCCCTACCCATGAAGAAGTTATTACAGATATTGTAAAATCTCAAGTTAATTCATATAAACAGATGCCTGTTACACTATATCAAATACAAACAAAATTCCGCGATGAAGTACGCCCTAGGTTTGGGCTTATGCGTGGCAGAGAATTTATAATGAAAGATGCGTATTCTTTTGATATAGATGATGCAGGGGCTGATATTAGTTATAAAAAAATGTATGATGCTTATAGGGCAATCTTTACAGCCTGCGGCCTTGCTCATAAAGTGGTAGATGCTGATACTGGCTCTATTGGTGGCTCATTTTCTCATGAATTTATGGTGCTTGCTGATACTGGTGAAGATACAATTATTTCATGTAATAAATGCGAATATTCTGCCAATGTGGAAAAAGCAGTGGTTGTAGACTGTGGGAAAAAAGAAAACGCAGAGTTAAATGAAATGGAAGAAGTAGCCACTCCTAATAAACATACAGCTTTAGAAGTAGCAGAATTTTTAGGTGTTGATATAATACATGTGCCAAAAACTATGATTATTAGATGCGAAGGCGTAGTAGTTGATGGCAGGGAAGAAGATATATATGTTGCCTGTATGGTGAGAGGCGACCATGAAGTAAACCTTTCTAAAGTAAAAAATATAGTTAAAGCAAAATCAGCAGAATTTGCAGAGCATTATGAAGTGCTTGATAAAACAGGCTGTTCTGTTGGCTCTCTTGGCCCAGTAAATATGCCTTTAAGAGTATATGTTGATAATGCTTTAAAATATGTATCAAACATAGTAGTTGGTGCAAATAAAGAAGGTTACCATATTAAAAATGTAAACTTAGAAAGAGATGCTAAAATTGAAGGTTATTTTGATTTAAGAAATGCTTTGCCCGGTGATAAATGCCCACACTGTGATGGCGTGTATGAAGAAACAAAAGGTATTGAAGTAGGGCATATTTTCAAACTAGGTACAAAATATTCAGAAAGTATGGGAGCAAAAGCTCTTGATAGAAATGGTAAAAATATACCTATTGTTATGGGCTGTTACGGTATAGGGGTAGGCAGAACGGCAGCAAGTGCCATAGAGCAGCATTATGATGAAAAAGGTATAGTATGGCCGAAAGCTATTGCACCATTTGAAGTTGTGGTTATTCCTGTTAATACAAACGATGATGAAGTTATTAAAAAGGCAGATGAAATATATGATGCTCTATTAGCTTTAGGGGTTGATGTTATAATAGATGATAGAAACGAAAGGGCAGGCGTTAAATTTAATGATGCTGATTTAATAGGCTATCCTGTAAGAGTTAGTGTTGGTAAAAAAACACTTTCAGAAGGAAAGATAGAAGTTGTTATCAGAAGAACTGGAGAAGTAATTTTACTTGATGTATCAAGTAATTTGGCAGAAAAAGTGAAAGAAATACTAGATACAAAAGTTATATAGTATTGAAAATAAATAATAATTGACAAATGTGTATATAAAAAATATTGCATAAATATTATATTTTACTTGATTATTATTGAGAATTCTGTCATAAATGAAATAATTAGAAACTAATATTATTTACAATATTGCCGATATATTTGAATAAGTGTAATTGTATAGGAGTGGATAATGGCAAAAAAATATACTGTTATGATATTTGACCCAGAAAAATATGGAAAGAGTAAGACATTACTGTTATCCACACGTCCATTTTGGGTAGTAGGTATAGTTTTAGTACTTTTACTTTCTTCAACACTTGTGGCATCCTATCTTGCATACTCTTTTTATCAAGATTCCAAGCTTCAACAGGCTTCTGTCACTATGGACGGTTCTGGTAATGCAGTATTTAAAGCACAGTTTGCCAATTATCTTCAACAGTTAGATGAATTAAACAGTAAAATGAGTGAACTTGACGAGCTTGAGTATAAAGTGAGAGAGCTTGTATCTTATCAAGATGGCAGCAGAGTAGTAAAACAGGTTGCCGTAGGTGGTAAGGAAGTTGATATATTAAGAGATTACTATGCTTTTTCAGACAGAAGAGAGCAGGAATTTTTTGACAGCTTAAATGAAACACTTGATGTTATGCGTATAGAAATGAATAAAAGAGAAGTAAGCCTTGCAAAACTTATTGATTTTCTTGAAGAACAGCGTCTTGTAATGCTTTCAACACCAACTATATGGCCTACAAAAGGTTGGGTGTCTTCTAAGTTTGGTTTTAGAAACTCACCATTTTCAGGTAGAAGAGTTTTCCATGAAGGGCTTGATATTGCAGCAAAATCAGGTCTTCCTGTTAGAGCAACAGCAAAAGGTATAGTTGTATTTTCAGGGGAGAAAGCAGGTTATGGTAAAATAGTTACCATTGACCATGGTTATGGTTATATGACAAGGTATGGCCACAACAGCTCACTTACTGTAAAAGTTGGTGATAAAGTAGAAAAAGGCGATGTAATCGCAAAAGTTGGTTCTACTGGTAGAAGTACTGGTCCACACGTTCACTATGAAGTATTAGTTAACGGTATACCTGTTAACCCTCAAAAATTCATCATTGATGAAAACTAAACAGCAATGCAGTAAAATATAATAAATTAAAAATGCTAACCCCATTTGTTATATACAAATGGGGTTTTTCGTGTGATTAGCAATTTAAATATTCTAAACTTATCAGAAAATTTTACATTTTATATATTTTGCCTGACTTATTATGACAGAAAGCAGTGTGTAAAACTTATTAAAAATTATAGACGAATATATTATTAATATTCTATTTTTTTATAAAGTTATACTTTTTTATACATATTTTTGTACTTTCTGTCATTATAAGCATAAGCCAATACTCTAATTTAGATATTTTACCCTGCTTAATTTACATGCAGCATATTAAAAATAACCTTTCTTTTTAAAGATTACTGCAAGTACAAATGATATTCCAAACATGGCTATCAAACTTATGGCAAACCCATGGGGATAAGATGTGAAAGGTATTACCTCAAAGTTCATACCAAATATTCCACCAACTACCATAGGGGGAAGCATTAATGTAGAAAGCATAGTAAGTATATTTATAAATTTATTTGATTTCATTTGAAGCCTTGTCATATTTTCATCATATACGCCTCTTATAGAATCTTTGCAATACTGCATAGCTTCGTTTAAATACAATGAATGCTCAAATAAATCTTCATAATATGGTACAATGCTTGTTTCATCATGCAGATTATTATTTTCCATAGAAAGCCTTAAAAGCTGGTTTACAACATCATAAGAAGCACGAGTATGGCGTGATAAAAAGTTTACTTTTCGTTTTAAATAGAAAAGTTCTGAAGTATCACATGGAAGCAGCACATCTTCAGACATTGTATCTTCTAAATTATCTACTGCTAAATTTATATTGTTTAGAAGTGTAATATAGTTATCTATCATAGCATCTATTAAAGCATATACTAGATAATTAATACCTCTTAAATAAAAGTTATTGTAATGTTTAAAAAGCCGTTGTAATACAATATTAAATTCATCACATTCATATTCTTCAAATGTAATTAAAATATTATCCATTACAATAAAAGATATTTGGTTGTCCTGCATATCATCATTAAAATTTATGGAACGCATAATTATAAAATCATAATCAAAAGTATCATCAAATTTAGGGTTATGATATGTTTCAAAAATATCCTCTAAAGTCAGGCTGTTAATTTCAAACTGGTTTAAAGAATTTAATATATATTGAGTATCAGAAAGCCCAGATATTCTTATCCACAAACAATTTTTTGAATCTATAACGTTATCATGTTTAATGATACTATGTTCTGTTATTTCATATATTGAGATATTTGTTTTTGCAGGTGGAGTATCACCTTCATAAATAACCGTACCCGGAGCCATACCTTTAGATTTAAAGAATAATTTTTTCTTCATAATACTCATACCTCCTGTAAAATTTATTTAGAGGGTTTTGATTTAGGAAAAAAATGCATACACTGGGTGCCTGAATTTTTAAATACTTCTAAGGATGGTATCATTTTTGAACGAAATCCTATTGCTTTACAGGCATAAGGAGTCTGAGGCTGCCATGTAATCTGCAAATGGATGCAATCAAAACAATTAACACGTTTGTTGTTATTTTCTTTCATACATTTTTATAATAAAACAAATGGAAAAAATCAAGTGATAATATAAAGTAATACAAATACATAAATATTATTTTGATATTCTGGTATAATTTATATAATCTAAAATTTTTTTCATATTTTTTTCATCTATTTTACTGTCATCAAGAAATCTTGTATTATCACCATCTAGTTTTATTTTGCCATAGTTATTTCCACATTTTACATCTACAATAGAAACATCAAGTGAGCCTTGAAAAATAGTGCATTTTTCTTTATTTTCATCTAAGAAAATATTATTTTGAAACTCATTAAAGCATACCTTTTCAAGAGTAAGATATTCTAAAGATTTCCCTAAATCAGTATGGGAATAATTTCCTTTTATAGATAATTTTTTACCACCATCAATTATAACTAAAGGCATTCTCCCGTTTGCTATATTACCAAGTTTTTCGTATTCTTCTTTACTTATAGGAAGCATGGCTCTATGGTCACCAGTAATTACCAATATACCATTTTCAAAATAATTTTCTTTTTTTAATTTATTTATAAAATCATTAACAGCATTATCTGCAAACTCTAATGTTTTATCATAGGAATTTTCTTTTGTAACAGGGTCTTTATAAGGCTGGTGGGAAGTAACAGTAGTTACAAGCATAAAAAAAGGTGAGTTTTTATTTTCATCTTTCTTATACCAGTTTATAATAGAATTATATAAAACACTATCATCAACCCCTAAAAACGCATATTTTTTATCTTCTTTTAGATATACATCATTATATACTGTATCATATATTTCTTTAATGCCTGATTTTTCTGCTATAATATTAGTTGAGCCATAAGATGAATCAGCCCCTGAATACAATATTGTTCTATATCCATTTTTAGCAAATTTATCAGGAATGCTGTCATTATAAAGGCTGTCCTTTAATAGTAATTCATATTTATTTGATATATAATTCCTGCCAGTTAAAAAAACCATGCGTGCAATAGAAGAATTAGAACCATTACTATAATATTCTGATATATTAATATTTTCTTTTGCCACCTTATCTATATTAGGTATTAAGTTATTTCCAATATTTCCAAAATACTGGCTTTTATATGAAGAAAGAGATTCTATAAATATTACCATTACATTTTTTTTGCTGTTAAGCCCATTATAACATGTGGAACTTAAAGAATAATTTTTATATTTATTTTTAAAATCATCAGAATAATCTTTTGCATATGTATCTAATAAATTAACGGATATAAAATCATAAAAGACTTTATTACTAAAATAAAATTTTATAAAATCATCAACAAAATAAAATGGGATTATTATAATAATACAACCAATTATAAAATAACTTTGAAGTTTAGTAAGAATATACTTATATTTATTTTTGAATATAAATATAGAAAATAAAATAGTGTATATTAATAACACTAGTAAATTAAGAGAAATATTAAGTGATAAAAAACTACTAATTAAAATCCACAAGCTTTGTTTATCTGGAATTAGATTTTTTTCACCTGATAAGAAAAATAAATTAAGACGGCTGTCAAAAGAAATTCTTAAAAATGTATCCACAAAAAATAAGAAAATAAATATATATAACAAAATCAAACTAATATATACTATAATTTTATTTATAGATTTAATCATTAGAAAGAATAAAAATATAAAAATAACTATAATAAGTATATCGTATTTTAAAAGTTGTAGTAAGACTAATAAATGATTGTGTTCATTATATGCAGCATATAGATAAGTTAATATTGTCTCATGTCTAATATTTTCATAAAAATATAAAAATAAAGCAATACCAATTATAAAGTACACTCCAGGATATTCCTTTAAAATATACTTAAGATATCTTATAGCATATAGAAACTCTTTTTTAAAAATATATATAAAAGAAATTATTCCTGCCATAAAAATGAGTATTGGTATAACAACTAATATTCTTGATATATTATTCAATTCTATCATATAGTCTTGATTATATAATATTTGTTTATTATACTGACTTTTAAGCCCATCAATATTAAAATAAATTTTAGGTAAATAAATAGTATTAATAGAAGCACTTTCTATGGAAAAAGTGGTGTTATTATCAAGATTATTAAATTTAAGCATTATTTTTTTTATAGATTCAGCATTAATGTGGATATTATATTCTTTTGTATTACTATTAAGATTAGCAGTTACAGGGTTAGAAAAATCATATGCAGGTTCATAAGGTGTAATATATAAGATATTTAAAAAGGCATTATCATTTCCCCCCCCCGAAACAGTAGAAGATGAAAAATTAAAAGTAATATTTAATGTGGAGTTAAAGGAAAGAAGTATTATAGAAATAAGCATAATAATTAATGCTGCAATATATTTTTTATTTTTAAATCTTAATAAGAAATTTTTTAAATAATTCATTATAAACACCCAGTATTTTTTAAGAGATTTGAATATAAACAAATAAATAGATAATGTCAATAGTAAGAGATGACTGGTGGCACCCCCATTTTTTATTAAAAAATGCTATAACTACTTGATAATATATGTAAAAATAGAAATAATTGTAATAACTGTCATTCTGAGCCTACGATAGTAGGCGAAGCAGTTTCTTTTAACCTTTTTAATTGTATAGGGTTGTAATATTATTAATAGATTATTGATATTACTACTGTGTAATATTGAGCGTAAGAAAATGAAATTGTAAACTTAAAAAATATAACAGTTTCAGATATATTTAAATTAAGTATAATCTATTAATATCTTACTGCCATATTTTTACCTTTCCATATCTTTACGCCGAAAATCTCAAAAACGTGTAGAAATGTTATATTATCCCTTCGTCTCCAAATTCCATAACCACTCCGTGTTTTTTTCTCCATATGAAATTTGAACTCGCATTACTAATAAAAAACATTAGTAATACTCAAACAAAAATTCCATAACCATTACGCAAAAAACACTGCGTATGAAATAAGTCGCTCAGTGATAATATAACTTTAGCTCCTAAATATGGATAAAAACTATTAATATTTTACTAACTTTCGCATTCGCTTATAATGGCTTATGAGTATGTGAATAGTTTTCTTTTACTGAACTTACCCAAAAAACTTGTACTAAACCATATAAGCAGTTAATATGTAAATCAAGCTATATTTCATTAATGAAGGAAATAATTTTAAAGTACTAATGTATTATAAGTTGTGTATTTAAATAGATAAATAAAATTTGTAGAAGTATAGAAAAAAAAGGGCAGTGCATATGCACTGCCCTATGTATAATATTATTATAGATTATAATTTAAAGAAAGATGCATCATCTTTAAGCTGAGCAGAAATAGTTTCAAGTTTTTCAACTTCCTTAACGTTTTCCTGCATCATCATTTGAGTATTAGATGACATATCTGCCATTTCAGATAAATATGACTGCACTGTTTGAATACCTACTTCCTGTTGGGTTGAAGATTCACTAACATTTTGAGCCATAGCAAGTGAGTCATTAGCTTTAGCCTGAATTTCATTTAATAATTCACTGGTAATGCCTGCAAGTTCTAAACCTTTTTCAACTTGTGGAAGGGTTTGTTCCATAGCAGCAACTGTTACTTCAATTTCTTTTTGAATATCTGAAATCATATTAGTAATCTGAGCTGTAGTTTGCCCTGTACGTTCTGCAAGTTTTCTAACCTCATCAGCAACAACTGCAAACCCTCTACCATGTTCCCCTGCTCTGGCTGCCTCAATAGCAGCATTTAATGCAAGCAGGTTAGTTTGGTCTGCAACTTCAGCAATAAGCCCTGCACTACCGCTAATTTCACTAGATTTATCTTTAAGATTTCTAATTTTTTCAGCAGTTTCAAGCACTGTAGCACTAACTTTATTAATAGCTTCAGTTGTGTTATTCATGGCTTCATTACCTTTTTTAGAAAGCTCCAGTGTTTTTTCTGAGTTTTGTTCTGTTTGTTTAGCAATCTCAGCAATTTTAGCAGTACCTGCTGCCATATTTTGTATTTGTTCAACACTTCGCATAGATGCAGCGTGCTGGTCTTCAGCAGCTTTTTGTGCCTGAGAAGAAGATTCTGCCACAACATTAGTACTTAAGCCAAGTTCTTCAGCTGAACGCTGAATATTTTTTATAACGTTTCTTAAATGCCCCTGCATGAATACAATGTGGTATAAAAGGCTGTCTGTATTTTTAGTATTAGTTTTAACTTCTTTAGTTAAGTCACCTTGAGAGATAGCATTAAAGCTTTTAGAAGCATCTTGTGGGTCGCCACCTAAAAGTTTTAAAAGATATCTGATAATAAATATTGCAATAGATGAACCTAATAAAAGAGCTATAATAGAGTTTATAATCATCATAAATTTAAAGTTAGCAGTACCTTTTGTAACAACTGGAGTAATAGCCTGATTTTTATTTTCTTCTAAATCAATAAATTCATTAATTACTTTAAGCCAGTATACAAATTTAGGACGAACCTCATTTAATGTATTTATCATAGCTTCAGTATTACCAGCTTGTTTATATTCTATAATCTTCTTTATAAGAGGCATTGTTTCATCTTCTGTTGCATTGATTTTTGCTAAAATTTCCTGCTCTTCAGGAGTCAGCATATTGTTATCAATAAAGTCAGACTGCATTTTATTTTTTGCTGCTATATAAAAGTCTTCTTCATATTTAATTTCATCAAGATATGTTTTCAAATCTTTTTCATTACTAGCAAAAACAACATCGCGAATAGAAATAGACCTGTTGTGTACTGAGCCACGATAGTTAATAGCAACCCTTTGTTTTGGTGAATTAACTTCATTAATTTCCTGCAGATTTTTCTCAATAAAAGTAATTCTATTAATAGATAAAATAGAAATACCTAAAATCATAACAACAAGCATACCATATCCTGCACCTATAATGGTAAAAATGCTTATTTGACGTTTTTCTTTATTCATTGCACAACTCCAAAAAATATGCATACACTAAATTACATAAGTGTTTTAGAATATTTCATTTTATTATATAAGTCAAGATAGAATAGGATAAATATATACAAAAAACTTCATAATCCATAAAAATACTTTTCATATAGAAAAAAATATAGTATATGGTATATAAAAGACAAAAGTTACAAAGGAAAGTACATGGAAGAAATAAAAAGAATATCATATGATGAAGCAGTTAGAATGTATAAAGAGGCAGACATTTTAGAGCTTGGTGCTATGGCTGATAAAGTACGTAAAAAACTGCATCCTGATAATATTGTATCATTCGTTATTGATAGAAACATAAACTATACAAATATATGCACTTGCAAATGTAAGTTTTGTGCCTTTTATAAAAATGAAGGTGAAGATGGTGGATATGTTATATCTAAAGAAGAATTAGCTTCAAAAATAAAAGAAACTCTTGATTTAGGTGGCTCACAGATTCTGCTTCAAGGCGGGCTTCATCCAGAATTTAAAATTGATTTTTATGAAGATATGCTTAAATTTATGAAGACATTTCCAGTATGGCTTCATGCTTTTTCACCACCAGAAATCCACCATATAGCAAAGAAAAGTGGATTAACTGTTGCTGAAACTATTAAAAGGCTTGTTGAAGCTGGGCTTGATTCTATCCCGGGTGGTGGGGCAGAGATATTAGATGATGAAGCAAGAAAAGCAGTAAGCCCAAATAAAATCAATTCAGCATCATGGCTTTCAGTTATGGAAGAAGCTCATAAACAGGGTTTAAAAACTACAGCAACTATGATGTTTAGAAAAAATGACAGTGCAGAAATAATAGTAAGCCATTTTGATAAAATTCGTTCATTACAAGATAAAACAGGTGGTTTTACTGCATTTATTCCATGGCCATTTCAGCCGGGCAATAGTGAATTAAATGATGAAGCCGTTACTGCCATAGAGTACTTAAGAGTACTTGCACTTGCAAGAATTTATCTTGATAATGTGCCTAATATTCAAGTATCATGGGTGACTCAAGGTGCAAAAGTTGCTCAAATTGGGTTATACTATGGTGGTAACGATTTTGGCTCAGTTATGATAGAAGAAAATGTAGTTCGTGCAGCTGGTGCAAATTTTCGTTTGAAAACTGAAGAAATTAAGCATATAATAAAATCAGCAGGGTTTATTCCTAAAATTAGAAATATGCAGTATGATATAATTGGTGAATAACCAATAACTATAATGGAAGTGTTACATTGAAGGGACAATTATTAAATGCTCTCATTAAGATTTCGGCAGAAATCAACTCAAATATGGAGCTTGATACCTTACTACCAGATATTGTTAAAATCACTGGCGATTATTTAAAAGTTCGCAACGCTTCCATTATGCTTATTGACTGGGATACACTCACAATTAACTGCTACACAGGTGCTGCCCAAAACCATAACTCACTATCTGTAAAACAAGGTATTGTAGGTGATGTGGCAGGCACAGGTACAGAATATATTGTTAATAAAAGCTCATCATCTGGCAGGGGGAGTAAGTCATTTTTAGCTCTTCCTTTAAAGGCTGGCAGTAAAATATTAGGCGTTTTTAATTTAACTGATAAAGATGAAGATTACTTTAATGAAGATGAAGTTTCTATTGCAAGATACATTGCTTCCCAGTGTGCATTAGCTATTGAACGCCACAATATTTATACAAAAATGCGTGCCAATGAAAATTTACAGGCAATAGGGCTTTTAAAATCATCAGTTGCCCATGATATTTCAAACCTATTATCTATTGCAGATGTTTATCTTGGGCTTATGGAAGAAGAAATTGATAAAAACTCCAATATTTATGAATATATAAAAGCTGTTAAAAGTGAAATGAAGCGTATTGGTATTTTAGCTACGGATATGCTTGATTTATCAAAAGATAAGCTTGTGCTTCATAAAACAAAATTTTCTATAAATGAACTTGTAAATGAATTAAAACTTTACAGCGAAGCCTTTGCAAAAAGCCCAAATATTCAGATAGAATTTAGAATTAAAAGTGATGATGAAATAGTGGCAGATAAAAACAGGCTCTTTAGAGTATTTTTTAACCTGCTTAATAACTCTGCTGATGCAGTTAGTGATAATGGCAGAATTATCCTTTCCATTAAAAGAACAGGAAAAGATATAAGTTTTCTTGTGGCAGATACTGGTAAAGGTATTTCAAAAGAAAATATTTCAAAATTATTCCAACCATTTTTCACATCAGGCAAAATAAAGGGTACAGGGTTAGGGCTTGCAGTAGTACAGGATATAATAAAGGCTCATTCTGGTACAATTAGAGTACGTTCCAAACTGGGCTCATATACCTGTTTTTTAATTAGGATACCAAAAGATGGATAAGATAGTAGTAAAGGCATCAAAGCCTCAAGAGCATGCAAGAGATATTTGTAATAAAATATATAATCTTCGCCCTAATGAATATGAAATAGAAGGCGGTAGTGAAGAGCGTGCTACAATAATATTTCACTGTGTGGAAAAAATACAGGATTCTAAAGTATTTATAACTACCGATGAGGGTGCATTTACTGGGTTTTTATTTATGTACCCAGCACTAAATGAAGGGAAAATGCATACTTTAGAAGAAGTAATGGAATATTTGCATAACGAAGAAATTGAAAATATTGATAAAGAACAGATAAACGGTCTTTTTCACAGGTTTGCAGATGGCGAAGTTATTGAAAATGAAGTTGTTGCAGAAGGCATACGTCCTACTATGGGGAAAGATGCAGAGATAACACTTCATTTTGGAACGGCAGATAAAAAACCAAAAATCAAAGACGGTAAGGTAGACTTTAAAAACCTTGATAATATAGTAATGGTTGAAAAAGGTGATGTATTAATCACAAAAAAACCAGCAATCCAAGGCAGCCGCGGTAGAAATATTAAAGGTGAAGAAGTAACACCAATACCAGCTAAAGATATTGTAATACTTCCCGGTGATGGTGCTACAGTTAATGAGGCAGGTACTATTTTTACAGCTACAACAGATGGTTATGTTGATTTTGGTAACAAACGCCTTGGGGTTTACCCTGTATATATGGTAAAAGGTAATGTGGACTATTCTACAGGAAACATTCGTTTTAATGGCTCAGTTCATATAAAAGGCGATGTACTTTCTGGGTTTACCATAGAAGCTGAAAAGCATATACTTGTTGACGGCATATGTCAGGATTGCGAAATAATTGCAAAGGGCAATGTTATTTTAAGAACTGGTATAAAGTGTTCTGGTTCTGGGCTTATTAGGGCTGGCGGCTCTGCTATTATAGGTTATGCAGAAAAGGCAAAAGTATATGCAAAAGAAAGTATAGAAATACGGAAATATGCTTTTAACTGCGAGCTTTTTGCAGGTGTAAAAATAGATGCTATGAATGGTGATGGTATTATTGCAGGTGGTCTTATCCGTGCATTTCAAGATATTTCTGTAAAACAGCTTGGTACAAACGGTAATTCAAAATTTAATGTAATACTTGGTATGAAATATTATATTGAGTTTGAGCTTGAAAAATTACGCAGAGAAAAAGCACGTATTCAAGAAACAATTGAGCGGGTTGATACTGCTTTATCTAGGTTTAATTTAAAAAGACCAAAAATAGCAAACCACCCAAAAATAATAAAAATGCAGGAAGTAAAAGCTTCTCTTAATGATTTAATTAAAGAGCTTGATACAAGAGAAGCAAGGCTTATTAAAGAAAATAAAGCTAAAAACCCTAGAATGAAAGTAAAAAATAAAGTTTTTGAAGGCGTTACAGTAATGTTTTATAATGTGGGGGCAGTGGTAAAAGAGCCAATGGATAATATGGTATTTTACTATGATGAAAAATATGGCGAAGTAGCATGGATAAGCCTTAAAAACGCCAACGCATTAGATTAATTTAATATATAAGAAATTTTAATATAAGGAGTAAAAGGCAGTTTACTGCTAAAAATATATGAAGAATAATATAATTATACGTGGAGCAAGGCAGCATAACCTTAAAAATATAGATTTAGATATACCAAAAAATTCTTTAGTTGTAATAACAGGCGTAAGTGGTTCAGGTAAATCAACTTTAGCTTTTGATACTTTATATGCTGAAGGTCAAAGACGGTATGTGGAATCGCTTTCTTCTTATGCAAGGCAGTTTTTAGAATTAATGGAAAAACCAGATGTAGATACAATAGAGTATCTATCCCCTGCTATTAGTATTGAGCAAAAATCAATCAGCAAAAACCCACGTTCTACAGTTGGAACTATTACAGAAATATATGATTATATGAGGCTTTTATACGCTAGAGTTGGTGATGTATACTGCCCAAGCTGTAATAAGCAGATAGAGTCATTTACGGTACAGAAAATAGTAGATGATGTACTTTCAAATCCACAAGGCACTAAAGTTGAAATATTAGCACCTGTTGTGCGAGGTAAAAAAGGTGAGTTTAAAAAATATTTTAAAGATATGCTAAAAGCTGGGTTTGTGCGTGCTTATGTGGATGGGGAAAGCATGCGTCTTGAAGATGAAATAGAGCTTGATAAAAATATAAAGCATGATGTTTCCATATCAGTTGACAGGATTATATTAAAAGATGATATAGCAAGGCGTTTAACAGATTCTGTGGAAATAGCTTTAAAACACGCCCAAGGTTTAGTGGAAATCATATGTAATGGCGAGAAAAAATTATACAGTGAAAAATTTGCCTGTATTGACTGCGGCATAAGTATTGCAGAAGTTGAGCCGCGTATTTTTTCATTTAATAACCCATTTGGAGCCTGCCCAGAATGCGAAGGTATTGGTGAACGTTCTGTATTTGATGAAAGTGCTATAATACCTGATAAAAATAAAAGTATAAGAGAAGGTGCTGTAAAAGTATGGGAGCAGTATGATAACTTCCACTTTTATAATATATTAAACGCACTTTCAGCGAAGTATAATATTGATTTAAATGCTGCATGGTCAAAACTTCCGCAAAAACATAAGGATATTATTTTATACGGTGTGGAAGAACCATTAGAGCTTTTTACATTTAAAGGTGATAAAAAAGTTTTTTATGAAAAAGAGTTTAATGGTGTAATTGGTGAGCTGCAGCAGATGTTATCTTCTGGCATTATAAGTGAAATAGAAACAGCAAAAAAATATATGACATTTAAGCCATGTGATACCTGCCATGGCTCAAGGCTTAAAAGCGAAAGTTTATCTGTAAAAATAAATGGGCTTAATATTGCTGAAGTTGCTAAGTTTAATATTACTAAGGCGATTGAATTTTTCTCATCTCTTAGGTTTGAAGGGTTTAAAAAAGAGGTGGCAGATAAGATTATTAAAGAAATTTTAAGACGTCTTCACTTTTTAAACGATGTGGGTATTGATTATATTACAATGGATAGGAAAGCTTCCACTTTATCAGGTGGGGAGGCTCAGCGTATTCGCCTTGCTACCCAAATTGGCTCAGGGCTTACAGGTGTACTTTATGTTTTAGATGAACCATCTATTGGGCTGCACCAAAGAGATAATGATATGCTTATAGCAACACTGAAAAATTTAAGAGATATAGGCAACAGCGTTATTGTGGTTGAGCATGATGAAGATACTATCATGCAGTGCGACCAGATTATAGATATGGGAATAGGAGCAGGCAGAAAAGGTGGTGAAGTAGTTTTTCAAGGCACACCACAGGAACTTATCCATTCAGAAAAATCATTAACTGGTGGCTATCTTTCAGGCAGGCTTAAAATTGAAGTGCCAAAAGAACGCCATAAGGTTAATAAAAATAAAGTAATATCAATAAAAGGTGCAAGGCAGCATAACCTTAAAAACATAAATGTATCTATCCCATTGGGGCTTATGACCTGCGTTACAGGAGTAAGTGGCTCTGGTAAATCTACATTAATATTAGATATTTTATACCCAGAACTTATGAAACAGTTATACGGCTCAGCTTATACTGTAGGCGAGCATAAGATGATTACAGGTGTAGAGCATATTGATAAGGTAATAGATATAGACCAGTCACCAATAGGCAGAACACCCCGCAGTAACCCTGTAACATATACGGATATTTTTAAAGATATTAGGGAACTTTTTGCCATGACAGCAGAAGCCAAAAAAAGAGCGTATAATGCAGGCAGGTTTTCTTTTAATAAAAAAGGCGGCAGATGTGAAGTATGCCAAGGGGAAGGCTACATTGAAATAGAAATGCACTTTCTGCCAGATATGTATGTAAAATGTGATACCTGCCAAGGCTCAAGATATAATAGAGATACATTAGATATTACATATAAAGGCAAAAATATTGCAGAAGTTTTGGAGATGACAGTTAATCAGGCTGCGGAATTTTTTGATAATATACCAAAACTTAAAAGCAAGCTGGATGTCTTAAGAGATGTGGGCTTAGGTTATATTAAACTTGGCCAGCCTGCAACTACCTTATCAGGTGGGGAAGCTCAGCGTGTAAAACTTGCGAAAGAGTTGATGAAACGCTCCACAGGAAAAACATTATATCTTTTTGATGAACCAACCACAGGGCTTCATTTTGATGATATTAATAAGTTAATAAAAATATTTATGCGTTTAAGAGATGGCGGCAATACTGTTGTAATTATTGAGCATAATCTAGATGTTATAAAATGTGCTGATTATATAATAGATTTAGGTCCAGAAGGTGGCGATGGTGGTGGAAACATAGTGTTTGAAGGCACTGTGGAAGACTGTGTGAAGTGTGAAAAATCATACACTGGCAAATACTTAAAAAGCAAACTTAACTAATCTTGAAGTTATTTAATGATATTTTTACAATAAATATTGATATTTTCATTTATCATTGATAGAATAGAATGTTAAAGTATAATATAAATCAGGTGTAAATGTTTAAAAATATTATAAAAAAACCATCAATATATGTGGTATTTTGGCTTTTATTATTAAGTGTATTTTCTTATGCTTCAAGCATTGATGATATGTATAAGGATTTAACACTGCTTGATAAAACAAGCCAGATAGGTAGAAAATCATATACTACTATTGGTGATAAATTTTATAAAATGTATGCAGATAATCCCTCAGGCAGAAATGCAGATGATGCACTGCTTGGTGCTGCCCGTTCCTATCGCAGAGCATATGAACGTTTTAATATGCAGACTGATTTAGAAAAATCACTTAATTACTACCGTATGGTACAAAGTGCCTTTTCTTCACCTGCTGCAAGGCGTGCATACTTAGAAAGTGCCGATGTATTTATTATGAAGCGTGATACTACTTCGGCCAAATTTACACTTAATAAATTAATGCAAAAGCACCCTCAAAGCAGTGAAGCAAAAGAGGCAGAAAAAAAACTTGCCAGCCTTGGCACTAATAACCGCTCAACAATTACACGCCCTCAAACAGCTCAGAATACTCCAGTAAAAGAGCCAGTGAAAGAGCCAGAAAGAAAGCCTGTAAAAAATATTGCAGAAGAAGATGATGAAGATGTGGTATCAGTTTCTGCTGGGCAGGATTCAGGGGCTACAGCTTCTGGAAAAACTGTAAACGTTCATGGTATCAGGTATTTTTCAGATAAAGATTATACAAGGATAGTTATAGATTTATCAAACAATGCAGAATATTCAAGCCACTGGTTAAAGGCAGATGCTGCACTTCATAAGCCACCACGCCTTACAATTGATATTAATAATTCCATACTTGGTGGTAATGTATCAAGAAATTTATCTATTAAAGACGGGCTTTTAAGTGCTGTACGCCTTGGGTATCACCCACAGGAAAAACGAACAAGGGTTGTGCTTGATTCTGAAAATGTGAAAGATTTTACAGTATTTCAAATGAGTAACCCAAGTAGAATAGTTGTGGATGTGTTTAATGAGCAGCGTAAGAAGGAAGTAAAACGAACTCCTGCTATTGTGGCACAAAATGATAAGAATGCACCTAAAAAACAAGCAACGCAAGATAATATGAAAGTGAAAGGCCCTAACGATTTACCTAATGATATAACTTTAGGTGCAGCATTAGGGCTTAAAATCAGGACAATAGTTATAGACCCGGGACACGGAGGAAAAGACCCGGGAGCAGTATATAACGGTATGCGTGAAAAAGATATTGTACTTGAAATTAGTAAATATCTTTATGAATATTTAAAAGCAGACCCAGAATTAAATATTCACTTAACAAGAGATAAAGATATTTTTATACCTTTAGAAGAAAGAACAGCTATTGCAAATAAATTAAAGGCAGATATTTTTGTATCAATACACGCTAATGCTGCAAAGAATAAAGCTGCATCAGGGCTTGAAACATTTGTGTTTAACGTAACAAATGATAGAGCAGCATTGGAAGTGGCAGCACTTGAAAACCAAGCAACTACAAAATCAATATCTGATTTACAGGGAATATTAAAAGATATTTTAAAATATTCAAAATTAGAAGAATCTGTTTCGCTGGCAGGTTCTGTGCAAAGCAATTTAGTAAAAAGTGTAAATGCTTCTAAAAAACAAAATTTAGGAGTAAAACAGGCGCCGTTTTATGTACTTGTTGGTGCTACAATGCCTGCTATTTTAGTGGAAACTGGGTTTATTTCTAACAGTGAAGATGCTTCTAAATTAAAATCATCAGCTTATAGAAAGAAAGTTGCAAAAGGTATATATGAAGGTTTAAAAGAGTATATATCTAAATACAATAATTATTAGGTAGAGAGTTATGGGGTTTGAAAATCTTTTTGAGCCATCAAGACTTTTAACATACTTTTTAATAATAATGCGTATGGGTGGTATATTTTTTACTGCTCCCATATTTAGCAGTACCTCACTTAATAATCAGGTACGTATGATTTTAACCCTTATTATATCATTATTACTTTTACCTGTTGTAACACCTGTTACAATTACAGACCCAAACCTTTTATGGCTTGTAATCTCTGTTACTAAAGAAATATTAATAGGTGTATGTATTGGTGGTATGACAAGTCTGCTTTTTACTGGTTTACAGCTTGGTGGTTATTTAGTGGACTATCAAATGGGCTTTAGTATGGTTAGTGTTATAGACCCTACTACAAATGCAAACGTTTCATATTCTGGTCAGGTATATAATATTTTAGGTACTTTAATTTTTCTTGCAATTTCAGGGCATCATATTTTTATGCGTGCAGTTACTCAGTCATTTGATTATATGCCTGTTGGTGATTTTACCGTTACAAAAGATGCTATGATGTATGTAATAACTACTTTTATTAAAATATTTATAATTGCAATCCAGATTACTGCTCCTGTATTTATAGCATTAATGGTAACAAACGTTATTATGGGAATACTTGCAAAATTAGTTCCGCAGATGAATATTATGGTAATAGGTTTCCCTGTAAAAATAACAATTGGTGCTTTAGTGCTTATTGCTTCAATGCAGTTTTTTTATATTACATATGAAAAAGTAATATTTGAATATTTTAGGCAGATTAAGAAATTTTTTGAGATTAATGGTTTAGCTGGCGGCTAGCCATAAAAGGTTACGAGTAGAGTATGGCAGAAAATCAAGACGGCGCAGAAAAGAGTGAAGAAGCCACAGCCAAGAAAAAAGATGATGCACGAAAAGATGGTAATGTTGCAAAAAGTATGGACTTTTCTTCTGGTATTATGCTTGTGGCTGCTATTGCCGCTATGTATTTATATGTGCCATATATGCTTGATAACTTTGAAGATTTAGTTGAAGAATTTTTTAAATTTAATAATTTTACAGTTACTCAGGATTCTGCTGTTGATATATTTTTATTTTTGATTGAGTTTACTGCCAAAGTAACTCTTCCTATTTTTGCATTATTATTCGTGCTGGCAATAGCTATCAATGCTTATCAAGTAGGCTTTATGATATCTACAAAAGCAATTGAACCAAAATTTGATAAGCTGAATTTTTTTGCAAATTTTATGAAAACCTTTTTTAATAAACGTAAAATAGTAGAGCTTATTAAATCAATATTAAAAATATTTGTTTTAACAGCATATGCATGGTATTTAGTTCAGGAAGAGCTAACAACAATTGTTAGAATGACTGATGCAGATTATAGAGACCAAATGGTATATTTAGGCCATTTAGTATTTGATGTATCAATACGTGTAGCTGTTTTAGTGCTTGTAATTGGTATTGCAGATTACGCATATCAAAAATGGCAGCATAATGAAGATTTAAAGATGACAAAGCAGGAAGTAAAAGAAGAATATAAACAAATGGAAGGGGACCCAATCGTTAAAAACCGTATCAGGCAGGCTCAAAGGGAAGCAGCAAGGCAGCGTATGATAGAGGAAGTACCAAAATCTGATGTGGTTATTACAAACCCTACCCATTATGCTGTTGCAATAAGATATGATATGGAAATAGACAGAGCACCAAAAGTAGTAGCTAAAGGGCAGCGGCTTATGGCTTTAAAAATAAAAGAGATAGCAAAGCAAAGTGGAGTAAAAATAGTAGAAGACCCACCACTTGCAAGAACATTATATAATTCCTGCGAAGTAGATGAGGAAATACCAGAAAATCTTTATAAAGCACTGGCTCAAATCCTTATGACTTTAGATAAATTCAGACGGGGTTAATCACTTTCTAAAAGCATGTAATTTTATAAAATTAAGTTTACATAATAATTGTAATTGACAATCTTTTTATAATGTTATATAGGCATACATAGTTACAAATAATAAAATTATTTTGTAGAGGAAGGGAAATGAGTTTATCAAAATTAACACTAAGAGCAAAGCTTTTAATAGCTTCTGCATTAGTACTGACTATCACTGTAATAGTGGTAATATTATTTAACTATTTTAGTATGTATAATAATTACTTAGCACTGTACAAAAATTTTCAAAACAGGGTAGCAAAAAATATTTCTTCGCTTATTGCAAAAGAATTAAACAAAGATACTTCAGGTTTAATTATGTTTGCAAAATCAGTAAATGGTGATACTACAAAAGATATTGCAGAACGCTATGGAAGTATTCTTGATGAAACAAGAGATGCAGTAGGTATTTCAAGTATTATTATTGCATTTGATGATGGGGTGATGATTAATACCAGCAATATTTCTCTTGGTGGAGATTACGACCATAGAAATGAAAACTGGTATAAAGAAGCAAGAAAACACAATGGAATATATATTTCAAAAGCATATATAGATAAGGTTAATCCTGATTTTCCATGTGTTACATTAAGTTATCCTGTAAAAACACAAGATGGAATAGAAGGTGTAGTTACTTTTGATGTTTATCTTAACTTTAATACAATGTTTAAAGATATGGGTAATGAAAAAGTTGACGGTAAATTTTATTTAATGGAAAACGATACTAAAATTATTGCTTCACTTGAGCCACAATTAGCTTTAAAGACAGCAGAGCAAAGCTTTTCTAAAGAATTAAGTGACCATATTAAAGGTGTTATTGCAGGACAAATAGATGATACACAAACAGTGCCATATATTAGCAGAGCTGGTGAAGAAAGGCTTGGTGCTGTACATAAATTACCAAGCTATGATATGTATATATTATATGCAATCAGTGAAAATCTTGTAGTTAAAGAAATTAGAAAAGTTGCACTTCAAAGTATCATATTTGGTCTTGTGTTGCTTGTAGTGTCACTTGGTGTAATACTTTTTACATTAAGGCGTTCATTAAATACTTTAACAGTTTTCCAAAAACGTATCACTTCAGCTGCTGAAAGTAACGACTTAACTGTAAGAGTAGAAGTTAATACTGATGATGAATTAGGCAAGATTGCATCAGCAGTAAACTCATTCATTGCATCTATGGAGCATATTATTAAAGAGGTTAGGGATTCTATTGAAGAAGTTGCCTCAAGCAATAATGAGCTTGCAGCTACTATGGAAGAACTTTCAACAACATTTGATTCTCAAGCAGAGCAGGTATCAGATATGGTGGAAGGTATGGGGCAAATCAGCAATATTTCCAAATCCACAAGCGATGCATTAGAAACAAATATGGAGTTTTTAGAAACTACAGCAAATACAACTAGAAAAGAAGCAAATAACTTAGATGAAGTAAGTAAGGATATGGGGTCTATAGAAAAAGATACCGTATCACTTGCTGAGACAATACATCATTTAAATGAAAGCTCATCTCAGATTGGTAATATTTTAAATGTGATAAATGATATTGCAAACCAAACTAACCTGCTTGCATTAAATGCGGCTATTGAAGCGGCTCGTGCAGGAGAAGCAGGACGTGGTTTTGCTGTAGTTGCAGATGAAGTTAGAAAACTTGCAGAAAGGACTCAGCACGCCATAGGTGAAGTTGAAAGCATTATTAATGAGTTATTAAAAGACTCAGAAAATGCAGCTAGTGCTATGGAAAAATCCGTTGGCAGTGTACAGGAAGGAGCAACTAATATTCAAGATGTTACAGGCGAAATCAAAAAAGCTGTTGAAAGTGTAACAAACTTATATACAGAAATGCAGCCTGTATCTCAGTCTGTATCAGACCAGTATGTAACAATTCAGAGTGTAGTTGATAATGCTCAGGTTGTGGCAGCAGGTATTGAAGAAAGTAATGCAGCAGTTAACGAAGTAAATAAAACTGTAAGCCATATGCAGCAGCGTACAGAACGCTTGAAAAAACTTATTGAACAATTTAGAGTTTAAAAATAATTTTTTATTGACATAAAAAGCCCTAAGCTGTATAGTTTAGGGCTTTTTTCTTTATATTTTATCAAAAAAGGTTATGATTAGGAGTGAAATTAACAATGAAGTTTTCTTTAAAATTAAA
This sequence comes from uncultured Mucispirillum sp., assembly GCA_944324495.1. Taxonomy (GTDB): domain Bacteria; phylum Chrysiogenota; class Deferribacteres; order Deferribacterales; family Mucispirillaceae; genus Mucispirillum. Next base: position 45,515 of record CALUWN010000010.1, on the reverse strand, counting down.
ATTATTGATTTTTTCATCTATTGTCTTATCTGTCAGTATAGTTATCATTATTCTTAATAACTATTTAAGCACTTATAACTATGCTTTAGAAAACCACAAATATTCTCAGACAAACATTATTCGCAGCGTATCAACAGCTGCTCATAATAAGCTTGATATTTACAAGTATATGCTTGAAACATTTGCTTTATCTTTAAATAATTTAAGTAAAGATGAAGTGAAAGAAAGGTTAGATAAATTTTTGGAAAGCCAGTCTGAAGAATTGAAGTTTAAAGCTGCTGCTTTAAGTTTTGAAAATGGTTTAAATATTATAAATTCAAAAGCTGGTTTTCAATACAGTATTAGTCAAGATGTAGTAAAAAATGTTATAAGTGGTAATAATATATATATAGCTGATATATTCACTAAGCAGGATAATACCACACCTTTTATGGAGATGATTTATCCTGTTACACTATCAAATGGAGAAAAGGGTGTATTAAGTTTTGTGTTTGAATTTAATTTTGATGATATATTTACTACTTTTACAAACCAAAAATTAGATGGCAGGTTTCATATTATTAATGAAAATAATATAATCACTGCCACATTAGAAAAAAAACTGCTTATGAAAAATGTAAATCAGGCTTTTTCTGATAATATGGTATCATTTATTAATGATGTGAAAAAAGGTATTATGGCTGATACTGACCATATATCATATGTTGGCCCAAATGGGAAAGATAGAACTGGTGTAGTAAAAAAAATTGATAATTATCATTTTTATGTAATATATGCAGAAAGTGAGGATGCAGCGTTAGCTTATGTTAAATCTATTGCAGCACGAAGCATAGTGTTTGGCATAATACTGCTTGTTTTAGCAAATATTTTTATTATGTTTGCAGTTGGTATACCTTTAAATAAACTAAAACATTTAAAAAATCAAATAAGTCAGGCAGCTGCTTCAAGAGATTTAAGTATGGTAATTGATGTAAAATCAAATGATGAGCTGGGTGAAATAACGAAAGCAGTTAATATATTTATTAAAAATATTAAAGATATTGTTACTAAGGTGAGCTATTCTGTTGATGAAGTGGTATCAGCTAATAATCAGCTTGTAACAATAATGAACCAGTTATCATCTACATTTCAAAACCAGTCAAGCCAGCTTTCTACTATGGTTGTTGGTATTAACCATATTAATGAAATATCATCTAACACAAAAAATGTAATTGTAGAGGGTACAACATCCCTTGAAAAAACAGTTGATTATACAAATAACGAAACAAAAAAATTAACTAATATTAGCTGTGATATGGACGCCATTGAAAATAAAACACAAATACTTTCAGAAAAAATACAAAAACTTTCTCAAAGTGCTTCTCAGATTGGCGGCATATTGCAGTCTATTAATGATATTGCAGACCAGACAAACCTGCTTGCACTAAATGCAGCTATTGAAGCAGCAAGAGCAGGCGAAGCTGGCAGAGGATTTGCGGTTGTTGCAGATGAGGTTAGAAAATTAGCAGAAAATACTCAAAAAGCAACTGGTGAGATAGAAAATATTACTAAAGAATTACAAAAAGAGGCAGATGCAGCAAATAATGCTATGAGTGAATCTATCCAAAGTGTCCATTTAGGTTCATCTAATATTAAGCAGGTAACTGAGGGTATTAGTAAAGCCATAGGTCATGTAGCAGCACTTTCAAGCAATATGGCACCTGTTACAAGCTCTATTGAAACCCAAAGCTCAAAAATTCAAGAGGCAGCATACAGTGTGCAAAATATTTCTTCAGGTATAGAAGAAAGCAATATTTCTGTTAATGAAGTAAATAATACTATTATTCATACTCAAAAAATGGCAGAAGACTTGCAGTCACTAATAGGACAGTTTAAAATATAAATATATTTTTGACTGATGTGTTAAAAAGCTGTAAAAAATAAATTATAATTTTTTATAGCTTTTTAATTAAAATAGTAGTAAGTTAATATGGTATAAATATATTGTAAGGTATTTTATGGCAGAATCAAAAACAAAAGTATCAACAGCACTTAGGAAGTTAACAAAGCAGACAGATTTATTGCTACCTATTAGCTTTATGCTTATATTAGCAGTATTATTTGTACCTGTTCCTTCCATAATTTTAGACTTTTTTTTAGCCATTAGTATATCTTTAAGTATTATTATACTTCTTGTATCTATTTTTGCAGAAAAGCCGCTGGATTTTTCATCATTTCCATTTATTTTGCTTTTTACAACACTTTTTAGGCTTTCATTAAACGTTTCTACCACTCGTACCATATTACTTCATGGTCATGAAGGGCCTGATGCAGCAGGTGAAATAATACGAGCATTTGGTCAGTTTGTAGTAGGTGGTAACTATGCTGTTGGTATTATTGTATTTATTATTCTTGTTTTAATCAACTTTATGGTTATTACTAAAGGTTCTGGCAGGGTTGCAGAGGTTGCTGCACGTTTTACATTGGATGCTATGCCTGGTAAACAAATGGCAATTGATGCAGACTTAAATGCAGGTATTATAAATGAAGACGAAGCAAGAAAACGCAGGGATGAAGTTAGAAGGGAGGCCGATTTCTACGGTAGTATGGATGGTGCTTCTAAGTTTGTACGTGGTGATGCTGTTGCAGGCCTTATTATTACTGCCATAAATATTATTGGTGGTCTTGCTTTAGGTGTTTTGCAGCACGGTATGCCTGTTGGTGAAGCTGCTTCCGTATTTACTATATTAACTATTGGTGATGGTTTAGTTGGTCAGATTCCAGCTCTTATTATATCTACATCAGCAGGTATTATTGTAACAAGGGCAGGAAACGATTCTAGTGCAGGTTCATTTTCAAAACAGCTTGCAAAACAACTTTTTCCAAATCCAAAAACATTATTTATTGCAGGCGGTATTCTTATTTTCTTTGCAATTATTCCGGGAATGCCGAAACTTTCATTTATTATAGTTGGTGGTATTTTAATCGGTTTTGGTGTATTAATACATAAGAAAGTCAAAATAGGTGGCAGTGCAGAAGAAGAGGAAGAAGCAGAAAACAGTGAAGAAAAACCACCAGCACCAGAGGAAGAAGAAGTAAAAGAACTTTTAGAAATGGATACAATGGAATTAGAAATTGGCTATGCCATTATTCCACTGGTTGATACAGATAAAGGTGGCACGCTTTTAAACAGGATTAAATCTATCAGGCGTCAGATAGCTTTAGAAATGGGTTTTATTGTGCCACCTGTAAGAATTAGAGATAATTTACAGCTTGATGCTGATGAATATGTGGTACTTTTGCGTGGTGTACGTACGGCAAAAGGCTCTGTTATGCCTGATAGGTATATGGTAATGAATCCAGAAGGGCCAATGGATGATATTCAAGGTATCCCTACAAAAGAACCAGCTTTTGGGCTGCCTGCTAAATGGGTTGATGAGGTTGAAAAAGAAAAAGCAGAACTTTCAGGCTATACAATAGTAGACCCTGCTACGATTATTGCTACCCATTTAACTGAAGTAATTAAGAAAAACTCATACGAACTTTTAGGCAGACAGGAAACTCAAGACCTGCTTGATAAATTAAAAGAAAAACACCCTAAAATTGTTGATGATGTTGTACCGGGTATTTTAGATTTATCTACTTTAAACAGGGTATTACAAAATTTATTAAAAGAAAGAGTATCTATAAGAAACTTACAGACTATCTTAGAAACTCTTGCCACTTATGGCACTATGAATAAAGATATTGAGTATTTAACAGAAAAAGTGCGTTTTGCCCTTCGTAAGCAGATAACAGAAAGCCTGCTTGCTTCTGATGGCAAACTTTATGTATTTGCACTTCCTCAGCAGGCTGAACAGCTTATTATTAAAAGCATGCATCAGACAGATGAAGGTAAAGAAATTGTTATTGACCCAGCAACTGCAAGGAAAATTTTAACAGGGCTTATGGAAAAAACGGAAGAAATAACTTCAAAAGGTATCCCTCCTGTATTATTTGTATCACAACCTATTAGGTATGCTATGAGGCGTTTTGTGGAAAAATATTCTCCAACATTAAATATAATAGCACATACTGAAGTTGCTGATAATGTACAGATAGATTCTTTAGGAACAGTTTTAATTAAAGATGATAAATAAATCACATAAATTAATCATTTTATTATTAGGTTTTCTTTTGCTGCCTTATGGAATATCGTATGCACAAAATAAAAGGTGCAATTTTGAAATAACTAAAAAAGATATATCAAAACTCCAAAAAGGTGGTGTATTTATATCTAACACTACAAAAGGTACAGCCTGTTTTAAAAATATTGATGGTAGAATTATATATTATCCCATTAAAAACGGCAGAATAGAGGGTAATGCTTATCTTTATTATTATGAAGACGTGGTGGAAAGTGTGACCCCATATAAAAACAGTAAAAAACAGGGCATGGCTAAAAGATATTATCCAAGTGGTGCATTATTTTTTGAAACACCTTACGTAAATGATAAAATAGAGGGTATAGAAAAAGAATATTATGAAACAGGCCAGCTAAATAGTGCCATAACATATAAAAATGATAAAGCAGAAGGTGTGCGTAAAGATTACTATATAGATGGCTCATTAAAAGCGGTGTTTCATTATAAAGATGATTATAAACATGGAAAAGTAACTAAATATTTTAATACTGGTAAAGTTTCGCTTACAACAAATTATAATATGGGCAGAAGGGATGGCAATGAAATAGAATACCACCCAAATGGTAAAGTGGAACTTTTTATACCATACAGTAAAGGCAAAATAAATGGAGTTATGAAGGTTTATTATGATAACGGAAATCTTATGATGAGCGTAGATTATAAAGATGATTTACGCCATGGAAAAGTAAACAGATATAATAAAGACGGCTCCCTATACGCTGTTATAGATTTTGATAATGATAACATAATAAAAGGTAAATGTATGAATGGCCATGTAATGACAGCCGAAGAATTACAAAGATATTTTTACAGTATATATCAAATAAATTGTGATAATAAATAGTTATGGAGAAGTTTTAATGAAAGCAATAACAAAAACAAAGTTAATCTGTACCATAGGTCCTGCTTCTAATTCTGAAAGTACAATTAGAAAAATGATAGAAAACGGTATGAATGTAGCACGTCTTAATTTTTCTCACGGAACTCATGAAAGCCACAGGCAGACAATAAATATGGTTAGAAAGATAGCTCAGGAAATGGGAGTAAAAATCGGATTTTTACAAGATTTATGTGGTCCAAAAATACGCCTTGGAAAGCTTCCAGAAGAGGGAGTAAGGTTAATAGTTGGCGATTATGTTGCACTTGCTTCTTCAAATGAAAAATGTGAAAATGCGCTGCCTGTAGATTATCCAAAACTCCATGAAGAAGTGCAGGTTGAGGAAAGAATACTTTTAGCAGACGGTATGATGGAACTGCGTGTAAAAGGAATTGACGGTGTAAAAGTAATCTGTGAAGTAATAACAGGTGGAGTAGCATATACTAAAAAAGGTGTAAATATGCCACAGTCTGATTTACATGTGCCAGCATTCAGCGAAAAAGACAGGCTTGATTTACAAATGGCTTTAGAAGAAAAGCTTGATTTTGTAGCACTTTCATTTGTACGCTCTGCAAAAGATTTGGAAGAAATAAAAAGTATAATAGATAAAAGCGACCACAAGCCATTATTAATTGCAAAAATAGAAAAACCTCAGGCTGTTACAAATTTAGAAGAAATACTAGATGTGGTTAATGGTGTAATGGTTGCCCGCGGTGATTTAGGTGTGGAAATGCCGCTTGAAGAAATACCACATGTGCAAAAATATATTATAGCTCAGGCTAAAAAAGCAGGCAGAATAACAATTACTGCAACTCAAATGCTTGCAAGTATGGTAAAAGCACAGCGTCCAACACGTGGGGAAACAACAGATGTAGCCAATGCTGTAATAGATGGTACAGATGCTTTAATGCTTTCTGATGAAACAGCAAACGGAGATTATCCTGAAGTGGCAGTAGAAACTCTTGCCCGTATTGCTCGTGCTGCTGAAAAACATAACAAACACACTCCTGATTTTGACAGCTCGCTTTTTAGAAACAGCCATTCATTTACATTAGCAATAGGCAGAGCTGCCTGCTGGCTTGCAAAAGATGTGGGTGCAAAAGCAATTGTAAGCTATTCTGAAACAGGGCTTGCTCCTTACTGCATATCACGTTTTAGACCAGAATGTGAGTTGCTTGTATTAACATTTGAAGAGAGAGTATGCTCTATGATGAGCTTAATCTGGGGTGCACAAGCAGTTTACAGTGAAGTAATGACAGATATGGATTCAGTAGTAGAAACAGCTAAAATTAAAGCTATTGAAGCAGGGTTAGCAGAAGTTGGTGATACAATCATTGTAACAGCTGGTATGCCTTTTGGAAAAACAGGTACAACAAGCCTTTTAAGGTTAGTACAACTATAAAATTTAAGTACTGCCTTATTTTTTAAGGCAGTATATTTTTTTGTATATATATGAAATAGTCTAGTAAATATTAGGATAATTAAATCTTAAAAAGATAAATTCTATCTTTTTATAGTAATTTATTTAAAAAAACATAACTTTTATAAGAAAAAATATAAAATTTTTATAATAAATAATCTAATTTGTTTGTAAAATATAACTATGAAATTAAATTATATTAAATTAATATGATTATAAAGCCTTATTTATCAATTGTTTATAAGAATAAGCTTTATAATGATAATAATAATTTTTTTTAAGGCATTATAATTAAATCTATTGTTTTATTTTTAAAAGTGTGTTATATATATAATATGTCAGTGTGAATTGTGCCAAAACTGATATTAAAGTATAGTTCTTAAATAGTATCAAATATACTTACCTTATACTGGCAAAGAGTATTTAACATGGTACGCCATGATATGAATATATAAATATAAATAAATATGTGCAAACGCACCACAGATGATGTGTAGCACCAGGGGGTTTGTATGATCGAACGTAGTTTATTATCCGCAGGGATAAGCAGGCGTGATTTCATGAAGACAGTTTCTACTGCAACTGCTGTCATGGGATTGCCTATTGCAATGGCTGAAAAAGTTGTTGCTCAAGCAGAAAATCAGGACAATCGTCCACCAGTTATCTGGCTCCACTTTCAAGAGTGTACAGGCTGTTCTGAGGCTCTTTTAAGGGCTAACCACCCAAGTATAGCTGAAGTTGTGCTTGATATTATTAACCTTGAATATCAAGAAACTTTAATGGCTGGTTCTGGTGACCAAGCAGAAGAATCACTTCATAATGCAATTGAAAAACATGCTGGTAAATACATCTTAGTTGTTGAGGGCTCTATCCCAACTGCTGATATGGATGTGTGCTGCCAAATCGGTGGTAAAACTGCACTTCAATCTTTCAAAGATGCAGCAGAAAAAGCAATGGTTGTTGTTTCTCTTGGTGCTTGTGCTACTACTGGTGGTATTGTTGCTATTGAACCAAACCCAACTAAAGCTAAAGGTTTAATAGATATTTTAGTTGATGATATGAAATGGGATAAAGATGCTTTAGATGCAAAATACATTTCTATCCCTGGCTGCCCACCTAACCCATACAACGTATTAAGCGTTATATTATATTTTGCTACATTTAATAAACTTCCTGAAAAAGGACCAAAAATACCGCCTAAGAAAAATTTAGACATTAAAGATGAAATGGCTCACCGCCCTACATTTGCTTATGGCAGATTAATACATGAACACTGCGAACGCAGACCACATTTTGATGCTGGTAGATTTGTTAGAGAATTTGGTGATGAAGGCCATAAAAATGGCTGGTGTTTATACCATATGGGTTGCAAAGGTCCTGAGACTTATGCAAACTGCTCTATTATACATTTTAACGACGGTGCTGCTTGGCCAATAGGTAATGGCTGCCCATGTATCGGTTGTACTGAAGGTAATGTATTATTTAAAGATAGTTTATTCTCACTGGCAAAAGTGGCTCAACCAGCGGTTACACCATATGCAAGCGTACCTGAAACTGAAGGTAAAGGTAAAGAATCATCAGCAGTTCAGGCTGCAGTAGTTGGTGGTCTTATCGGTGCTGCAATTGGTGCAGGTGCAATGTATGCAGGAAAACTTCCTAAGGAGCCAAAGGATGAAAACAAATAGACGTGATTTTTTAAAGGCAGCAGCAGGGACAGTAGCAGCAGCCGGTGCAATCACAATTACTCCATCTATTGCTTTAGCATCAGAGGATGAGAATGCTCCATTTGCTAAAGACACAATGGTAAAATTTTATGATTCTACTGTATGTGTTGGCTGTCAAGCTTGCGTAGTTGCTTGCTATAAAACAAACTTTATGGAAAGAGAGCAAAATTTAGCTACTCCACTTGAAGAGCTAAATTTTATTGAAAGAAATGATATTATTCCAGTTATTGCAGATGAAGATAAAGTTAGCCCAGATAAACCTTGGATTGTGGTTAATGGTCTTGACTACAGGCTGAGAACTATCATTAAAAAACATGTTGATGATGAAGGCAAATCTCACTTTATCAAACAAAACTGTATGCATTGTAAAAAACCGGGTTGCGTTTCTGCCTGCCCAGTACATGCATTAGAAAAAGATAAAGATGACGGTGTTGTTACATATGACCCAAACAGGTGTATAGGCTGCCGTTATTGTCAAATGGCTTGCCCATTTAATATTCCTGCTTTTGACTGGCACAGGGCAAACGCAAAAATCACTAAATGTGATATGTGCCGTTCTACTATTAACCCAAAATCAAATGATTTTGATATTGATGCTAATGGTAATGCAACATATAAAGATAACCCAAATAAAGGTACAGCTTGTACAAAAGTATGCCCAACTGGTGCAGTGTTATATGGCAGAAGGGAAGATTTATTAAAACTTGCTCACGACCGTATAAAACAGTCAAAAGAAAAAGGTGAAAACAAATACTATGAAGATACAGCTAGAGGCGAATCTGTACTTGGTGAAAAAGTTTATGGTGGTACAGGTGAGCTTGTTATTTCTGCTGTAGATTTTAGAAGACTTGATTTTCCAGTTGATAAAATAGGTGATAGAGCTACTGCTTATAAATCTGAAAATATTCAGCATACTATATATAAATATGGTATAGCACCTATTGCTCTTTTTGGTACATTAGCTTTTGTTGTTAACCGTAACAATAAAAAACACCATGAAGAAGAGCATAAAAAAGAAAATCAAGACCATAAAAATGGGGAGGCATAAAATATGAGTAGTCAAAGAGAATATGCAATTCATAGAGCACCTATATTAACTCCTGCTTTTTATGGGGTATTACTTGTAGTGCTTATTGGTATGGGGCTTGTAGCTTATAGATATGCAGTTGGTGTTGGGGCTGTTTCAAACCTTTCCAACGGATATCCTTGGGGTATATGGCTCTCATATGACGTGGCAACTGGTTCTGCTATTGCCTGCGGTGGCTATGTATTAGCAGTTACAGTATATGTATTGAATAATTTTAAATATCACACTATGGTACGCTCTGCTGTACTTGCAAGTATGTTTGGTTACAGCTTAGCAGGTTTATCTGTTATGGTGGATATTGGTAGATATTGGAACTCATATAGTTTCTTTGTACCAAGCAGAATGAACCCAAACTCTGCACTTTTTGAAGTTGCACTTTGTATTATGGCATACTGTGTGGTATTAATACTTGAGTATCTTCCTGCTGTATTTGAAAAATTTGCAGATGAAGATGCAAATAAATCACCAAAACTTGTAGAATTTGGTAAAAAATGGGAAAAAAGATTTTCTAAAGCATTATTTGTAATTGTTGCAATTGGTGCAACACTTCCAACAATGCACCAGTCTTCACTTGGTACTCTTTATGTACTTATGGGTTATAAATTAGACCCAATGTGGCAGACAGGTTTATTACCACTGTTATTTTTAAGCAATGCTTATATTATGGGTTTTGCAATTGCTGCTTTTGAAACAGTACTTTCTACAAGGCTTTTAAAAAGACCATTTGAAGAGGAAATAGTTGACTTATCAAAAGTTATACCATTTATAGTATTCTTTTGGTTAATTGTCAGGGTTATAGCTGTAACATTAAATGGTGGCTGGTCAAACGCATTTGCTTTTACTGGCAGGTCAATTTGGTTCTGGCTTGAAATACTTTTAGTGCTTATACCATCACTTATGATACTTTTCTGCAGATATGCTAAAAGTGAAAGTGGTATCTTCTTAACAGGTATGCTTTTATTAATTGGCGGTGGAATGTACAGGATTGGTGTGTACAACGTAGGTTTTAACCCAGGTGATGAATACCATATGTATTTCCCAAGTTTAGCAGAATTTTTAATTACTGTTGGGTTTGTAGCAATTGAAATTTTAGGATATATGGTGCTTGTAAAATTAACTCCAGTTTTACCGAACTTGGAAAAACATGGGCACAAACACTAATCTGCTAGTTTAAAAGCAGATAGAGGGTATAGTTTTCACTATGCCTTGCGGGCAAAAGCCCCATAAAGAATTATAAAAAAGGAGAATTATATGCCAGTAAATGGAAATAGAATTACAGTTGACCCTATTACAAGGATTGAAGGGCACCTCCGTATAGATGTAGAAGTTAATGGAGGAAAAGTTGCAAACTCTTGGTCTTCAGCTCAAGCATTTAGAGGTATTGAAACAATTATGAGAGGAAAAGACCCACGCAGTGCATGGGCTATGACACAACGTTTTTGCGGTGTATGTACTACTACTCACGCGTTATGCTCTATTAGAACTGTTGAAGATGCATTGAATGTGGAAGTACCATTAAATGCTCATATGTTAAGAAACTTAGTAAGTACTATGCAGTCTTTGCAAGACCATATAGTACACTTTTACCACTTAACAGCATTAGACTGGGTGGATATTATTAGTGCAACTAAAGCAGACCCACAGGCAACAGCAAAAGTTGCAGAATCTTTAGCAAACTTTTCTCCAGATGGCAAAGCATGGGCAACAAACTCATTTAATGCTATGAAAAATGCTAAAGATAGACTTGTTTCTTTTGCAACTACTAAAAGTTTAGGTATTTATGGCTCTGGCTACTGGGGTCACCCAGCAATGAGATTAACACCTGAGATAAACTTATTAGGTTTTGCTCACTACTTAGAAGCATTAGAATATCAAAGAAAAATAGCAGAAGCAGTTGCTATTATCGGTAGTAAAAACCCACACATTCAAAACTTAACAGTTGGTGGCGTATCTACTGCTATTAACTTTGACAGTATGGCTGCTCTTAACATGGAAAGAGTTCAGTGGATTAAAAAACTTCTTGATGAAGTTGCAGCATTTGTAAGAAATGCTTACATTCCTGATGTTATAGCAATTGCTAGTGCTTATAAAGAATGGTTTAACTTAGGTAAATGTTCTGATAACTATATTGCTGTACCAGATGTTCCAATGAATTCAGCATTAACTGAATTTGGTTTAAAAGGTGGTATTATTATGAATGGTACACAATTTAGAGAAATCAAAACTTGGAAAGATGAAACGTTAAGAAAAGGTATTACAGAAAATACTACTCATGCATGGTATAAAAATGCACAAGATACTCTTCACCCATACGATGGTGACCAAGTTCCATCTTACACTAACTGGGAAGAAAACGGTAAATATTCTTGGGCAAAAGCTCCAAGGTTTGAAGACCAAGTAACACAAACTGGTCCTATTGCACAAGTATTAGCAGGCTATATGGCAGGCGACCCACTTGTTAAAAAATATGTTGACTTTGTAGCATCTAAAGCTGGTATTCAGTTGCCACAATTAAACTCTGTAATGGGTAGAAATGCTGCAAGAGCAATAAGAGCATTATTAATGGTTGACCATGCATATAACTGCTTAAATACATTACTTGATAACTGCAAAACAGACCAATCATATGTAAACTACTTAAAAGAAGTACCACAAGGTGAATTCCAAGGTGCAGGCTTCAACGAAGCACCACGTGGTATGCTTTCTCACTGGGTAAAAATTAAAAACGGTGTAATAGAAAACTATAGTGCAGTAGTTCCTTCAACTTGGACAGCAGGCCCAAGGGATGACAAAGGAAGACAAGGACCTTATGAAGAATCATTAATGAATCTTCCTGTGGCAAAAATGGAAGAACCACTTGAAATTATCCGTTCTATCCACTCTTTTGACCCATGTATTGCATGCGCTGTTCACACTATTGACCCAGAAGGTAAAGAAGGCGTAAGCGTAAGAATCAGATAATTATAAAACTGATAAATTTTTAAATGGTGGAAAGTGTAAACTTTCCACCATTTTTTATATAGGAAATAAAAATGGAAAAAATAATATATATTACATTGCCTGTATAATAATATATTTAGTGATATATTATTATACAGGAGGTGGCTATACCTAAAAAAAGACAATATGAAGAGCATTATAAAACAGTAGATAATGCAAATATGATGCTGCGAGACAATACTGTTTTGTTTTTAAAGCAGTGCTGACTTATTCTATATCTACATTAGGTTTATTTTTTACATTACTTGTGCAGTTTTTTAAAAATAATATTATTACTTATAATATTATGGCATACAGTGTGGTTACAATCAGTATTTTTGGTGTATCTATACTGCTTATATTTATATCTATGATAATAGGGCAGAATGCTATATCTTTTGAAGTAGAAAAATCTTTATATAATATGTGGTATAAAGATAAAATAAAAGGTAATAGATATAATAAAATATATGATATTTTAGAAATAGTAATATTGATATTATTGACTATTGCAACAGTATTTATGGTTCGTTTTTATATAAGTCTGCTTATGTATAATATTTAAAATAATTAAGCCCTGCATTATGATTATGCAGGGCTTTTCTTTTGCTTGACAAAATAGGAAAGTGGCTTTATATTATGGGTATAAACCGCAGGGCTAACTTGTAGCCCCTTGGTTTTTAGTTTAAATTAGCTCTTTTGCTAACTTTATGAGTTTTAAGATTGTTGCGAGCAATCTTAAAACTTGGTTAGCAATCTTGAGCTTCTTTAATATACCCAACTTTGCACCTCCTATAAAAAAGTCAAACAACATCAACCTTTCAGCTGATAATTATATATACTATAATTATTTAGCCTTGTCAATAAAAAAGGATAATAAAATATAAAAAAGTATTGAAATTATTTTGATTATGTATTATATTATAAAAAATATATAATGTAGGCTCAGGATGAGCCGTCGCTTGCGAAAGCAACAAGGCGAGCGTTTCCCAGCGAGGACAATATTTCCCGACCGAATAGGGAGGAATAAGAAATATTGGCTGGATATTTACTTCCGTAGTTGCGTGGTTTTTCAAATTCAAGGGGAGCGTTTTTTGCGACGCAAGCATTTCCCGACTGAATAAGGAGGAAATAGAAATGCGTAGCTGGACCGAATTTGAAAATAAAAGTTTAATAAGGGGTACAATATGAGTGAAAAAAAGAAACCGGGTAGGAAGCCTATTGATGATAAAGGTGAAAGTTATGGCATTAAAATAATGATGTCGCAGGATATGTATGATTTTGTAAAAAAACAAGTAGAAGAAAAAGAGCTTGGAAGTATAGCAACATATATTCGCCAGCTTATCAAAAAAGAGATGAAAAGCCAGTAGTAAATGCTAATCACATCATACAGTGTAAGTAAATGTAATAATGAAGCAATGGTAATAGATAATTTAAAAGATGCAATACATAAAACAAATGATACGACTAGTCTACTTATACATTCAGACCAAGGAATATTATACCAGGCTAATGAATTTAGAAAGTTATTAGAAGAAAACAATATAGAACAGAGCATGTCAAGACGCGGTAATTGTTACGACAATGCAGTTATAGAAAGTTTCTTTGCAACTTTAAAATGTGAATTTGTTTATATAAATAAATTTAAAAATATAGAACAGTTTAAATATGAACTTGAAAAATATTTAGATTTCTATAATAATCATAGAATTAAAAGCAATGGACTTACACCTTTACAGGAAAGAGAATTATTTGAAATGGTTTAGTACAAAATTTTTGGGTAAGTTCAGTTATTACAATTATTTCTATTTTTACATATATTATCAAGTAGTTATAGCTTTTTTTAATAAAAAATGGGGGTGAAGCAGAATAAAAAATGGATAGAAACATCAGATACTAAAAACATAAAGATTTTATAATAGTATGAATAAAAAATGCTTTAATCTACAAAAGCAAATTAAAGCATTTATATAAGTAATTAAATATAATAATTAATATTAATCATTAAATTCTTCTTCCATACCTTGAAGCATTTTACCTCTTAAAGTATGCCTTTCTTGTGCTGAAAGAATAGTTTTTCTGATGCGTATAGATTGTGGTGTTACTTCCACCATTTCATCATCTGTAATAAAATGTATTGCTTTTTCAAGGGTCATAGGAAGAATAGGGCGTAAAGTTAATGCTTCATCTTTGCCAGATGCCCTCATATTTGTAAGTTTTTTCTCTTTACAAGGGTTTACGTTTAAGTCATTATCTTTATTATATTCACCAATTACCATACCTTCATAAACTGGGTCACCCGGAACTACAAAAAGCTGACCACGTGGTTCTAAGTGGAATAAACCATAACCAACAGCAACCCCTGCTCTATCAGATACAAGTGAGCCAGTATGCCTTACAGGGAAATCGCCTCTATATTCTTCATAACCTGCAAAAAGCGTATTCATAATACCAGTACCTTTTGTATCAGTTAAAAAGTCATCTCTATAACCTATAAGTCCGCGTGATGGAACTGAAAATTCTGCACGGCATCTGCCAGTACCTTTATTTACAAGGTTAGTCATTCTGCCTTTTCTAATAGATAATTTTTCAGTAATAACACCTAAAAACTGTTCTTCGCAGTCAATATATACATTTTCAATAGGTTCAAGGCGTACACCGTCTTTTTTCTTAAATATTACTTGTGGTCTGCCAACATTTAATTCAAAGCCTTCCCTTCTCATTTCTTCAATTAAGATAGCAAGTTGGAGTTCGCCTCTGCCTTTTACAATAAAGCTGTCTTTTTCTACTGCATCTTCCACTTTAATAGATACATTTCTTAAAACTTCTTTAGCAAGCCTTTCTTTAATTTTGGCAGCTTGAACAATTTTACCTTCTTTACCAGCAAGAGGTGATTTATTAATAGTAAATTTCATAGCAACAGTAGGCTCATCAACTGAAATTCTTGGAAGTGGTTCAGTATTATCTTTAGCACATATTGTATCACCAATAGTAACTTCTGGCATACCAGCAACTACTAAAATATCACCCGGTTGTGGTGTTGGGTTATCCACAAGTTCCATACCAGAATAAGACTGAATTTTTGAAACTTTTGCAGGTTTTGACTCTCCCAATTCATTAAAATAAATAAGCCCTTCATTAATTTTTGTAATATTACTTCTTATTTTACCAATAGCAAGCCTGCCAAGATAATCAGAGTAACCTAAATCAGAAACAAGCATTTTAAATGATGATTCTTCATCGTAAGTTGGGGCTGGTATTTCTTTTAATATCATATCAAAAAGAGGTTTTAAATCTTTACCTTTTTCTTCTAAAGTAAGAGATGCAATACCGTCCCTGCCTACAGCATAAAGGATAGGAAAATCAAGCTGGTCTTCTGTGGCATCTAAATCTATAAATAAATCTAATACTTCATCAATAACTTCATGAGGGCGAGCGTCTTTTCTATCAATTTTATTAATACATACAATAACTCTTAAACCTCTTTCTAGTGCTTTTTTAAGCACAAAACGAGTTTGAGGAAGCGGGCCTTCTGAAGCATCCACAAGTAATATTGCACCATCAACCATTGATAATGCACGTTCCACTTCACCGCCAAAATCAGCATGCCCTGGAGTATCTAATATATTAATTTTAGTACCATGCCAGTTTACAGAGCAGTTTTTAGCAGTAATAGTAATACCGCGTTCTCTTTCAATATCCATACTATCCATTGCACGTTCTTCAGTAACCTGATTATCTCTATAAACGCCGCTTTGTTTAAACATAGCATCAACTAATGTAGTTTTACCATGGTCAACATGGGCAATGATTGCAATATTTCTTAATGAATTATTTTGTGATAAATTTTTCATAAACCCTCAAACAAAAATAAAATAGTAAACTATATTTTTTGCATTTTTTTTAATGATTAGTCAAGTAAATTTTTTAAAAATAGGAAATGTTATGTGAAATTTTATAATAAAATAGGAGCAAAATAAAAACTTTGCTCCTATTTTTTGTAAATATATTTGGTTGTTAGGGTAGTTGTAGTAAATTATTTAATAACACCACAAGCAACTCTTGCACCTCCACCACCTAAAGCAGCTGGGTGATCATGGTGATTATCGCCACCAATGTGTACCATTAACGACCTGTTTTTAATATCACTTAATTTTTTAAGTTTTGGTGCAAGAACAGGGTTAGGGGTTTCACCTTTATCTGAAATATATAATGCTGGTAGGTCACCTTTATGGCCAGAATTATCCCAAGGGAAAGAGTGTTTGCCAGTTTTTGCAGGGTCCCAGTGGCCACCAGCTTTCATACCTAATACACCTTTTTCATCAGGGCCACAGTCTGGGTTTACATGTATATGAAAACCGTGTAAGCCTTCGCTAATTTTACCCTTTAAAAATGGAGTAAAAACTAACCCATAAGGTGATTCTGTAACAATAATATCACCAATGTAAGTATTTTTTTTACTGTCAAGAAGCTCCATTTTTACAATAATTTTGTTTTTTTCCTTTCTTGGGTCATATAATTTTTGAGCATATGCTGAAACCGTAAGAAAAGAAAAAGCACAGATAAGTGCAAAGATGGATAAAAATTTAATTATTTTCATATTTCCTCCTTAGAACGATATAGATATAATATATATTAATAATAATAGTAGTCAATACGAAAAAGTATAAAAGAAACAAATCAATAGAAACTGTATTTAATACTGCCCCTTATATAAGGGGCAGAAAAAATTTTTGATTAATCAATTTTAAAGCGATTAATAGTGTTTTTAAGCTGTAATGCACGTGTTTGAAGATGGTCAACAGTTTTAGCTATTTCATTAACAGCAGATGAGCTTTCTTCAACACCAGCCACTATTGTTTGGGTGTTATCATTAGTGCTAACAATTGTGTTATATTGATTTGATACTTGAGAAGCAACACTTTGCATATCTCTATTAAGTTCTTGAATACCATCAACAACTGAAACGAAACCGCTGTTAGTTTCACCAATATTATCTACCCCTAATTGAACACTGTCTACAGAACGCTGCATTTCATATGATACTGATTCAGTTTCTTTTTGCAGAGTGCCAATAATGGTTTCAATTTCGCTTGTAGCATGCTGAGTACGTTCTGCCAGTTTTCTAACCTCATCAGCAACTACTGCAAAGCCACGTCCTGCTTCCCCAGCACGAGCTGCCTCAATTGCTGCGTTTAATGCAAGAAGGTTAGTTTGGTTAGCAATATCATTAATAACACTTAAAATTTCACCGATTTGGGAGGAGCTTGCAGCAAGCCTGTCTATTGCTTCAGCGAGAGATACTGTTTCATCTTTAATATTTATCATATTATTTTGAACGCCATTTAATGCTTCGGCTCCATGCTGAGTTTTTACAGCAGTAGATTCTAATATACCCATGTTATTACTTAAAGAAGTGGAAGTATCTTGAGATATTTGTTTAATAGTATCCATACTAATAGCCATATCAGAAAGCTGCCTTGCCTGAGATGCAAATGTAGTAGATAATTCTTCCATAGTGGCTGAAAGTTGGTCTGTACTACTTGCAACCTCATCGGTAGATTCTTTAACTTCTTTTATAATCTCTTGAACGTTTGAAATAAATGTATTAATATATGAAGCAAGCTGACCAAGTTCATCTTTAGTTTTAATATTGACTCTTTTTGTTAAATCACCATCGCCATGGGTTAAGCTGCTTATTAATGTAGCAGTATATCTAATAGGTAATACAACACTTTTATTAAGGATAAAAATATTTGTAACAGCAAATACAACAGAAAGTACAACAAATACAATAGAAATAATTAAAGCACTGTTTTGCTCTATAATAGTTTTTTTTGTTTCATTACGCATAATATCGCTTAAAATAGATGACATAGTAACAATATCTGATATGATTATATTGCTTGATTTATCCATATTAACATAATGAGTTACATATTGCTGAAATATAGGTGAAGCCTGTTTTGATATAGTTTGTAATTGATTTATTATATTTATAATATCGTCCATAAGTTTTCTATTTGATTCAACTCTAGCTGCCTTTTGAATATATTCAGCTTCTTTATGAAATTCTGCTAAATTTGCAGAAATTATATCAAACAATTTGCCATTTGTAGAAGTACCAGTAAGCACCTCATTTGTGGAAATTTGTATAGATTTAATTAACTCTTTCATATGGGATAATCTGTTTAAAAAATCAGCATAAAAAAGCCTTGCTTCAATATCCTGTTCAAGAAAATTTCTTGCATTACGATTTGCAGTATTATGCACTTTTTCTACAATTGTGCGGCTGTCCTCTAATAAAGTAAGGAATTTATCACCCTGACTAACAAATCCCATAAATATTTTACTAGCTTCTGTAGTATCAGAATAAAAACTTTTATATGCTGATTCAGACTGCTTATACACCTCTACAAGCTGGTTTAATGTTTTAGAATGAGTTTGTATAAAAGAAGTATAAATAGAAACCGTATCATTTGAAAGGTTATCATTTAACTGCTGCAAATCAGCATTATTTTTAGTAGTAACGTAATTGAGGAACTGACTTTTAATGGAACTAACACTAATATTCATATCAGATAGCAGTGCATTTGCAGTTAAGTATTCTGATTCCAAAGTTTCAGCTGAATCTGCTGCTGTAAAACTTGAAAAAACAGCATAAGCATTACTAATAATACACAGTAGTGCAATAGATGAAATAAAAATATTGATTTTTTTCCCGATAGACATAAATACCCCCAAAATCCTTGATTGTTTAATTTAGTGATATTAAGATATGAAGTAAATAAACATCAATTATAGAAAAAGAAAACTTTTGTTTTTGCTTAAAACATAAATTCTGTCAATATACCGCATAGACCATTAAATAAAGCAATCTTAATCAATATAGTATATACAAAAAAATGTATTTATCAATAAAAAATCACCTATATTTTTTTATTAAAAATATAGCTTGATTACAAGCAATTTTTGTTGATGTATAATATAACTAATTGATACAATAGAAAAATATGAAATTATTAATATTATTGCAGTATTGGAGACAAATGAAATTTAAAAGAAAAAATTTTTTAAAAATGCATTATTAAGAGTTTATAGGATATATTGACATATATAAATAATCATATTAAGATATAGCAAGTTATTAATAATGGAGATAGAAGTTGGCTACAAAAAAAGTCTTATTATTTGGATTAGGTTTTTTTCAACGCAGGCTTTTAAAAATGGTGGCAGAAGAACGCCCTTGTGTTGTTGTAGATATTGATAGTGCTCTTGTAGAGCGTGTATCAATGGAATACAATAATGTGGAAGGCATTGAAGGGGAAGCTTCCAGTATTGTTACTTGGAAAAAGATAAATTTTGAAGATATTTCTCATATTGTTTCATCTTTGCAGGATTATGATGTTGTCCTTGAAATATGCAGGATAGCAAGAAATGTATATAATTTACAGATACCTATAATATTAATGCTTTATAAAAATGATAGAAGGGAAGAATTAGAGCAATATGATGTTAAAATTATTAATCCTATTTTAATAGCTTCAGAATCTGTATTAAACATAATTCAGAAAAACTATGCACGTCCAAATAATATAGGTCTTGGTAATGGGGAAATAGTAGAAGTTATTATTCGCAGGCGTTCCCACATAGTAGATAGAAAAATGCGGTTTTTAGCACCAAGCAGGTGGAAAGTTGCAGCGGTATATAGAAATGGCGTATTTATGGTACCTGATGGCGATTTTAAAATGCAGATAGGGGATAGGGTTGTACTTGTTGGTGAGCCTAAGGTAGTGGAAAATATTGTTAATATATTAATGATAGGTAAACCTGAGTTTCCATTACAGTATGGTCAAAATATTGCAGTTATCGCCAATAATATGGTAGAAAAAGATGCTATTGAAATAAACTATTTCTTCATTAATACAAGAGCAAAAAAATATTTATGGTATGATACAGAGCGTAAAAAAATAGATAATAAAGAGGAAGTAGCAGTATTAGAAGTTGGCGGCAGCGAATTTGGCGGAACGCTTCAAAATTTCCGAAGTGCTGCATATTTACATGATGTAGGTACACTGGCAATTTCTGGCAGTGCTGGTTTTGGTTTATTTAATGTCAGGCTGAAATATTATTTTAAAAAAACACGCCACCCAGTACTTATAAGCAGGGGGCAGGCTCCTTATAAAGAAGTAATTGTTTCATTAAATGGCTATATACCAGAAAGATTAATAGAAACAGGTGCAGAAATTGCAGCCCATTTTGGGGTTAGTTGTAAATGTATTTATGTAATACCACCGGGTGCATTAAAAACACAAAAAGACAGCCTTGAGCTTGAAAATAGAAAAAAATATGTGCGAGATTATGAAAATTTAACCCGTACAAAAATACCATTAATAGTACTAGAAGGTAACCCTGTACATAAGATATTATCAGAAGTGGATGATGCACCAAACAGCCTTATTATTATGGCAGCTAATTCAAAGGATAGAATATCATTTTTAAATCCTCATACTTCTTTTTTAGTGGCAGTTAGAACAAGTAACAGTGTTCTTATATTACCAGATGAGGATATAAATGAGTGAGCAGGAGGCATTATTTCTATTTCTTATGGCACTAGGTGCATTTTTTATGCCTTTTTTAAGCAAAAGGCTTATGCTTCCTGCTGCTGTAGGGGAAATAATATATGGTATTATAATAGCTTCGCTTATTCCTTATGGGGAAAGTCAGCTTGTAATGGTAGAATATTTTTCTACTTTAGGGTTTTTAATATTAATGTATTTAGCAGGTCTTGAGCTGGATTTTGAAAGGTTTAAAGCACTGCCTAAAAAAGAGTTGTGGATTTATGTGCTTACATTTATCCCTGTGGCAGCAGCAGCTTGGTATCTTTCATTTAAATTACAGCTTTCATGGGGTTTTGCAATTATCTTTTTTACTTCAGGCATAGGGCTTTTATTTCCAGTTTTAAAAGATACAGGGCTTATAAAAACAGATTTTGGGCAGAAGCTTTTAATAATTACTATGATAGGTGAAATATTAACATTAGCAGGGCTTACTGTATTAACTATCATCTCAAAATACAGCTTCACAATAGACAGTGCCAGGCAGATATTATACTTAGCCGTATTTTTCCTTGTAATATATTTTATAATGAAAATACTAAAAGTAATGCTTTGGTGGCGTCCTGATTTACAGTCTATATTTTTAGAAGTAGGTAACCCAACAGAAACTGGTATGCGTGCAAATTTCGTAATACTTTTTGCATTTGTAGCTTTTGCTGCAATTTTTAAAATAGAGTTTGTGGTGGGAGCATTCGTTGGCGGCTTAATGTTTGCACTTGTTTTTGCAGGCAGAGATGGCGTGCTTGATAAACTAGGTGGTGTAGGTTACGGTTTTTTCATACCTATATTTTTTATATCTGTTGGTATGCATGTAACTTTTAATGATTTTATGCAAACAGATGTTATAATACTTGCATTAATCATTATTGCATCTTTATTTATCACCCGTGTTGCAGGTACTCTTTTATTACTTTTTTCTTCCATAGAAAAGCCAAAACTTATGCTTGTAACTGTGGGGCTTTCATTTCCTTTAACTATGCTTGTGGCAGTATCAAGAATATGTTACGATATAGGATTAATAAATAAAATACAGACTTCTGCTGTACTGCTTGCTTCCATGATTTCAGCAATTATTTTTCCTTGGGTTTTTAAAGGTATGATTTCAATAATTATGCCTTCAAAAAATGTAAGCAAAATAGATAAGTAAAAAATATATTTACATATTATATATGATTATATAATATATAAAGTGAAGATAACATATATAGGTAAATATGAATAATATTAAAGTATTAATTGTTGTCCTTATTATTTTAGAAGCATTAATATCTATATTTATCTTGAGAGATTTAAGCAGAAGGATAGATACGGAAGTATATGCAAAAATAAGCACTATTACAACCCAGAAAGATATTATATATAATAGTGTTGTAAATGATGCTTTGTCAAAATTTCAAATAGTATATAACAATCAAGTTTTATTTGATAATATAGACCAAATTAATAAGCTTACAGGCTTGCAACGCGAAAATATGATACGTACATTTCACCATAATTTTCTTGAAATGTATGTTAATTTTATACCGGGAACAGTAAACCTAATAAGAATATATGATAAAAACGGTATGCTTATAGGCAGATACGTAAACGGTGAGCTGGACCCATCATCATTAAACAGCAGTTTCCACATAATTTATCCAACAAAAGACAGTAAACTTTTTACAATAGATTCAAAAGATATTGCAGTTCTTATTCCATATAAATTGCAAAAAAATAATGAAATGTATGGTTATATTGAATTTGGAATGTCAGCAGATTCTTTTTTAAATCATATAGAAACCCTTTATGCAAGTTTATATATTTTTGTTATAAAAAATAATTATATTGAAAAAAGCGGGCTTGAAGCAGTATCTGGGCAGGATGTTGGAAGATATAAAGTTATAACAGGCTCTCGCTATTTTATACCTGATGTAATATTAAAATCTATTGTTAATAATATTGATTTTGTAGTCAGCACAAAACAAGACGGTAAATATTTTATTAAAGATGTTTATTTAGAGAACAGGCGTTACTGGGGTGTATTTATCCCGATTAATGATATAAATCAGGAAGAGTTAGGCTATGTAGCAGAGCTTATGCCTAATGAATATTTATATCAGCTAAAAAATATAGCCTTTTTCATGTGGCTTTTACTTTCTCTTACTCTGTGGCTTTTTGCTTTTATTGTAATAGTTTTAGAGCGTAATAGAAAATCTATGCTTCAGCTTAATAATGTGCTTGAAGGCTATAAGCGTGCAGTAGATAATTCTTCACAGATTATAGAGTTTAACAGCAGTTTTATAATCACCAATGTAAACAGTAAATTTTTAGATTTAATGGGTGGGCATATTGATGAATATATTGGTGAAACACTATCTCACTTTGCCCTGCGTTGCAGCGAGCCAAATAAATTTATAAACTCTTTCAGCATAGATAGTGATAATACTATTTTCAATGGCATATACGAATTTCGTACAAAGCACAGCAGAAAAGCTGTAATGTCCATATCCAGCACTACAATTGTGGATAATCAGGGCAATATAAGTAGTTTATTATGTGTTATGAGTGATTTAACCCCAGAATATACTGCCATTGATGAATTAAAAGCAGCAGAAGATAAATCAGAAGAATTTATTGCCATATTAACAGACTACATCAATGCAACAGGAAACACACTGCTTGTTTATAAAAATGATTTTACATTAGAATATTCTAATTCAAGCCATGCTTCAGACCCGTTTGATAATACTGCCAACTGTTATAAGCACCACATGGGAAGGTGTATAAAAACTTGTCAGGACTGCTATGTAAAAAGGGTTTTTGCTGAAAAAATAAAAGTCAGCTATGAAGTAATAGATGAGGAAAGTAATATTTATGAATTAATAAGTTTTTTCCCAATTTTAAATAAGCATGGGGAAGTAAGGCTTGTAGTATGTGAGCACAGGAATATTTTTGACAGGGTGGAATCACAGAAAACACTTTTAGAATCCAATGAAAAAGAGCGTGCAATGGTTAGCCAGCTGCAGGAAATGGTGCAGGCTCGTGATATTGCAAAAGCAGAAGCAGAATATGCAAGTAACGCAAAAAGTATGTTTTTAGCAAATATGAGCCATGAGATAAGAACACCTATTAACGGTATATTAGGGTTTTTAGAGCTTTTAAAAGACTGTAATATGGATGATACAGCACGGGAATATTTTAAAATAATCACATCATCTTCAGAAAGTCTTTTAGGTATTATTAATGATATATTAGACTTTTCAAAAATTGAAAGTGGTAAAATGGATATTGAAAAAGTGCCGTTTAGCCTTATAGATACATTAGAATCTGTAATAGATATGTATATGGCAAGAGCTGAAGAAAAAAATATTGATTTAACGGTATTTTTAGACCCGCAGATACCAAAAATAGTAAAAGGTGACTCTGTAAAAATCCGTCAGATTATTGCAAATCTTTTATCAAATGCTGTAAAATTTACTTTTGATGGTGGCAGTATTGCAGTTAATTTATTTTTAGTATATAAAGAAAGTGGGTTTGCCCGTATTCAGTTTTCTGTAACAGATACAGGTATAGGTATAAAAGAGGAAACAAGGCAGAAAATATTTTCACCATTTGATCAAGGTGATACATCTATTACCCGCAGGTTTGGTGGCACAGGTTTAGGGCTTTCTATTGCAAGAAGTATGCTTGAAATGATGAATTCATCATTAGAACTTCATACTGAAGAAAATAAAGGCTCTACATTTTCTTTTGAATTATCTTTTGAAATAATAAATAAAAGTAGTTATTTAGAAGATATTAAGGTTGATAAAAGTAAAAAAATTATTGTTTACAATGCTTCCACTCCATGTGGTACTGTTATAAATAAATACTTAAAAGCATATGATATGAATGTGCATAATGCAAATTCTAATATTAATGAAATAACAGAAGATACATATGCTGTAATAATGGATACAGGGCGTGATATAGAAAGTTTTGAAGCATTATTTAAAGAAATGCCTTATAAAGATAAAATTAATTATACAGCAGTAGTAAATGGTCAGCATAAAGTATTGTTAGATAAGCTAAAAGGTTTAAAACATATAGTTTTAAAACCTGTCACCTTAACGCGTTTTAAAAGCATATTTACAGATATAAACAATATAACAGCTAAAGTTCAGCATACAACTTCCGATAGTAATGAAAGGGTGGCTTTAAAAGGCTCTATTTTAGTGGTAGAGGATAACCCTG
Organism: uncultured Mucispirillum sp.; assembly: GCA_944324495.1. GTDB lineage: Bacteria > Chrysiogenota > Deferribacteres > Deferribacterales > Mucispirillaceae > Mucispirillum. The sequence continues at coordinate 20,435 of CALUWN010000010.1, read as the reverse complement.
TAAACCAAAAACTTTTGGTTATTTTTCTTGAGAAAGCAGGCTTTAATGTTACTGTTGCTTCAAATGGGCAGGAGGCTGTGGATATTATAAAAAATAACAGAGAGTTTAATGTTATATTTATGGATATTCATATGCCAGTAATGGATGGTGTGAGTGCAACTAAATTAATCCGTGAAATGGGTGTGGAACTGCCGATTATTGCACTTACTGCCAATGTGATTAAAGAAGATGTGGATAAATTCCTTGCAAATGGTATGAATGACTATATTGCAAAACCTATCAACTTTGATAAACTGCAGGAAATACTTTTGGAGTACAGCACAAAGGCCTGATATACTGGAGGCACTACATGATAGTTAATATGGAAGAACTTGCTGTAACTACAGGAATAAGCGACATTGAACTTTTAAAAAGTTTTGTTGGTGATTTTTTTAAGATTTGCTCAAAAGATTTGGAAAGGATAACTGTAAGTATTGAAAAAGGTGATAATGAAGCATTAATTCGCCACAGCCATAATATTTATGGTGCAGCATACAGGCTTCGTCTTGCAGAAATCAGGGAGGCTGCTGCCACCTTGGGAAAAGCAGCTGCTAATATGGAAACTGAAAAATACGGTAAACTCTATGGCGAGTTAAAAGATGTATTTTTAACAGGCTCAGAAGAATATAAGAAAATAGCATAGAAAAGGTTTATGAAGATAAGAGAAGAATTTACATGTCCCTTAGAACTTGTGCAGGATATGATAAAAGGTAAATGGAAGCCTATTATTATATGGCTTTTACGCAAGGGCAGTTATTCTTTATCTGCTTTAGAAAAAGAGATTGACGGAATAAATCAAAAAATGCTCTTAGAGCAGCTAAAGGAGCTGCAGGAGTTTGGGTTTGTAGATAAAAAAACATACTCAGGTTATCCTTTGAAAGTAGAATATTTTTTAACGGAAAACCATGGCAAAAGGCTTTTACAGGCACTAGAAGTTATGCAGAAAATAGGCATAGAATATATGATTGAGCATGGCAAAAAATGTGTGCTTGTGGAAAAAGGCATAATTGATGAAGATTATAAAATAGAAAATTAATTCTAATACATACAAAAAAGTGGGTAATAGACAAACATATTTTTTCCCTGTATAAGTAAGCTATATTAATTATACGGAGGAATTAAAATATGAAAAAATTATCATTCTTATTTGCAGCTTTTGTTGCTATTGTATTTTCTGTAACAACTTATGCTAATGCTCAAATGGTTGTTACAAGTACAGCAGTTGATGCTAAAGGTTTTTTAGCTGATAAATATGGTTATAATGATAAAACTCAGTTAGATGCAAAAGAGATGCCTATTACATCTTTCCCATTTGAAATTAAAAATGCACCAAAAGGCACAAAATCTTATGCTGTATTTTTAGAAGACAAAGATGCGTTTCCAGTTAGTAAAGGTTTTTCATGGATTCACTGGGTGGCAGCAAACATCACTACTACAAAAGTTGCAGAAAACGCAAGTAAAAATAAACCAAATTTCGTACAAGGTATGAACAGCTGGTGGAGCAGCCTTGGTGGTTCAAGAGATGCTAAAGAAGTTAGCTGCTATGGCGGCCCTGCTCCTTATGATGGTAAAGTGCATACTTATGAAATGCATGTTTATGCTCTTGATAAAAAATTAAACCTTCAAAATGGCTTTTTAATGAATGAAATGTTTAAACAAATGGAAGGCCATATTTTAGACCAATATACATTAAAATTTAAATATCAATTAAAAAAATAGATATTTAATTTCCCATACCTTAAAACCCCTTAGTATGAAAATGCAGGGGGTTTTTTTACATTTATTTTACAAATTTATAAACTTATTTTCACAAAATCATCATATATTACCACCATCAAAACAGGAAAGGTAGTGTATGAAAGAAAGTTTTAAAACTTTAAAAGTCAAAGAAAACATTTTAAAATATTCTGCCATAATATCAGCTTTTTTTATACTTGTAATAATAGCAGGTATTATTTTGAGCCTTTTAATCCAGTCAAAAGATGCAATTTCTAAATTTGGGTTTATTGATTTTATTTTTTCAACATCATGGGATTATGGTGAAGAAATATTTGGTGCAGGAAGAGCATTACTTGGCTCTATTTTAACAGCTTTAATAGCAATATTAATAGCAGCACCAATGGGCGTTGGTATGGCAGTATTTATTGTGGAGATTTGCCCTAAATTTTTAAAAGGGTTTATTAGTTCATCTATTGAGCTTCTTGCTGCAATCCCCAGTATAATATATGGTATGTGGGGGCTTTTTATTTTTGCCCCATTTATTGAAAACACTTTGCAGAAATGGGCTTCAACTACATTAGCAGAGCTTCCAATAATCGGTTCTTTTTTCCAAATAAACTATGCAGGGGGCATAGGGCTTTTAACTTCAGGAATAGTGCTTAGCATTATGATTGTGCCTTTTATAGCAAGTATAGCAAGGGAAGCTTTAATGCGTGTACCAAAGGAATTAAAAGAATCCTGCTACGGCTTAGGTACGGAAAAATGGGAAGCCATAAGAGATGTATCACTTCCTTATGCAAAAACTGCCATATGGGGTGGTATTATTATAGCTTTAGGCAGAGCATTAGGTGAAACTATGGCAATAGCATATATTATAGGAAATATGAACCTGCCACTAACTTCCATATTTGATTCATATGTTACAGTTACAAGTGTTTTAGTTAATGAGTTTAATGAAGCAGATGGTATGCAGCTTTCTTCTCTTTACTATATGGCACTGCTGCTTTTTATTTTAAACTTTTTAACACTTATTGCAGCAAAACTATATGTTGCAAGGAGAAGTTAGTATGGATTTAAGAATGGTAAGAAAAATAAAAGGCTATATTATGCTTTTTCTTTCAACGATTGCTGCTTTAATAGGTGTAGCACTGCTTTTTGCTATATTATATAAAGTGATTATGGCAGGAATAGACGGTTTAAGCTTAAATTTATTTATAAAAGACGAAGCACCAGCATTTTTACAGGAAGCAGGTGGGTTGCGTCATGCTTTTGCAGGGCAGTTATTATTAACAGCAGTTGCTTCATTAATTGGTATTCCAATAGGCATATTAGGCGGTATATACTTATCAGAATATGCTCACAACTCTAAAATCGGCAGGTTTTTAAGCAGTTTAGCAGATGTAAGTATAAGCATACCTACAATTATTATAGGTACATTTATATATTCAATACTTGTACGCCCTGTAGGGCATTTTAACGGCTGGGCAGGGTCTGTGGCTTTAGCTGTTATATTAGTGCCAATAGTAATGCGTACAACTGAAGAATCATTGAAATTAATCCCATGGCAGCTGCGAGAAGCAGCCTTAGCTTTAGGCACACCATTTTATAAAGTAATAAAAGATATTGTAATTAAAAGTGCATTAACTGGAATATTTACAGGGGTATCTTTAGCTGTTGCAAGAATAGCAGGTGAAACTGCCCCATTATTATTTACTTCCTTTAGTAAAAACACATTGTCATTTGATATGAATGAGCCTGTAGCTTCCCTTACGGTATCTATTTTTACATATGCAAGCTCTGCTTTTGAAAGCTGGGTATCTCTTGCATGGGCTGCTGCACTTGTAATTACTGTGTTTCTCTTAATTACCAATATAATATTAAAGCAGATAATGAAAAGAAGGAGTTATTAAAATGAGTGAAAATATAGTTGAAAAAGAAATAGAAGTAAAAAACTTATCATTTTATTACGGAGAAAAAGAGGCTGTAAAAAATGTAACATTAAATATAGAAAAAAATAAGATAACAGCTTTAATTGGACCTTCAGGCTGTGGCAAAACTACGCTTTTACGCTGTTTTAATAGAATGCATGATTTATATAAGGGCAACAAATATACTGGTGAAATAATTTTTAAAAATATGAACATATTAGATAAAAATATAGATATGACAAAACTAAGAACAGATATAGGCATGGTATTTCAAAAGCCAACTCCATTTCCTATGAGTATATTTGATAATGTGGCTTATGGGCTAAGGTTAAAAGGTATAAAAAATAAAACTGAGCTTCATAATAGAATAGAACATGTATTAAAAAAATCTGCCCTTTGGGATGAAGTAGCAGACAGATTATCAGCTTCAGCTATGGGGCTTTCAGGTGGTCAGCAGCAAAGGTTATGCCTTGCAAGAACATTAGCACCAGAGCCAGATGTGGTGCTTTTTGATGAGCCAACAAGTGCATTAGACCCAATCTCTACAAAAAAAATTGAAGAATTAATGCATGAGCTAAGGGGCAGCATTACTATGCTTATTGTAACACACAATATGCAGCAGGCAGCAAGAATATCTGACAGAACTGCTTTTATGTATATGGGTGAATTAGTAGAGGAAGATGCAACAGATATTATGTTTACAAACCCAAAAAAGCAGATGACAGAAGAATATATTACTGGAAAATTTGGTTAGTAAGGAGCAGGAAATGTATTTAAACAGTGCAGAATTTAAAGAGTTAAAATCTATTACAGCATATGTATGCAATATTACACAGGAAATGGCAGAAACAAGTTTTCAAGCTTTTATTAATAAAGATGTGGAAAAAGCACAGTATATAATGGAGCGGGATAGGGAACTTGATGATTACAGCATAAAAAGTGATGAGCTTTGTGGTAAAATAATTGCATTATACTGGCCAAGAGGCAGTGATATGCGTTACCTTATAACCACCATAAAAACTGCTTCAGACTTTGAAAGAATAGGTGACCACTGTAAAAAAATAGGCAAGCAGATAAGAAAATTACAGAATACACCACAAGTATTTGAACGCAAAAGCTTAATAGAACTTTTTGAAAATGTAAAAGATACTGTTGTAAAATCCTGCGTTGCGTTTTATAATCTTGATAAAGAAAAGGCGGAAGAAATTATTAATAATGATGATAAAATAGATATGTTAAAAAGTGCAGCAGTAAAAGATATTTTACAGTTTATGTCAAGCAGTACGGAAAACAATGTGTCTTATTTAAAATCAGGTATTAATCTAATAAATATTGCAAGAAGGTTAGAGCGTATGGCAGACCATGCCACAAATATTTCAGAAGCCGTGTATTATACAGTAACAGGTGTATATAAAAGCAGGGAAAGTATAGATGAGAAACGTACTGATAATTGAAGATGATGTAGATATTGCAGAGCTTATAACATATAATTTACAAAAAGCAGGGTATAAGGCGCACCATGCAGAAAATGCAAACGACGGGCTTATAATACTTGGGGAAGTTGCCTGTGATGTTATTTTGCTTGATTTAATGCTGCCCGGTCTTAAAGGTATGGAGTTTTTAAAGATAATTAGAAACAGTGAAGAATACAATAATATTCCCGTAATTATTATTTCTGCTAAAACCCATGAGCAGGATATTATATCAGGGCTGAATACTGGAGCAGATGATTATCTGCCTAAGCCATTTAGTATGGAAATGCTGCTTGCAAAAATAAATACTATTCTTCGTCGTGGTGCTTCATGGACTGGCAGGGCAGCAAATGTATTAGAATATCAAGGTATAAAGCTGGATGATGCAAACCATAAAGTATATGTGCAGGGGCAGGAAATAAAACTTACTCATAAAGAATATGAACTTTTAAGGCTGTTTTTATCAAACCCAGATACTATTTTTTCTAGAGACAGGCTTCTTAATTCCATATGGGGATATGACAGCCAGTCATACACTAGAACAGTAGATGCTCATGTTGCTTCTTTAAGAAAAAAATTGCTTTCCTGTGGTGATTTAATTGTATCAGTACCTAAAACAGGTTACGGTTTAAAATGATTAAGTATTTTTTCAAACTGTTTTTTCAGATATTTATACCATTTTTATTAATTTTTGCCATATATTCAGCTTTTAGTTATGAAAAAGCAGTGGATAATGCAGAAAAAAGCTATAAAGAAATATTAAAAACTTACTGGCTTTTAGTTTCTAGATATAATTTGGATGATAAAAATGAAGTTGCTTCAATCTTTAAAAGTATTGATAATAAAAGTGATATTCGTATTTCTGTAATAGATAAAAAAGGTAATGTTATACTTGATTCTTCTGTTAATGAAAATAATATAAAGTTTATAGAAAACCATTTATCACGGGTGGAAGTGCAAAATGCTCTTTTAGGTAAAGAATATTATGATATACGAAAAAGTGCCACAACAGGCAGGTATTGTATATATTATGCTTCCATGTATAATGATAAATATGTTTTACGAATAGTTTCAGACGGTATTATTTTTCATAATTTATACAGCAAATTAAAATCAGATATTATATTATTTTTTATAATATATGCAGTGCTTTCTGCTGTAATTTCTATATATGTGGCTTTTAGGCTTACTATGCCAGCATTAGAGCTTTCAAAGGTGGCAAAAGCAATCAGCGAAAATAAAAGTGATTTTATTATGCCTAAAATATCTGATAAAATTATGAATGATGCTGCCACATTAATATATAATATTAACAGGCTTTTATTACAGGAAAAGCAGGCGTTAAACAGGGAACAAAGTATTTTATCAAATATAATAAATTATATTGATGAGGCAGTTATTTTATTTAGCAGTGATAATAAAATATTAAAAGCAAACTATCAGGCTTATAAATTTTTTAATAATATAAAAGAGGGTATAAACCCATTAGTAGATAATGCAGATTATGAAAGTGCTGTATTTTTTTGTGATATATTAGAGAAAAAGGGCTCATTAAAGCATATTTATAAAGAGCAGGTTTATGAAGTATATGTTAAGGAAATGGATGAATATAAATTAGCAGTATTTAGGGATATTACAAATATTGCAGATTATGATGATTTTAAAGCAGTACTCACGGCAAATATAGCACACGAAATGAAAACTCCTGTTGCTATTATTATGGCAGCTTCAGAAACACTGCTTAATGATAAAGATATGGAAAAAGAGTTTGCAGAGAAATTTTTAAATAAAATAAATACAGGCTCAAAAAGGCTTAATAATATAATCAACCAAACATTAGAGCTTTATAAAATGGAAAATACCGGGCTTAATATTGAGGAAAATGCAAATATAAAAAATATATTATCAAATATAATGGTAAAAGAAAACGGCAAGAAGATAATATATGAAAATATGGCAGAAAAAGAGTATAATATTGATAATCTTCATGTGGAGATGATACTAACAAACCTTATAAATAACGCTGAAAAATATTCTAAGGGCGAAAATATATATGTGAAAATATATGATGAAAATAGTGCATTAGTTATAGAAGTATCTGATGAAGGGCCATTAATTTTAGAAAAAGAGCGAAAAAGGATATTTGAAAGGTTTTATACTGTTTCAAAATCAAGAAATAATTCAGGTTTTGGGCTTGGGCTTTCTATTGTGAAACATATTGCACTTTTATATGGCGGCAAAGCGTCTGTTTATACAAATGAATATAATGGCAATACGTTTAAAGTAGTGCTTTATGAAAAGATTTAAGTTTTACATTTCTTTTACATTTATTTTCACTAAGTAAAAAGTATATGTGGTATATATTTCTTAAGTTAAAAAGGTTAGAAACCTAATTTTAAGGAGAGATATATGAAAAAAATATTTATTACAATACTTTTTGTATTAAGTGCAGTTTATGCAAATGCTCAAGGCTCATTAAATGGTGCAGGTGCATCATTTCCATACCCTGTATATGCAGGCTGGGCATATATGTATAAAAGTGCAACAGGCGTAAATGTAAACTATCAATCAATAGGCTCAGGTGGTGGTATAAACCAGATTACAGCAGGCACTGTAGATTTTGGGGCAAGTGATGACCCGCTTCCAAAAGCTGAACTTGATAAATCAAACCTTATACAATTTCCAGCTATTACTGGCGGTATAGTTATTATTGTAAATGTAGACGGCTTAAAAAATAAAAAAATAGTATTAGACGGCAAAACAGCAGCAGATATTTTCATGGGTAAAATCACCATGTGGAATGATGCAGCAATTGCAAAATTAAACCCTAATTTAAAACTTCCCAATGCTAAAATAACAGTAATACGTAGGTCAGACAGCTCTGGAACTACTGCTGTATTTACAAAATATTTATCAGAAACATCTAGTGAATGGAAAAATGAACTAGGCAGTGGCAAATCTATTAACTGGAAAACAGGCATAGGTGCAAAAGGAAATGACGGTGTATCTAATATGGTGAAAAAAACTAAAAACTCCATAGGCTATACAGAATACACTTATGCAGAGCAGTTAAAGTTAGACTATACAAACTTAGTAAATAAAGCAGGTAATACTGTAGAAGCAAATATGCAGACTTTCCAAAAAGCAGTAGAATCAGCAGACTGGCATAAAAATCCATCATATGCCATATCTTTAACAAACAGCAGCGATGCTTCAGCATGGCCAATAGCAGCAGCTTCATTTATACTACTTAGAAAAGACAGGGCAGAAGTAAATAAGAAAGTAATGGAGTTTTTCAAATACGCCTTTGAAAAAGGCGATGCAGCAGCACAGCAGTTAAAATATGTGCCACTTTCTAAAAGCTTAAAAGATGAAATACTTGCAAAAGTAAAATAAAAGATAATATAAGCCAACAAAAAAGCCCTTATATAAAATATATAAGGGCTTAAATTTTATTAGATTATCAAAAGTTATTTTTTAGTGCTGACACGTTCAATGTAGCTTGCATCTCTAGTATCAATTTTTAATACATCGCCTTCATTAATAAATAAAGGAACTTGCACTTTTCCGCCAGTTATAACTGTTGCACCTTTAGAGCCGCCTGTAACAGTATCACCTTTAACGCCCGGCTCGCATTCTGTAACTTCAAGCTCAACGAAGTTAGGAAGAGTAACGCCTATTGGTTTACCGTTGAAAAACTGCACTGATACATCTAAAGATTCTGGCATAAATAAGTATGCATCACCAACGCAGTCATCATCTAAATGAACCTGCTCGTAGCTTTCTTGGTCCATAAAAATATATTCAGTACCGTCATGGTATAAGTATTGCATTTTCTTTTCTTCAAAATCTGGCTCTTTTAATTTTTCACCAGAATCATAAGTTCTTTCAAGCACTCTGCCTGTGATTAAGTTTTTAATTTTAGTGCGAACTGTGGCTCCACCCCTGCCGCATTTAATGTGCTGCCATTCAATAACAGCGTATGGCTCACCGTCAACTTCAATTTTAGAGCCTCTTTTAAATTGGTTTGGAGTAATTGGCATATTTTCCTCGTTTTTCTAAAAATTTTTAAAAATATAGCATATAATTTATAAAAAAGCAAGCAAAAGGGTGATTAGATAAATTTTTGGAAAAATTTCCAAAAAAATAAAAAAATAAAAAGTTTTTGGAAAAATTTCCAAAAATTACTTGAAAAAATATTTAGTGTAATATAATTTATAATTAATGAGGTAAGTATTATGATTGCAAGAATTGATTATATCAATTATTTAAATAAATTTAAGGATATGCCATTAATCAAAGTGATTAGCGGTGTAAGGCGGTGTGGTAAATCAACATTATTTTTGCAATATATAGAACATCTCAAGAGTAATAATATAGATGATGACCATATAATATTTATAAATTTTGAAGATTTAGAATATGAAGAATATACTAATTACAAAACATTATATAATTATCTTAATAAGCGTATTATAGACAGTAAAAAATATTATATTTTTCTTGATGAAATCCAAAATGTAGAAAAGTATGAAAAAACCGTTGATAGTTTACTGGTTAAAGGCAACTGTGATATATATATAACAGGCTCTAATGCTTATATGTTATCTAGTGAACTTTCCACACTACTAAGTGGTAGATACATTGAAATAAAAATGTTTCCATTGTCTTTTAAAGAATATGTTTCTTATTATAAAGATGTAAATAATAATTATGAAGATTTATTTAATAAATATATCAACTCATCATCATATCCATTTAGTATTAATTTTAAGGAAAAAAATTTGCTTAACAAATACCTTGAAGATATTTATAATTCTATCATAATAAAAGATATTTCTTTAAGGATAAAAAAATTAGATATTTCATTACTTCATAGAATTGTTAAATTTATGTTTGATAGTATAGGAAGCATATTATCAATAAACAATATAGCAAATAAATTAACATCAGATGGTTATAAAGTAGATAATAAAACTGTTTCAAAGTATATTGAAGTTTTAATAGAAAGTATGTTTTTTTATAAAGTTGAACGTTATGATGTTAAGGGAAAAAATATTTTATCTTCTTTAGAAAAATATTATGTAGTAGATATAGGTATAAGGCAGATAAAATTAGGCAGAAATTACACTGATTTAGGGCATATTATAGAAAATATTGTATATTTAGAGTTAATGCGTAGAAATTATAATGTGTATATTGGATATTTTACTAATGCAGAAATAGATTTTGTTGCCATAAAAAATGGCGAAATAGAATATTATCAAGTATGTTTATCATTATTAAATGAGGAAGTTTTAAAAAGGGAAGTAAAATCATTAAAAATGATTAATGATAATTACCCAAAATATATTATAAGTATGGATAAAGTTGGTACAAATTATAATATTGACGGTATAAAACATATAAATCTTATAGACTGGCTTATGAGATAGATAAAAAAGGGTATTATCAAATAATAAAAACACTTGAAAAAAAACTTGTGAGAATATATAAATATATAATATTAATTTAATATAATTTATGAATTTATAAAACGAGGAATATATATGCCTTCTTATTTACTAGAAATTGGCTGTGAGGAAATACCTGCAGCATTTATACCATCATCTACTAAATATTTACTTGACGAATGGACAAGAAGATTAACAGCTTTAAACCTGCCTTTTTCTTCTATTGAAACAGGCGGCACTCCACGCAGGCTTTTTGTAAATATAGACGGGCTTGAGCTTTTTCAAGCTGATAAAACAGAAATAATTATGGGGCCTCCTGCTGCTATTGCTTTTAATGCAGACGGCTCTTTAACTGAAGCTGCTAAAAAATTTGCTGCATTTAAAGGGATAGATGAGGCAACATTAAAAAAAGTAACTACCCAAAAAGGTGAATATCTTCAAGGTGAGAAAAAAACTGGTGGAATGGCTACTTCTGAATTAATACAAAAAACAGCACCTGAAATTATTGCTTCTATGCCTTTTCCTAAAAGTATGAAATGGGGTAATAATGATTTTAGGTTTGTTCGCCCTATACACTGGTTTGTATCTGTTTTTGATGAAAAAGAGTTAACCTTTGAAACAGAAGGCATTAAAGCATCAAATATTACTTACGGCCACAGGTTTTTAGCTCCTGCTAAAATAGAAGTTAAAAATATAGAAGAATACAAAGAAAAATTAGCCTCAGCTTATGTGTATGTTAATCTATCAAAAAGACGTGATATGATTAAAACACAAATTAAAGATATAGAAAGCAGGGAAAATATAGTAGTTGATATTGATGAAGATTTATTAAACATAGTATCAGATTTAGTGGAATATCCATATGCAATTCTTGGCAGTTTTGAAGAATCATTTTTATCTCTTCCAGAAGAAGTGCTTATAACTTCCATGAAAGTGCACCAAAAATATTTCCCTGTAAGAAATTCAACTGGCAAGTTAATTAATAAGTTTGTAGGTATTGCAAATATAAAATCACCTAATGGGGACAGCGTTATCCGTCAAGGCTATGAAAGGGTATTAAGAGCAAGGCTTAATGACGGTTTATTTTTCTTTAATAACGATAAAAAAGTGCCACTGGAGCAGCGTGCAGAAGAGCTTAAAAAAGTGGTATATCAAGAAAAACTTGGCACAAGTTATGAAAAAATGGAACGTTTTAAAGCGATTGCATCATTTTTAGCTGATATTATATGCCTAGATAAAAAAGCAAATGTGGAAAAAACGGCTTATTTATGTAAAGCAGACCTTTTAAGTGAAATGGTTTATGAGTTCCCAGAGCTTCAAGGCGTTATGGGTTATTATTATGCTAAAAATGAAGGTATTGATGATGATATAGCCTGCGGTATAATGGAACATTATCTTCCTAAATTTGCAGGTGATAAGTTACCAGAAACTGATGAGGGCAGGATAACTTCTATTGCTGATAAAATAGATACTATATCTGGTGTATTTGCAGCAGGTATGAAGCCAACTGGTAATTTAGACCCATACGGTTTAAGAAGAAGTGCAATCGGTATATTATCTATTATTGAAGATGCAGGCTATAGAATAGAATTGACAAAATTAATAGAAATATCGCTGAATAAATTATCTGCTAGGTTGTCTTTTAATAAAGAGGATGTGATTAATGAAGTTATGTCCTTTATTAACCAACGTTATAAACAAATGCTTGTATCAAAAAATGTGGTAGCAGCAGATGTTTTTGATGCAGTATGTGATAAATCAAGCGATGTTATAAAAACATTAAACCTAGCAAAAGTTTTAACAAACGCTAGAAATACTAATGAGTTTCAAACTATTGCAGCAAGCTATAAAAGAATAAATAATATATTGAAGAAAAATGGTTTTGATAAAGAGTTCTTTTCAGATGAGCTATTAGAATGTGAAGAAGAAAGGGCATTAGGTGCATTAATCAGACAGCAGCAGATGCAGTCATTACTTAATGAAGAAAAAAATTATGCAGTGCTTGATGAGCTTATGAAATTTGCACCAGCAGTTGATGCGTTTTTTGAAAAAGTAATGGTTATGGCTGAAGATGTTAAAATTAGGGAAAACAGGCTTGGTTTAATTGCAAGCCTTAGAAAAGTGTTCTTAATAATTGGTGATTTAGGTGCAATAGCTTCCAAATAACATCACCAAATATCAGGGTGCATTATGAAACTAATAGAGATTATTAACCGTAGATGTAATTGCAGGATAACAAAGGTTGTGATTTATAATAATTTTGGTGAACGCACAGCTTATGCTGATGCACCTATTGATTATTGCGATGAATTTAGTACAGAAATCACTTTAAATAATACTAAGATGGTAATCTCTTATTCTGCTGACAGCCCTTTAAGTAAAGATAATATCAGCCTGATGACAGATTTGATAGATGTATATGTGGAAAACAGGGCAACATGGGAAATAGAAGAGCATGTATCAAAAAGCCCAGATATATTTGCAGGCAGAGCAACTTTAGATGAAATGGTACGCGTAACCACAAATGCTTTAGTATATTCTAACCTGTTTGATAAAGCAGCAGTTATGTTTTTTAATGAAAAACTAATGGAACTGCGAGGTATATATCTTACAAGTATTCCAGCATATACAGAAAAGCAGGTTGAAGAGTTTAGAAATAAAAGAGTACCTATTTCAAAAGAATTATGTACAAAACTTTTAGAGTACCATGCAGCTGATAATAATTATGATAACCATTTAGAGCTTGAAGATAAAATATTTTACTCTATTGATAAAATAAAACTTGAAAACTCCCTTATTATTGTGCCAATGGTAACAGGTAATAAACTTTATGGTGTATTAATAACATACTCAAAAGAAAAATATAATATTACCCACACATTTACTACTCGTTCAACAGCACGTCTTTTAAATACTATGATGATGGCTGTTATTTCCAACCAAAAATATGAATATACTACTGCTTTTTATAAAGAGATAGAAGCAGAAATGCGCAGCAAACAAAGCCTTGTAACTTTAGGAAATTACGTGGCAACTATTGCTCACGAAGTAAAAAACCCTCTTATTTCTATTGGTGGGTTTGCCAAAAGGCTTATGAAAGCAGTTACAAATGATGATTTAAAAAGAATGGCAGGTATTATTGCCACAGAATCTATTAGATTAGAGCATTTAACAGAAGATATTTTATCATTTTCAAGAAAAAGACCGCCACAAAAAGAAAAAATCAACCTGCTTGAGCTTTTTGATGATATAAAACTTTTATTTGAAACAAGAATGAATGAGAGTAATTTTAAATTAGATATTAAAATCGGCAAAGATGATTATATTTATGCAGATAAAGACCAGATAAAACAAGTGGTAGTAAACTTAATAGCTAATGCTATGAATGCTATGGAAAGTGATGGCACTGTTACAATAGAATATGAAGAAAAAGATAATAAAACAAGTATTATGATTTCAGATACAGGGCCGGGTATTCCTTTAGAAGTGATGCCTAATTTATTTAAGCCGTTTTTTACAACTTCCAGTTCTGGCACAGGGCTTGGGCTTCCAATTTGCAGGAAAATTTTAAATAACCATAATGGTGATTTAACAGTATATAATAGTAAAAATGGTGCTGTATTTACTATTACTCTTCCTGTGGAGAACATTTAAGTGATATTTAAAATAACACAAGAAAATATAGCAGATATTCATAATCAAGGTTTAAAAAAAGACGCAGAAAAATATGTTTATCAGTATGAAAATTTCAATAATTATATAAAATCAAAAGGTATTAAAATATCAGATAAGGAATATATAAGTGATGAAAATATTTTAATTGAGAAATTAAAAGAAAAAGGTGCTTATATATGCCACAATGGAAAGAGTATATATTATAATAATATATCTCCATCATGTATTGACTGCCACACAGGCTATGGTTCAGCCACATATATTATCACATTAAAATGTAACAGGGACTGCTTTTTTTGTACTAATAAAAACCAAGATGATTATGCAGAAGGCGTTAATAAGGTATATGATATATTATCCCAGTTTCAAAACCATTTAAAACAGTATAAAAAAATGAAATCAGTTGCTGTTACAGGCGGCGAGCCACTTTTATATGCTAAAGAATGTGCTTCATTTATAAATGAAGTAAAAAAAGCAGATGAAAGCATACAAACACGAATTTATACAAATGGTGATTTAGTTACAGAAGAAATAATGAAAAGCTTGAAAGAAGCAGGGCTTGATGAAATACGTTTTGGGCTAAAGCCAGATAGTAAGGGAAAAATATCTGATAATATATTAGAAAACTTAAAAACAGCAAAAAAATATATAAAACGCACTATGGTGGAAATGCCATTTCCAAAAGGGATGGTTTATGAAATGAAATCATTAATGGATGTGCTTGATAATATAGGAATATATGGAATTAACATATTAGAGTTTTTATATCCATTTGTAGAAAGTACTGAGTATGCAAAAAAAGATTATCAGGTAAAAAAGCATCCATATAATGTATTATACCCATATACTTATGCAGGTGGTGTGCCTGTAGCTATAAGCAGTGTGGAATGTTTACAAGTTATGCTTTATGCTGTTGAAAAAAATATGAAAATGGGCCTGCATTACTGTAGTTTAGAAAATAAACTTACATCTCAAGTTTATCACGCAAATTTTAATGTGAGTAAAAGTGAGATAGAATATTTTTCTCAAAATGATTTTTTTATAAAGGTAGCAAAAGGCTATAATGAAGATATTAATATTATAAAAAAAGTATTACAAGAAAATAAAAAAGAATATATAATATATGATGAAGAAAAAATAATAGAATTTAACCCAGAAAATATATCTTTATTAAAAGATTATAATATGGAGCTAGGGCTTGCTTATTTAGCTGTGGATTATGATAATCAGCTTAAAAGCAAAGTAATGCGGGAATATCAGATAGATAAGGTAATACCTTCATTATTTGATATATCAGAATTATAAGGTGTTGTATGATAAATAAAATAGAAATAGCAAGTATGGTGTTTGAAGGAGTATCACGCTCCATATCTGTTGCTCCAAAATACTGCTCTAAAATAAAGCATAAAAATGCCCCATGTACCATTTGTTATACACTATGTCCAGTACAGGCTATTCATATTGGTGGCCCTGGTGAAACTATTACAGTTGATTGGGATAAATGTACAGGCTGTGGCATATGTGTAAGCCAGTGTCACAGCCAAGTTTATAAACTTCGCCATGGTGGGTATAAAAAATTTATTGATAACATTACAAAAAATATCAGCCCAAAAGGTGATTTAACTATCACTTGCAGCGATAACCCATCATATAATGGCAGGGCTGCAATGGTAAATTGTGTTGGTATATTTAATGTGGTGGATATTTTAACACTTTATCTTCGCGGAGCTTCAAAAATACATATAAAATATGGGCTTTGCATTGAGTGTGAATCAAAACACGGCTATAAAATATTAGAGCAGGAAATAAAAAATCTGGAACTTTTAAGCACAATATTTAAAGACTTGCAGGGTATAGAGATAGTTTTTGAAACGGATAGTGTACGCATTATTTTTCCTATTCAGCATGAAATATTTAAAATAGTGGAAGAGGAAAAACCAAACCCAACAGTAAACAGGCGTGGTATGTTTTCATTTTTCAAAGATACTTTAAAAGAAAGCCTTTTAAAAAGTGCAGATATGGTTACTGTGGAAACATTGGAGCCTAGAACGCAGATAGATTTCAGCCATGAAGAAACAGCCAGAAGAAAGCAGTTTTTAGAATGTATTATGTCCTTAGGCAATATTATGAAAGAAGAAGTTGAAACTGGTATGCTTTTTAATAATATAGAAATAGATGAAAGCTGTGTATACTGTGGAATGTGTGCAAGGTTTTGCAATACTGGAGCATTAGCAATTAATAGTGAGCGAACAGAAATAACTTTTAACCCATCTAAATGTATATCCTGCGGGTTGTGTGAAAAATCATGCTATCATTTTAAACTGCGATATAAAGAAAAGCTGCCACTAAGGTTGTTTTTTAAAGACAACATAATAGCAGCAAGAGATAAATCACGTATTACTATTGCAGATATGAAAGTATTTAATATATAATTATAAATATTTTCCTGCTACTATCACATCGTTTGCACTACCGTTAATGGAAACACCCCCTTCAGTTGTAACAATATAAGTATGGGCCAGCCCTGTAGTGCCGTATCCTTCAAGGGCAGCAAAAAAATTAAGTGTTACTACCATATTTTCAACAAGTGGGTTTTGGTTATCTTTAGAAAGTTTTGGGTATTCATCAATTGTAAGCCCAACCCCTCTTCCAAGATGTTCCACCACTTCATCACCTATACCCATAAATATACCTTGAATTTCTGGGTGAATATTTTCCATAACAGCAGTATAAAGCTGGCTTGGTTGTATACCCGGCTTTAGCATTTCTTCTGCAATATTTTTAATATTCACTAAATGGTCCTGCTGCCTGCGGATATAGTCTATTAAACTATTAAAAGCATAAGAATATGTGGCAACAGAATTATAGCCATTTATACCTAATACAGAAGAAATTGAAATTAAATCATTTTGTTTTAAAGTTATTTTACTGCTTCCTAAAAATGGTGAAGTTATATACATACCAGTTGTACCAACAGGGCTGTCGTATCTGTATGTTTTTAATGAGCTTTCGCCAAAGTTTACATTTATAGTATGCTGCTCCATACCCTGCCTTTCAGTACGGACTATAGCTTGATGCCCTTTTTTTAAAAATTCATTATATATAAGCATGGCTGCTTCATGTTCTGATATATCTTCTGATAATATTTCTGGTACAATATTTACCATAATATCTTTATGTATTTCACCTGCTGTTTTTAAAATATCAAGCTCATATTTACTTTTTACACTTCTACACATTCTTAGTGGCTTATGGCAGGAATAAATTTTACCAAATTCAAAGCATGAGTTAAATTTTTCAAGCATTTCAATGGTTATAAAGCCTTTATCAATAAAAGCAGGGAAAAATGTATTAAGAGTTAAGTAGTTTTTAATATCATCATAAGTTTTATATGGCACAATTTTGCAGTATCTAATTTCTTTTTCTGCACGGCTTATGCTTCGCTTTATAAAATATATAGGCTCTTCCCCACGCTGTATAAAAAGCACCCCGTCCTGCATTGTGCCAGTAAAATAATAAGCATTCAGAGGGTTAAATATGAATATATAACGCCAAGTATCATCTGCCATATCCATAAAAGTAGTAAATTTTTTAAGCCTGTTCATAAGCTCAGCACCGGGTACTAATGAATACATTTTACGCCTCATCGTATAATACTAAAATATAATAAAGTCATCATATATTATAAATTAAGAAAAATAAATAAAAAATAATTTGTAGGTATGTGTGTATCTGACAATTTATAGAACTTTATAATGATACAGTAAAAAATAGAATAAATAATTTAGGTAAGTTTATAATATGTTATACCAAGTTTTTAAGGAAAGTATCTAGCATTTTTATTTACATACATTATAAATAAAAAAACAGCAGGTTGTGCCGTCCTGCTGTTTAAATTGTGCAAAAATATGGGAGGATTGTAAGAATGGAAAATTATCTTACCATCATGATAATGCTTATCAATGATAAGCTTAGGTTGCTAAAACTATAGCTAAAAAACTCCTTATGTCTATTTTATTTCAGTAGGAAAATCTCTTTCCTTAGCTGATGATTATTAATAGCATTATTGATAAAAGATGTCAATAAGAAATTTTAAATTTTTATAAAAAATTTTTCTACTATTTTATAATTTATTGATAATATGGATAAATTAAGTAAAAAATTTTTTTTAAAATATTATAAAAAATAATATATATATTATAATATTTTAATATAGTAGAAAGTTTTTTAATATGTTAAATAAAAATTACACAACAAAAAAAGCCCACAAAATAATTGTGGGCTGTGATATAAAATGTATTAATACTTATTTTACAGTAAATGTATACTGTCTTAATGCACCAAGTTTATTTAAGTTATCTACTATCGTATTATCAAGAAATTTTGGGTTATATGTCATAGTATCAACATCAGGCGAAAGAACAATATTATCATTATTTGGTATATATTTATTAGCTTCTTCTTTAGTTAAAAAAGCAATTACAAGTTTTCCTTCGCTAGGCATAGCCCCATTCCATTGAGTAATCGAAACATAATATTCGCCTTGTCCTTTTTCCTTTAAAGCTGTTTCAACAGTTAAATCATACATATCAGTTTTTTCACCGAAAACAAGTTTGCTGCCTGACGCTTTGCTTCCGAAATATGCCATATATCCCACACCTTTAACAGTAGTACCAAAATAATTAGTCATTTCACTTCCACCTTCTCCATTTAAGCCCATAGCTGTGCTTATTAAAATAGGATAGTATTCCCCTTTATCTTTTCTAGGGTTAGTGATTGTTACAGATTTAGTCTCAGTGCGTTCCACATCTTCACCACTACTTTTAGTAAGTTCAATAATTGTTTCATCTACAGGTATACTGCTTATATCATAGCTTGGGGTATTGCTGCTATCACCAGTAGTACCATCATCATTATCAGCACAGCCAGCAAATGCAGTTAATAAAAGAGCCATAATAAATGGCATAAAAATCTTTTTCATAATAAACTCCGTTAAATTAATTAAGGAATTCCTTTTTTGTCGACTGTTTATTTTATCACGGGGGGGGGAATGTCAAGTGTTTTTTACTAGTTTATCTAAATTATTTTTTAAATATTATAATAAATAATATATATAGTATAATATTTTAATATAGTAGAAAGTTTTTTAATATGTTAAATAAAAAATTACACAACAAAAAAGCCCACAAAATAAATGTGGGCTGTGATATAAAATGTATTAATACTTATTTTACAGTAAATGTATACTGTCTTAATGCACCAAGTTTATTTAATTCATCTACTATTGTATTATCAAGAAATTTTGGGTTATATGTCATAGTTTCTATAGTTTCACCAACAGGCTGGAGAACAATATTATCATTATTTGGTATATAGTTTTCTGCTTCTTCTTTAGTTAAAAAAGCAATTACAAGTTTTCCTTCGCTAGGCATACTATACCCACTAGTAATCCAAACATAATATGTGCCTTTTCCATTTTCCTTTAAAGCTGTTTCACCATTTAAATCATACATATCTCTTCCTTCACCGAAAACAAGATTGCTGTTTGAAGAGCTGCTTCCGAACTTTGTTTCATATGCAATACCTTTAACAATACCAAAGTCAAAATGAGATAAATCAACTTCTCCATTTAAGCCCATAGCTGTGCTTATTAAAATAGGATAGTATTGCCCTGCATCTTTTCTAGGGTTAGTGATTGTTACAGCTTTAGTCTCAGTGCGTTCCACATCTTCACCACTACTTTTAGTAAGTTCAATAATTGTTTCATCTACAGGTATACTGCTTATATCATAGCTTGGGGTATTGCTGTTGCCAGTTCCATCACCTGAGCCAGTTCCACCGCCTGAGCTAGTTCCACCGCCTGAGCCAGTATCAGCACAGCCTGAAATTACTGCAAGAAATACTACTAACAAGATTGATATTAAAGATTTATTCATAAAATATCTCCTTTTTTTATAATGGCATGACAAAAGATGGCATACTAGTTAAAAAACTTATTTAATTTTTTTCACCATTTAAAATGCTTCTTCATTATATCACAGGGGGGGGGGAATATCAAGTGTTTTTTTAAATCTGGGGGTACCCCATTTTTTATACCCATATCAACTCGTCCTTATCTTTTGGTAAAAAATCCTCAATCGAAAGTATTT
>CALUWN010000009.1 GCA_944324495.1 uncultured Mucispirillum sp. | reverse complement strand
TTCGATTGAGGATTTTTTACCAAAAGATAAGGACGAGTTGATATGGGTATAAAAAATGGGGTACCCCCAGTTAAAAATACTTCTTGATTATTATGTTATTATTAATTATCCTATAAGTATTACATACTTGTATTTATTGAGGTAAATATGGCAAAATATTATTATGCGTTATCCTTTGTTAATAATGATTCAAAAGGCATTGTTTACGAAACTACAAAAGTTCTTTATAATAATGGCTTTAATATAGCAGATTCCAGTTCTACACTTTTACAGGGTGTATTTTCTATGATATTTATTGTAACAAGTGAAAAAGACTATAAAGAGCAGGAAGTTAAAGAGATGTTTAAAAGCGTTCCTTCTCATATGGAAGTGTTTAAATACGATAAAATGCCTGAAGAAAAAGATGGGTTTCATTATTCTATATCAGTATATGGTGCAGATAAACCGGGTATTGTAAATGCTATTACAGAAGAAATTGCTAAAAACAACATTAATATTGTAGATTTACAGACTAAGATTACAGGCAAAAGCCCTCAAGTATATATTATGATGCTTGAAGTTGTTACAGATGATGAAAGCAGCGAAAAAGTATGGCAGGAAGCTCTGAAAAATACTGCAAAAAAAATTAATACCCAGATAAATATTAAAAAAATAGAATTTTTTGAGCTTTAATATGGCAGTTAGAGAAGTTTTAAAATATCCTAATGATTTACTAAAACAGGAAGCTGTTGAAGTTACAGAACTAAAGGATGAAATAAAAGACATAATTACTGATTTAAAAGATACCATGCTTGATGCGGGGCACTCCACAGGTATTGCTGCCCCACAGATTGGTAAACTTTACCGTATAATTACAATAGATGCATCTTTAAATAAAAAATGCAAAGAAAATCATGGCTTTATGGTTATGATAAACCCTGAAATTATAGAGCACAGCGGTATGGTAACTTCCCGCGAAGGTTGTATGTCTGTACCTGATTATACTGGTAATGTTACTAGAGCAGAACGTATTGTTGTAAACTATTTTGATGAAAATATGCAGCAAAATGTACTTGAATGTAGTGGTTTTGAAGCAATACTTATTCAGCATGAAACAGACCATTTAAATGGTATGCTTTTTATTGATAGAGTTATTTCTAAACGAACTGATTTGTTTAAAAGGAAAAAATACTAAAAAGAGGGAAATATATGAAAGTCGTTATCACTTCTAAAATGCCAGAAATTATTACTAAACATCTTGAAGATATTAGAATAGATAGTAACTCTTCAGATGAACCGCTTCCAGCTATCAGGCTTAGGCAGATGATGAGTGATACCGATGCATTAATATGTACATCAAGCGACATTATTGACCGTCCTTTAATGGAATCATCCCCAAAACTCAAAGTAATAGCAAATTATGATGCAGGCACTGATAATATCGATATTGATTATGCAACCCACAGAGGAATAACAGTATGCACTGCCAAGCATATTTTAACCCAAAGCGTAGCAGAGCTTGGGTTTGCTTTATTAATGAGTGCTGCCCGCCATATACCACAGGCTGATAAATATGCTAGAAATGGCAGGTTTTCAGGAAATACAAATCACAGCTTTATGACAGGGCTTGATTTTTATAAAAAAACATTAGGTATATATGGTATGGGAAATATTGGGCAGGCTGTTGCAAAGATAGCATCAGGTTTTTCCATGGATATTATATACCATAATAGAAAAAGAGATAAACAGGCAGAATTGATTTTTGGTGCTACATATGCAACTTTTGATGAACTGCTTGAATGGTCTGACTATTTAATTATTACTGCACCACTTACAATGGATACAAGACACGCTTTTTCATTAAAAGAATTTAAAAAAATGAAAAAATCTGCTGTCCTTGTTAATGTTGGTAGAGGTCCTATAATTAGAGAAAGCGATTTAGCTACTGCCCTTTCTGAAAAAATAATTTATGCTGCTGGACTTGATGTTTATGAATTTGAACCAGAAATAAATGAGGATTTAAAAAAGCTGGATAATGTTATTCTTTCACCTCATTTAGGAAGCTCTACCCAGTCTACAAAAGAAAATATGGCTATAAGCTGTGCTGAATCAGTTGTAAGTGTATTAAAAGGTGGCATCACTCCCGATACTGCTGTGAATAAACCTGTAATTATTTAATATTGTAGGCTTTAATTCGGTAGTTTAGATACTCTGATGATAGAAGCATTATTACAGCACCAAATAAAATAAAAAACGGCAGAATAAGAAAAGTTGTTTTACCTGCTAAAAACCCAAATAGTAATGGTGCAAGTGCGCCCCCTGTATATGTTACTGCCATTTGCATACCCATTATAGTTAAGCTTTTTTCGCTGCCAAATATTTTTGGTGTATTATGAAGCATAGCAGGGTAAATTGGCGATAAACCAAGACCTGTTATAATAATACCTGCTGTTTTTATATATAGACTATCAACCATCATTAAAAGACAGCCTAAAATAACAATAATTTCTCCTGCACGAATAAGTTGATAGTTTTGAAAATTATTAGAAAATATACCTGTTACTATTCTTCCCACTGTTATAGAACCGTAATAAAAGGCTGTAATAAGAGCAGCTTGAGCATGGTTAACTCCGAAACTATAAACTAAATAACTGCTTATCCATAAACCTGTAGTTAATTCTATATAACTAAAAAATGAAAACGATATTAAAGTAGGCTTTACAAGTGGCTCTTTTAAAATATTTTTACTGCTTATATGCTTTTTATTATTAACAATATAATCTTCTTTTAACCAGTATTTTTTTGATGATAAAACAAAAACTGCGATTATTAATAATATTACAGATATAATAATAAAACCTGTACGCCAGCTTATATTATTATGTATCATCATACTCATAATAAACGGTCCAGAAAATGCCCCTATTCCCCAAAAACCATGTAAAAAATTCATTACATTTGATTTAAAATGATTTGCCACATATCCATTTAAAGCAGCATCAACACACCCTGCCCCAAGCCCTAAAGGAACGGCTGCAAAAAATAAAAATATTATATTACTAGATGATGCATAAAGTATTAATGCAAAAGATGTTAATAATATACTTGTAAAAGTAACTATACGTGTTGAAAATTTTTGAACCAAACGGGAAGCAAAAAGGCTGGATATTACAGTACCGCATTGAACTATCAGCGTAATTATTCCTGCACCATATACAGAAGATGATGTTTCCTTTTGTATAACAGGCCAGATACTACCAATTACAGTATCTGGCAAACCAAGCCCTATAAATGCAAGGAAAATTACAGCTAATAATACTGTCATATTATTCTAAAATGGTTTTTCTGGCACAAAAGAGCGTGAATGGCTGGACCTTGCTTTCATCTGTGTTTCTTCTTTAGAAACAACCTGCTCTTTTGCTATGCTGCCATCCTCATTATATTCTGTGTAAACAAATGTATCTACACTGTTTTCCATTACATAAAATATTGTCATTAAAACAACCGTTATTGCAAAAGCAATATACCAGTACTTCATATACTGCCCACCAAAATATTTGGAAAAACGTTTTTTCTTTTCTTTTGTTTCAGACATTTATATTCTCCTTAGTTTTATATACTATGACGCACTATTTTTTCAAGCAGATTAGGAAATTCACTTAGTTTGACCATATTTGCCCCATCAGATAATGCTTTTGCTGGCTCTGGGTGAGTTTCTGCAAAAAAACCTTTTATACCACAGGCACTGCTGGCAGCTGCTAAATATGGGGCATATTCTGGATTACCGCCACTTTTGCCATCTAATGCTCCGGGTTTTTGGGTAGAATGGGTCAAATCCATAATAACTGGTACATTAAACTGTTGCATATCTATCAGATTACGAAAATCCACCACAAGATTACCATAACCAAACATATTACCGCGTTCTGTAAGCATTACCTGTTTATTTCCTGCTGCATTTACCTTTTCAATTGGATATTTCATATCCATACCACTTAAAAATTGTGCTTTTTTAATATTAACTATTTTACCAGTATTGGCAGCAGCTATTAAAAGGTCTGTCTGCCTGCATAAAAATGCAGGGATTTGGATAATATCACACACTTTGCCTGCTGGCTCTGCCTGATAACTTTCATGAATATCTGTTACTACTGGTATATTATATTTTTCTTTTATTTCAGCAAGTATTTCAAGCCCTTTTTCTAACCCTTGCCCTCTAAAGCTGTTATTAGATGTTCTATTTGCTTTATCAAAAGATGCTTTAAATACGTATTTCATATTATATTTTGAAGCAGCCTCAATACATTTTTCTGCTATTTCTATACATATATCCTTACTTTCAATAACACAAGGACCTGCTAAAATAAATAAATTATCTTTTAATTCTTCATATAATCCCATAACTCACCTTATTTTAAACTTATGAAATCTTCATATATTTTACCATCAATAACTGCTTTAATAGTTATTTTACTAATATCTTCTTCCTGTAATGAGCCTTTATATAAATGTAAATCAAAAAGCTCATCATTATTATTTAAAGGGATAGAAATAGATGCATCATCATTATTTAAAATGCCCTCATCTTGTACAACACCTATGGATGGATATATATCTTTTTGGTTTGTATTCCATACCCTTCTGCTTTTTGTATCAACTATTACTTCAAGCTGTTCTAGTGTTCTTCCTTTAGCAGAAAGTTTTAAGGATATTACCATATCAGGACTGCCGTCTTTTTCAATGCTGTTTTTATTAGAAACAATATCATCACCTTGATAGTCTGATACTGTAAATGATATTACCTTTTTAGCTTTATATGAAGAAGCATCACCAAAATAACTTAATTCTAGGCGTACATTATTACCATTTAATATAATAAAATCACCTTCATCACCTTTTAAACCAATAAAGTATCCGTCTTTTGATGGCATTCTTATTTGGCTTGAAACATCAAGCATTATTTCACCGTTATCTTTATTAGTAATATTTTTTAAAGGTGCAATTTTATGCATTGTGACTATACCACTTTTATTTGCAACCCTTTCATATAAAATAATATCTGCACTATTTTTAATATTAACACCAAGCACATTAAACTTAAGGTATGCTTCTTTAAAATAAAGCATATCTTTACCTGCAAAAGCATTAGTATTAAATTCTAAAAAGCTTCTATTTTTTTCTCCTGCATTTAATGCAAGGTTACTTTGGCTGCTGTATTTTTGGTGACCTTTATCTATTACTGTAAGTTTAAGCTCTGCTCCAGTATCTCTTAAATATGGGTTTTCAGTAAAAACTGTAAATTTCTTTTTATTAATAGTAAAGTTTCCACTGCCTGCCCCAATAGCTTTACCCTCTATAACATAATCTGATATTAAAGAGCCTTTAAATATTTTACGGCAGTTTAACACAGAGTTAGGCTCAGTACAATCCACATCTAAAGTAACATTATCACCACGTACAAACCCTAATAATGGATAGCGTTTTAAGGTGTTTTTATCAATCATATAACCAGAAACTCTATTATTATCCTCTAAAACATTAATAAGAGCTTCATAAATAATCTTATTATTATTTTTAACTTCTAGTGGATAGAAACCGCTGGATAAGGCTTTCCTGTTACCTTTATATGCAAATGGAAGAAAAATTGTTTTAACCATTGATATGGAATTACCTTTGCCAGAAGATACTACAATACTAAATTTACCATTACTATCTGTTTTCGTTGCCTGATTTGTTTCCATAGCTTTTATTGAAACATTTGGCACTGGTTTATTGTTAATATCAAGGACTATACCAGTAATTAATACAGAAGATACCTGCTCCCCAGTAAAAGAAAGAGTGTCTATATATTCATTATCTGTAGTATTTATAAGCAAATTAATTTTATTAACTGCATAGTTAATACCTTTACTTTTAAGGTAATCATAAATTCGTTTCTCAATCTCGCCAGACATATCCATTTGTGCAAAACCATCATCAGAATACACCTGCACTACAAAGTTTCTAAAAATATAAGTAACATAATAATTTGCCTGCTGGCTTTTGCCCTGCATATTTTTTAAAGGCAGAGCAACCATAACACCCTGCTCTCCAAAAGGAGCTGGTGCTATTTGCTTTTTCTTGGCATTTTTTTTAGATATTTCTGCAAGCTCTTTATATTTATCAAGAGCTACACCAAAATTATCACAGTCAAAAATTCTAGCAGATACAACGTATGTGTTACTGCGTTCAATATCTAAAATCTTTTCTTTTTTGTTAGAATAATAAGCATATGTATTATCATACACAGTGCATCTGCCACGTTTTTCCTCATTAACACCAGAAACAATCCAAGAAGAAGAACCACCTTTCATATCTGATGCTTTTGGAAGAATTTCTGATGCTTTTTTTATGGTATTGGCATTAAGTGTAAAAGCATACAGGCTTATTATTATAATAAATAAAATTATCTTTCTCATAATACAAGGTTTTACCATATTTTTTTATAATTATGAATAATTATTTTATCAAATATACAAAAATATTATAAAATTATTATTTTATATAAAATATTATTTGAATTTATAAATTTATGTGATATAAAAAACACATAAAAGATATAAGGTGGATATATGCTTGCAAAACGAATTATTCCCTGCCTTGATATAAAAGACGGCAGAGTTGTTAAAGGCGTTAATTTTGTAAACATAAAAGATGCTGGTGACCCTGTAGAAGCAGCTATTGTGTATGAAAAACAAGGGGCTGATGAAATAGCGTTTTTAGATATTACAGCCACTCATGAAAACAGAAATATTATGCTTTCAGTTATAGAAAAAGCAGCAGAAAATGTATTTATGCCTATAACTGTTGGCGGCGGTATTAGAACTATTGAAGATATTAGAAACCTTTTTGCAGCAGGAGCTGATAAAGTATCCATTAATTCTGAAGCTGTTAAAAACCCAAATTTTATAAAAGATGCTGCAAATAAATTTGGTTCTCAAGCGGTGATTGCTGCAATTGATGCAAAATCAAATGGTGATAATTCTTGGGAAGTGGTTATTGCTGGTGGTAGAAAAAAAACAGGGCTTGATGCTGTTAATTGGGCAAAAACAATGGAAGAATTTGGTGCTGGCGAAATACTGCTTACAAGTATGGATAAAGACGGTATGAAAACTGGCTATGATATTGCTCTTACAAAAGCTGTAAGTCAGGCTGTAACTATCCCTGTTATTGCTTCAGGTGGTGTTGGTACTATGGAGCATTTTTATGAAGGGTTTTCATTAGGG
Source organism: uncultured Mucispirillum sp. (assembly GCA_944324495.1). Lineage (GTDB taxonomy): Bacteria > Chrysiogenota > Deferribacteres > Deferribacterales > Mucispirillaceae > Mucispirillum. The sequence continues at coordinate 82,417 of CALUWN010000009.1, read as the reverse complement.
CTTGCAGATGCTGCTTTAGCTGCAAGTGTATTTCATTTCCAAGAAATGACTATTATGGAAGTAAAAGAATATTTGAAAAATAAAAATATACCAGTTAGAATATAATATGAGGAAAATATGGAAAATATACTGCTTACATTAAATGAAACCATAAAAGAAAGACAGCAAAACCCAAGCCCCTCTTCTTACACTACCACATTACTTGAAGGCGGTGCAAATAAGATTATAAAAAAACTTGGGGAAGAAAACGCTGAATTTATTAAAGCAATACTTACAGAACCACCATATGAAACAGCCTGTGAAGCTGCTGATTACATATATCATATGATGGTTGCATTAAGATATAAAGGTATAGATTTTACCGAAGTATTAAAAGAATTAGAAAAAAGACATATACCTTGCGGAGAAAAATAATGAGTGAAAAACCTTGGGCTGGCAGATTTAACCTGCCTACAGATAAATTTGTTGAAGAATTTAACGCATCAATCTATTTTGATAAAAGACTTTATAAGTTTGATATTAAAGGAAGCATAGCTCACGCTACAATGCTTAGCAGGCAGGGAATACTAGAAGAAAGTGAAGCAAGAGCCATTGTTGCAGGCTTAGAACAGGTGCTTGAAGAAATTGAAAACGGTCAGTTTGAATTTAATATTGCTGATGAAGATATACATATGGCTGTTGAAAAAAGATTAACTGAAATTGTAGGACCAGTTGGCGGAAAACTCCACACTGCAAGAAGCAGAAATGACCAAGTGGCAGTTGATGTTAGAATGTATATAATGTATGAAGCAGAAACAGTAAAAGCATACCTTATAAACCTTGCAAAAGTTATTGTTGATAAAGCAGTTAATAACTTAGGCGTTATTATGCCGGGCTTTACCCACCTGCAAACTGGGCAGCCTATTCTTTTTTCTCACTATTTAATGGCGTATTTTCAGATGTTTAAACGCGATTTCCAACGCTTTAATGATATGATGATACGTGCTAACTACTGCCCATTGGGAGCAGGAGCTTTAGCTGGTACTACTTTTCCAATAGATAGAAATTTTACTGCAAGCCAGTTGAATTTTTATGGCCCTACAGAAAACAGTATTGATTCCGTATCTGATAGAGATTTTGTTATAGAATTTTTATCTGCTGCAAGCATTACTATGATGCACTTATCAAGATTTTCAGAAGAAATAATACTTTTTTCAAACCAAGATGTTAATTTTATATCATTAACTGATGATTACTGCACAGGCTCATCTATTATGCCACAGAAAAAAAATCCTGATATTCCAGAATTAATTAGGGGCAAAACTGGTAGAGTTTATGGTAGCCTTGTGACAATGCTTACTATTATGAAAGGGCTTCCTCTTGCATATAATAAGGATATGCAGGAAGATAAAGAGCCGCTTTTTGATGCAGTAGATACAATACTTGCATCTTTAAAAGTATTTGCTCCAATGATTGAAAAAATGCAGGTATTAGAAAATAATACAAAAAATTCTGCCAGTAAAGGTTATTCTACAGCTACAGATTTAGCAGACTATCTTGTAAGAAAAGGTGTACCTTTCAGACAGGCTCACCATATAGTTGGTAAAACTGTTGCATATGCCATAGAGCAGGATAAAAAACTTGATGAGCTATCACTTGATGAAATGCAGATGTTTTCAAAACTTATTAGTGATGATGTATTTAACTATATAACACTTGAAGCATCAGTGAATAGTCGTAACTCTTATGGTGGCACATCTGCTGAATCAGTTATGACACAAATTAAACTTGCTAAGAGCTTTATTGATGAAAATATTTAAGTTATTGTGGCTTTTTGCTACAATAATAGCAATTACAGCCTGTGGGCTAAAATCTGATGTAGTACCAAAATCCTCATTAGATTTGCCATACCCTACAAATATAGACTATGCTATAAACAGTGAAGGTGTATCTATATATAATGGAAGCGATAATTATACTTTATTTGTTGAAAAGGCAGAAGAAGGTATTGGTTTTGTAAATCTGGCAAGTTACAGGCGTGTTGCATCTATTAACCCAAAGCAAGTTTATGTTGATACAGATGTTATAAATAACCGTACATATAAATACAGGTTTCGCAATTATCACGGTATAGTAAAAACATACTCTCCTGCTACAGTTAGAACAATTAGATACTATAAACCAATTAAACACGATATAATAAACGCAACATATGAACGCAATAAAGTGTGCTTATATCTTGGGTTAAGTGACAGGGTTGATAGAACAGAAGTAAAAGTTAATGGAGTTAATGTTGGCACAGCAAAAAATGGTATAAAAAACTGCTTTAGTGATTTTCCAAATACAACTGCTAATCTTATGATAACAGCAATTCCATATGATAAAGATAATAATACTGGTGTGCCATACAGAACTACAATAAAACGAAATACTGCAACATTAAATCTACCACCACAAAATATTAAAGTTAGAAGAAATGGTAATGATATTATTATTACATGGGATAAAGAAAAAGATGAGCCAAACTATAATGTGTATATAGTAGAAAACGGAAAAGATAAACTGCAAAAACAAATAGATATAGAGCTTTTTAGATATACCGCTAAAACTGATAAATGTATTGAATTTAAAATATCATCAGTTAGAAAAGGTAGGGAATCTAAAAGAATATCAGTATCAGCTTGTAAGTAATTATTTAAACAGGCTGTAAAACCAAATTCTTACACCATTTTTTAAAATATAATCTTTAGTTCTAAAATACTTTTTAGAACTAGAATTGTCACCATCCATGCCACTTTCTAGTCTTATACAGCCTTTATACTTAAAATAATAGGCAAGCTGAGTATTTACATAATACTTACAATCACTACTAATCATTCGTGCATCTATTGGAGCTACAGGGTACGGTGCTATAGATATTTTCTGTAAAATTATTTCTTTTTGAGTTTTATCAGCATTTGTAATATATTCAAGACGATGTATGTTTTGGTTGTAATAACTTTTATGCTCACCTAAACTAATTATAGAGCCTATAAAATCATCTGAAGTAACTACGGAAAATAAGGTATAAAAGCAAATAAAAACAATAAATTTCTTTTTATGAATACAAAACTTATTGTAAAAATTTATGTGATACAGCAGGTAAATATTACCAAGAATAAACGTAATAAGTGAAAATGTTTGCGGTATTACTTTTGCCCTTGGTGGAAGCCCTAATGCTCCAAGACCATAAGAAATAACAAAATGAGCAGCCCAGCTTAAAATTATACCTAAAATAATAAATATAATACCATGATATTTGTATGATAAATTAGGAAATAGTTTTTTAGGTTTATTTTCATAAAAAATAAGATATAAAAATAATGAAACAGGAATAACTGCAGTTGCAAAATAATACGAAAAACCACGCTCTAAGGCTGTCATTAACCCCCTGTATATACCAAACAGTAAATCAGTATTTCCCCCCCCCGCTCTATTGCTACTACCAGGGGCAAAAAGTATGAACATAAATGCAATAATTAATACTAACATATTTAATATAAGCATAGATTTTAATCTTGTATTTTTATAAATAATACCATAGAAAAATAGCAAAAAATAAATTATAAAAAATACTAAAAACAACGCTTCATTAGAAAAGGAAGAAATAAAAAGAATTGTTGATGAAAGAAGCACTAAAAATATTGTATATAATAAGCTATCAGTATAATACGCTTTCAGTAAAAGATATATACTAAAAAACATTAATGTCATTGGAAATAAATAATTAAATATCCCACCATACCAAAAGACTGTATCATTCATAGAATTAAGACTTAATAACCATATGAATATAAAAATACAAGTTAAAGCAAAGACATCTTTTTTATTAAAAGATTTTAAAATAATTGATAAAAGCAGGTAAACAACTATACCAAAAAATATAAAAGTAAAGATAGGAAGTATTTGATAAATCATTAGATTATTATTAGATATACCTGCAAAAAAATGATATAGAGTGTTTGAAAATATTCTACCGCTTGAGCCATACAAATAACTATTAATGGCTAGAGAAAATGAATTTAATGAATGTTTTGCACCATATATAAAATCATCTGCTGAAGGAAAATTATAAAGTGAAAAACTAATTAAATAAATTGAAAACAATAGAGAAATTAATGCACAATAATATAAATATCTACTATATTGCATACATCAAACTCTCCATTAACATTTTCTTCTTTCTATTCTTGCCCAAGCATTGTGGTTATGGATTGATTCCATATTTTCACATTCTACTAAAAACCAAGTTATCCTTTCATCCTGCATTAATTTTTCTGATAGATTACGTACTATATCTTCTACAAAAGCAGGGTTTTCATAGGCGTGCTCAGTTACATACTTTTCATCTTCCCTTTTTAAAAGTGAAAATATTGGTGAGCTGGCAGAAGATTCTGCTATTTCTATTAAATCTTCAATCCATACTGTTTTATTAAAACGTACAGAAATAGATGCTGTACTTCTTTGGTTATGTGCTCCGTATTCTGAAATCTCTTTAGAACAAGGACATAATGACTGTACAGGCACTTTTACAGTTAATATAAAATCAAGCCCATCATTTGAGCAGGTGCCTGCAAACTCACATTCATAATCCATTAACGAAGCAAGATTTGAAACAGGTGCTTTTTTCTCCATAAAATAAGGAAATTTTAAAGATATGAAAGAAGTATCTGATGATAGTCTTTCACGCATATCCTGTAATATAGAGCCCACATTATGAATATCCATATTATCTTTATGTTTGTTTAAAATTTCCACAAACCTAGACATATGAGTACCTTTATACTGATGTGGCAACTGTACACTCATTGTTATTTTTGCTGTAGTGTGCTGAACGCCTTTACTTCTATCACGCAGAGATATTGGGTATATAATATCTTTTATACCTACATTATCAATATCTATATTTCTAGTATCTTTAGAGCTTTGTACATCTTCAAGCATAATATACTATCTTCTAGTAATTTTTTGTCTGCCTATTAAAGTCTGGTATTGTTTAACACCATCTGGCATTTTAGCAAGATGAAGTTGAAGCCATAATGTGCCGTAAGCCTGCATTTTGATTTTCTTTCTATTTTTTAATGCATCACTGGCATTTTGTAATCTTTCATCACTTGGAAGTTTTTTCATAGCTTTTGCAAGCACAGCAATAGCACCATCAACATCACCAGTTTCTGATAAAAAGTAAGCATATAAGCATTGAGTAAAGCTGTCTTTTTTGTTAGCTTTAGATGATTTTTCCATAACAGCTTTCATATTTTCATAATCTTTTTGTTTAAAATAGTAAGCTGCCAGCATACTCATAGACATCCAGTTATTTTTTAATGAATTTTTTAAATAAGGAAGTGCTTCATCAAACCTTTTATTAGCATATAAAATTATACCGATTTGAGAATCTATCTGCTGCTTAACTAAAAACTGCCATTTAGCGTATTTATAGCCTGTTTTCATTTTTTCTATGGCAATATCAGCTTTACCTGCTTTAATATCTTTTTCAGTGGAATTAAATACAGCCGTTAATTTATTCATAAAATGACGGCCCATAAAAAAGTTAAAAACTAAAATACCTAAAACAAATGTAATACTTGCAAGTACTACACTTGGATATATTAAATAACCTAAATAACCTGTTATTATACCAACTAAAATGCCTAGTAATAATGTTAACATTATAACTCCTGTAATACTAATTATTTAGTATGTTCTTCTATAAATTTATTTTTGCACTCTTCTGAACAAAAATAGTAAATCTTATCATTAAGTTTTACTTTATGTTTTGTAGTATCTTCCACAAATGAGCCACATACGCTGTCCTGTTTCATCTCCACAGCATTTACAAGCTCATCTGATTGCTTTTCAATACTTTTCTTATCTTTTATCTTAAAAAAGAATACAATACCTGCAACAACTGCTAAAAACAGCAAAACTTTTGTAAACATTAATTCTCTTCTTTATTGTGTCTAAAGTTTCTTTTATTACCATTAAAACGGCGGTTATTACTTCTTGTTTTTTCAGATACAATAGATACCTGTTTTAAAGGACCTTCACCTGTAGAAATAGTAGTAATGCCCGGTATGCTTTTTAAAGCAATATGTATTTCCTTACGGATTATGCTAGACATTGGCGGCAACTTAAATGGTCTGCCACTTCTTTTCACTTTTTCTGCCATAGCAAGAGCTTTAGATACATTTTCATCTACTCTTCTTTTTCTATAATAACCAACATCAACAATTAAACTAACAGATGAATCTTCTGGTAAGTTCATCATTTTATCAAATACATACTGTAATGCATCTAATGTTTGAGCTGATTTTCCTATTAAAAGTTCTGGAGTATCAGTTTCTATATTTAAAATAATTCTGTTATCATTATTTTCTGCTGATACATGAGCATCTGCAAAGCCTGCTTTTTCTAAAAGCTCATTTAATAAGAGCTTACCTTTCTTTTTAATATGCTCTACTTCATCATATGTAATTTTTACTTTTGCAGTTTTTTTACCAAGCCCAAAAAGCCCTTTTGAGCCCTGCTCTATTACTTCATATTTTATATAATCAGATGAAACATCTTTTTCTTTCATAAATAGAGAAACTATTTCTTCTACACTATCGCCTTCGACTTCAAATATTCTCATAAAATTACCTCATTTTATCAATCATACAATCAATTTTTACGTTTATTAATAATATACTGTTGAATAATAGAAAGTATATTATTTGTAAGCCAGTAAAGCACAAGCCCAGATTGGAAATTAATAAACAGAAAAGTAAAGATAACAGGCATTGCTAAAAAGATTTTCTGTTGTACTGGGTCTGCCGTACTTGGAGTCATTTTTTGCTGTATAAACATAGCTATACCCATAAGTATAGGTGTAATATAGTATGGGTCTTTTGCTGATAAGTCTACTATCCAGCCAAAGAAAGGAGCATCTTTTAATTCTAAAGATAAAAGTAATGCTTTATACAATGCAAAAAATATTGGAATTTGTAAAAGTAATGGAAAACAACCGCTTAATGGGTTTACATTATGTTCTTTATAAAGTTCCATTGTAACTTGGTTAAGTTTAGCAGGGTCGTTTTTATATTTTTCACGAAGCTCCATCATTTTAGGCTGTAATTTTGTCATTTCTTTCATTGATACCATACTTTTAATAGTTAATGGTAATGTTAATACTTTTACAATTATTGTAAGGATAATAATTGCAATACCATAGTTATGGAAAATATCATATAAGAAATTTAAAATATAAAGCATAGGGATAGCTATAAAATAAAACCAGCCATAATCCATACTTTTTTGTAATGAAAGCCCGTATGATTTTAATTCATCATAATATTTTGGTCCAACATATATGCTAAAGGTTGCATCATACCTGCTTGAAGGGTTCACAATAAAATCAGTGCCAATAGAAGCAACTGCATTATTATTCTCAGGTGATATTTCTGCCCTTTTAAATAATTCATTACTTGCTGCTGCAAATAAGAAATATTTTGATGTATAACCTGCCCACACTGCACTATCTAATGTTTCTTTATCAGTATCATCTGATTTTATTCTGTATGTTTTACTGCCGTTTGTTATAACTGCACCTTCAAAAACATACATACTGTTTTCAAAACCACTTCCAAGTTTTGGGCCTATTTTTACATTTAATGGTACATTTAATGAAGAATTACCTATATTTGCCACATTTACTGATGTATTAATTATATAGCTTTTATTTGATAATTCATAAGATTTAGTAATAATTAAAGAACCAGCTTCTGCTGTGAAAGATACAACAATACTGTCATCCTTTTGAGTTACTGTTTTTTTATAACCAGAAGTAACAGGAGTTAATATATTAGCATAATCAGTATTACCACTTTTATTAAAAGTAACAAAACCACCTTCTGTATCCTTCCAGTTTAATAATGCTACACTTCTAATATTACCAGTTTGACTATTAAATACTACTTCCATTAATTTTGATTTTTCAATTGTTAATTCTTCTGGTATTGCTGATTGTGTATTTTCTACAATTTCTACTTTATCAACTACAGTATTATTATCTACAGAAGTAACAGGAGCAGGCGGTACTGCTGGCATTTTTGCAGCGGTAGAATTATCTACAACTGGTGTTTCAGGTGAGAAAAACGGAACGACACCATATGTCCATCCAAAGATAACTATAAAACTAAGCACAAGGGCTAATATTGTCCTTTTATCCATAACGTAAATATCCTTATAACAAAATAATACCCTATTTTACAGGGTCATAGCCCCCTTTATTAAAAGGGTTGCATCGCAGGATACGCCAAATTGTAAGTAACATTCCTTTAAAAAAACCTTTCTTTTGAAAAGCCTCCACTGCATAAGTTGAACAGCTTGGATAAAAACGGCAATGGTTGCCCAAGTATGGGGAGATGCAATATTTATAACACTTAATCAACGCTATTGCCATGTTTTTTGGATGCAATAACCGTAAAAAGTGATAGAACTTCTTTTTTAATTTCATCAAAATCAGCCCCTGCTGCTTTTGGCAGCACTCTAATAATCATAGATATACCATCAGGAAGAATATTTCTATTAAGACGGTATATTTCCCTAAGCCTGCGTTTTAATTTGTTACGCTCAACCGCTGATTTACTAACTTTTTTACTTACAGTAATTCCTGCTTTAGAGTGTGTGCCCATATGTTTATAATAAATAATAAACATAGAGCCTGAAACTCGTTTCCCCGTATAAAGAGCATTATACTCACTTGTTTTGCGGATACGCACACCACGGGGAAAACCTTCAGGTTTAAATTGCAAGGCGTTTACGCCCTTTTGCACGTCTTCTTTTTAAAACTAATCTGCCACCTTTAGTAGCCATTCTTGCGCGAAAACCTTGTTTACGAACTTTCTTTAAGTTGGTACGCTTTGCTAAAGTAAGCTGTGCCATCTTCTGCCTCCATAACTTTATATGAAAAACCTTTTATAGGTTTATATTTGTGTTTTGAAAAATGATAATAAGAATTTTATACAAAATTGTCAAATAAAATTTTATTTATTATGCAATTTTTTTTATTTTAATATTCCTGCCTTACCATTAGGGAAAATAATTAGTTTTAAAATACTGCCTTTATCACTATATTCTTTGAATAAATTATTTAATTCATCAAATACTTTACTTGAAACTAATCTATTTTCAATTACTTCTTCTTTTAAATCATACAAACTGCCATAAACTTTTTGCAATATTGGTTTATTATCTTTACATTCTGCTTCAATACATATAAAGCAGTATGGTTTACTTATAAATATATTTTCCAGTTCATCTGCTATATTTAAAAGACTTACAGCAGTGCTGCTTTCATCAAGTTCTTCTACTGATGTAAAATAGCTAAAACTAAATTCTTTATATATAAGGCTTTTTTCATCAACTTCATTTTTGCCATTGTTTTTAAAGCTAAATAGCACTGTAAATAAATTTTCATCATCTACCCTTTCACCAAAAAAGTCGTACATTGCAGGGTAGTATTTGCCATATTCAGTGCCTAATTCTTCCATATAGCTTTCATCAGATATATCATCTGGTAAATTTTCTACAATATTTATTTCAATATATGGTTTTTCATCTTTGCTGTAATATGGATAAACCATTGTAAAATTTTCAGTATTTTGTATTAATACTATACCTTTATCCCAAGCTGGTACAGGTGATAATATTTTACTGTGCAGGTTATTCATATAGCTTAGAGCATACTCTTTTTCACTCCCTTTTGTTGGGAAATAATCATTATCTTCATCATCATAGTAATGCTCATGAGTGCAGCTTTCATCATGGCTGTGGTCATGCTCTTCTTCCTCTGTTTCATCTTCATATGGATAATATGTAATGCCATATCTGCCGTCTTTAAAAAGAGTAACAGTAAACCCTGAAATATCATAAACTGATATCTGCTTTAAAAGGGATAATATACTATTATCTATATCTTTACTGCCCTTATAAAGCTCATCATAATCCATTTCTTCAATACCGTCTTTTGAAAGCAGTAAATATGATGATTCTTGAGTAGTATCTAATTTGCCGTCTTTAACATAGAAAGTACAGTTTAATATTTGCCAGTCCAGTTCAAAATCTGGCTGTAAACTTTTAGATAAATTACGAACTGCAGTAATCTCTTCATCTTCTGATTTGCCTTTATTAATAAGAGCAGGAAAAGGCTTTCTTGAAAAAAGACGAGAAAGCCCTGTTAATTTTTCAAACACATTTTCTACTTCATCATTACCAAAACCAATGATAACATAAGATTTTTCCTGCCCAGCTAAATAAAGCCCATAAAATACATCGTATAATGTATCACTGATTTGGTTGCCACCAAGAACTTCTAAGCCGTACAAATCATCAATTATAACATTTCTAGCAGCATAAAGCTCTGATGAAGCGTTTTCAAAAAGACGGTCAAATATTACTTCCAGTTTATCCTGTATTTCATCTGCACTACACCCTTCTTCTTCAATGACAGCAGCTAAAAAGCTGTTTTCATTATCACTCCATGAAAAGCATATGCCTTTATCTGATGTTTTTTCAATTTTTAATGTATCATCATCAACACTTTCAAGTATTGAAAAACTAATATTATCTACACCAGTACGTCCATTTTTCAAAAAAGGAAAACTTTTTGTTATAATATCTAACCATCTTTGCATATAACTTACCTTTTATTACATAGCTGTAATATTAAAGCCGCCATCAACATAAACTACTGCACCTGTTACGTTTTTAGCTTTAGGGCTTAAAAGGAATGCAGCCATATTACCGCAGTCATCAATATCTACATTTCTACCAAGCGGAATACGTGGTTCATTATTATTAAGCATAGATTTAAAACCAGCAATACCTGCTGCTGATAATGTTTTAATAGGACCTGCAGAAATTGCATTTATTCTTCTGCCGTCTTTACCTAAATCAACAGCTAAATAACGAACAGTTGCTTCTAATGCTGCTTTTGCCACACCCATAACATTATAGTTTGGCACAACTTTTTCACTGCCATAATAAGTAAGAGTGATAACACTTGCATCTTCACTCATAATGCGTTCAAATTTTTTCACAACTGCAATTAATGTGTAAACGCTCACGTTCATAGAAAGTAAGAAATCATCTCTTGTAACTTCTAAAAATCTGCCTGAAAGTGCTTCTCTTGTAGCAAATGCAACAGAGTGAACGATTATATCAATTTTTCCAAATTTAGCTTCATATTTATTTACTAATTCATCAATAGCATTATCATCTGCTAAATCGCATTCTTCCACAAATGTAGAGCCTAATTCTTCTGCAATAGGTTTTACACGTTTTTCGTGAGCTGCTACATAAGATAATGCCACATCAGCCCCTTCTGCTTTTAATTGTTTTGCTATACCGTAAGCAATACTTAAATTACTTGCAACACCAAATACAAGTGCTTTTTTACCTGCTAAAATCCCCATAATTTATCACCTTCTAATTTGATTTTATATTTTTTAAGCAGTATATTAATAATAAGTAAAATAGCAAGAACTTTTTTATACATATACACGATTTTAGGATATTATATATTTTTCTTTTCTAATGTACTTTTACAGAATTTATCAAAATCAGAATTTATTTTTTGTGTTTTATTAAAAATAGCATACTCTTGCTCTGCCTTTTCTTTTGCCTGCTCCATTGAAATATTGCCTTTATCCGGTAAAATATCATACCTTCTAAAATTTAAAAATTCTGATACACTTGCAGAAAATTCTTCCATTGTAAAAGTATTTTCCCTTTCTATTAAATCTTCAATATAATCAAAATAACCTGTTACTGCCCTTTCAAGCTGCTTTATTTCTTTTTCTGATAAATAATTTTTAGCAATCAACACATCTGATTTTAATATTCTTCCCTCTGGAGCATTTTTCCATGTTTTAAGCCCCATACTTTCTTTAGAGCTGTCTGCATTTGTATATATTATTTCTGCTGCAGTTTGATGGGTTATGGCATAATGAAACTTATTTTGAATAGTTGCAAAAAATTCTTTAGTGGTAGATGAATTTTTATTATAGTCTATGGAACATTCTGCAAAAATATCTGTTATTTGCTGCCATATTCTTCTTTCGCTTGCTCTTATTGAGCGAATTCTTTCTAAAAGTTCCTTAAAGTAGTCTTTAACAAAAGTAGTTTTACCCTGCTTTAACTTTTCATCATCTAAAACAAAGCCTTTTTGTATAAATTCTTTTAATACACCAGTTGCCCATATTCTAAATTTAGTGGCTTTTGATGAATTTACACGATAGCCAACAGAAATTACAGCATCAAGATTATAAAAATTTACTAAATAATTTTTTCCATCTGTTGCAGTTACCGAGATTTTCTCGGTAACTGACTGTTTATCTAACTCTCCACTATTAAATATATTTTTTAAATGCAGTGATATATTATCTGCAGAACATCCAAATAATTCTGCCATAGATTTTTGAGTAAGCCATAATGTTTCATCTTTTATTACCACATTTACAGCCACATTTTCATTTATTTCTTTATAGAGTATAAATTCTACTGGTGTCATAAAACTCTCTTATAAATTAAAGTATAAAATTTTATTTTAATAAATCTGCTATATTTTTAATGTTGATTAGTTTAAGATTTTCGCTTTTTTCATCTTTAAAATTAGTATAAAATTTTTCAACACCGAAACGTATGCACTCATTGATTCTGCCTTGGATATTTGCAACAGAGCGTACTTCACCAGTTAAGCCCACTTCCCCTGCAAAAGCTGTGGTATATGGCACAGGTTTATCTTTATAGGATGATATTAAAGCAGCACAAACTGCTAAATCTGCACTGGGTTCATTAATTTTAAGCCCACCTGCAATATTTAGATAAATATCAGCACCAGATAAATTAAGCCCTGCTTTTTTCTCAAGTATTGCAATAAGCATAGCTAATCTATTATTATCATATCCTGTAGCATTTCGTTTTGGGTATTGGAAAAATGATGCAGAAACTAGAGCCTGCACTTCTATTAAAAATGGTCTTGTACCTTCTAATACTGGGCATATTACTTTACCACTTGCCTGTATACTGTCTTTATCAAAAAATGCTTTATCGCCTGCTTCTATAAGCCCTAAAGAGCTCATTTCAAATACGCCCACTTCATCAGTTGAGCCAAACCTGTTTTTGACTGAACGTAAAATTCTTACGCCCCTTGAGTAATCACCTTCAAAATAAAGTACAGTATCCACTAAATGTTCTAAAACTTTAGGACCAGCAATATTTCCGTCTTTTGTAACTTGCCCTATAATAAAAACAGTAAGCCCTGTACTTTTCGCTATTTCTACAAGCCTGTATGTTACATGGCGGATTTGCCCAACAGCTCCCCCAGCTGATAATATTTCTGCGCTTGTGATTGTTTGAATAGAGTCTATTATTAAATAATCATAGTTTTTACTTTCTATAGCTAATAACACATCTTCAAAAGATGTGCTTGATAAAAGCTCAATATCATTTGGTGAAACATTAAGCCTTTCTGCACGCATTTTAATCTGCGTTGGAGATTCTTCACCAGATACATATAAAACTTTTTTATTTTTTGATGATAGTATGCCGCAAACCTGTAATATTACAGTAGATTTACCAATACCCGGCTCACCGCCAATTAATACTACAGAGCCTTTTACAATGCCGCCACCTAGTACTTGGTCTAGTTCATTAATGCCAGTGTGAAACCGTACCTGCTCTATACCTTCAATATTTTTAAGAAAAACAGGAGTATTTTTTGGTGTATAGTTTTGAGATAAGCTGTTTTTAGAAGCAGATGATTTTTCCACTACTTCTTCTACTAAAGAATTCCACGTATCACATTCAGTGCATTTTCCCATCCATTTTGAATGAACTGCACCACAGTTTTGGCATATATAGCTTGTTTTAAGTTTTGCCATTATTCATCTTCCAAAAATTCTTCAATAGTAGCAGCTTTTGGGTGGTAAGAATAGCCTAAATGGTCATACGTCATTTTAGAAGCAATTCTTCCTCGTGGTGTTTTTTTAATAAACCCTTTATATATTAAAAATGGCTCTATAACATCTTCAATAGTATCTTTTTCCTCACTGGTAGCTGCTGCTAATGTTTCCACACCCACTGGGCCGCCGTCATATTTTTCAATAATAGTTTCTAAAAGCCTTCTATCGTTTGCATCAAGCCCGCAGTTATCTATTTCTAAACGTTCTAAACCATCACGCGCCACATCTAAAGATATTACTCCATTATTAAATACATGGGCAAAATCTCTCATCCTTCTAAGTATTCTATGAGCTATGCGGGGCGTGCCTCTGCTGCATTTTGCAATTTCTAATGCTGCCTGTTTTTCAATTTTTGTATTTAATAAATGAGATGCTCTTGTAATAATACTTGCAAGCTCTTCATCATTATAAAACTCAAGGCGTATAATCATACCAAACCTATCCCTAAGTGGTGAAGTTAAAAGCCCTGCTCTAGTTGTAGCACCAACTAAAGTAAACTTTGGTAAATCAATACGCATACTTCTTGCCCCTGCACCTTGACCAATCAACAAATCCAGCTTAAAATCTTCCATAGCAGGATATAATATTTCTTCCACACTGGAATGAAGCCTGTGGATTTCATCAATAAAAAGTACCTGATTTGTAGTAAGGTTAGTTAAAAGTGCCGCCAAATCACCAGATTTTTCAATGGCAGGCCCACTTGTAACAGTAATATCCACCCCAAGTTCATGGGCAATAATATTTGCAAGCGTTGTTTTTCCAAGCCCGGGAGGACCGTAAAAAAGGCAGTGGTCAAGGCTGTCGCCTCGCTCTTGAGCAGCTTTTACATATACTTTTAAGTTTTCAATAACTTTTTTCTGCCCTGTATAATCTTCAAACCTTTCAGGGCGTAAAGCTCCAAGCTTATCTTCAACTGTTTCAGTATTAGTATATATTTCGCTTTCTTTCATTATTTTTTACCTGATAAAAGCTGTAAAGCATTTTTAAGTATAACTTCAAAACCATCTGCTGGGTTTGCTTTTTCTACTGCTTTTCTACAATCCTGCACTTTATAGCCTAAATTAACTAATGCACTAACAACTTCTTCCCTAATATCATTAGCTTGGAAAGATGTGCTTTCGCTTTCAAATTTATCTTTTAACTCTACAACAATCCTTTCAGCAGTTTTTTTGCCAATACCCGGGATTGCTGCAAGCATTTGATAATCTTTTGAACTAATAGCAGAAATTAAGCTTTCAACACCAATACCACCTAAAATCTTCACTGCCATTTTAGGACCAATGCTTGAAACTGTTATTAAATGTAAAAAAAGGCGTTTTTCTTCTTTTGTAGCAAAACCATATAAATATACGCCGTCTTCTCTAACAGCCATATAAGTATATACTTCGCATATTTCACCAACATTTCCAAGATAAGCATATGTGGCAAGGGAAATAGAAGCCTCATAAGCAACCCCGCCAGTATCTATAACCACATAATTTGTATCTTTTTCTAATATTTCGCCTTTTAATTTATATATCAAAGAATCACCTTTTATATAATATTACTTCGTTCATGGTATGCAAGGCATAAAGCACATGCAAGCCCGTCAGTTACATCTAAAGGAACGCCACCTTTTACCACAATATTAAGCTGCAGCTCCACAAGTTTTTTCACCTGCTCTTTTTCTGCCTTACCATATCCTGTAACAGCTTTTTTTATCTGCAATGCAGTAAACTCTTTCACAGGTATATCATGAGCTATCATAGCAGCAATTAAAGCACCGCGAGCCTGCCCCAAAAGTAAGGCACTTTTTACATTTACAGAATGGAAAATATCTTCAATAGCTCCCATATCTACTTTATGTTCTATGGCAAGCTCAGCAACACCTGCTATTAAACTTCCAAGCCTAAAGGGCAGTGGGTCTGATGCTTTTGTGATAATAAGACGGTGGGCAACATATTCTACCTTATTTTTTTCAGCATATATAATACCCACCCCAGTTTTATTAAGCCCCGGGTCTATCCCCATATATATCATATATTAAAGCTCATCAAAAACAGAATCATCTATTTTATAGTTGCCGTAAACTTCCTGTACATCATCTAAATCTTCTAATGCTTCCACTAAAGCAATTAATTTTTTAGCAGCTTCGCCTTCCACATCAATAGTTGTTTTAGGTTTCATAGAAAGTTCTGCAAAATCTATTTGAATATTATTGCTTTCTAAATGTTTTTTAACGTTTTCAAATTCAGAAGGTTCTGTAGTGATAGAATAGATATCACCATCAGTTACCACATCTTCAGCACCTGCTTCTAAAGCGTAGTTCATAATATCATCTTCAGAGCATGCACTAACTGGCACTTCAATAATACCTTTATTTTCAAACTGCCAAGCAACAGAGCCAGCCTCAGCCATAGAGCCGCCGCGTTTAGTAATAACAGTTCTAACTTCCATAATAGTTCTGTTTCTATTATCAGTAAGAGTTTTTACTAAAATACCAACACCGCCGGGAGCGTATCCTTCATAAGTAATATCTTCAAATACTTGGTCATTACCTTCACCAGTACCTTTTTTAATTGCTCTTTCCACATTATCTTTAGGCATATTTGCAGCACGTGCTTTATCTAAAGCTAAACGTAGGCGAGAGTTAGAAGCAGGGTCGCCACCACCAATTTTTGCAGCAACAGTTAATTCTCTTGCTATTTTAGTAAAAATTTTACCTTTTTTATTATCCTGAGCTTCTTTTCTGTGTTTAATGTTTGCCCACTTACTATGTCCTGCCATAGCTGTAACCTCCAAAATATATAAATAAACTATAATATTATTTAAAATTTTTTTAAAAGATAGCAAATAATATAATTAAAATCAATAATATTATTTAAAAGTTGAAAATTTTTATCATATTTGCTACTATATTTGCAACAAAAGGGGGAAAAATGAATGTATTAAAACGATTTTTTTCATTTTACAATAATGTAATAGATATTCATAATATAGATACTGTAACAAGAAAAGAATATGGAAAATATCTCTTATCCACATTAATAATATACGCTTTTTTATGCTCTCTTATTTATATATTTACTTTTATAATCAACATACTTCCTAATAAGTATGAAATAGATTATAGCACTGCATTTTTTTTATGTATTTGGTTACTTTTTATTTTTTATATCCAATTTTTATGTGTTACATTAAAAAGATTTATAAATGGTGATATACCCGTATTTTTGATTTTTATAATACCTTTTTTAGTATTTATTTTATTTTCATTAGCTAATAATTCTTTAGATAGTGACCACAGCTATTATATTATCATTTTTGCATTATATATAATATATAATATTTCCCTTATAATACTTGCTTTAACAGTGAAAACAGCAGATAAACAAAACAATATACTAAAAAAAATAATGAATAAAAAATATGTATATAAATATCTCATATTACCTTTTAACCTTATGTTTATGCTTAATTTTAAAGGGCGAATTACTAGATTACAGTATATAATTTCAATTTTATTTTCAATTTTTGCACCTTTACTTTTAATGATTATTTCATATGCAGCAATACAAGGGTTAAAATATATATACTCTTTTTTATTTAATATGCCTTTTGATAATATCTTTGATAGCTTCTATTTATTTGGGATAGTTTTATTCTTTTATATATTAACAGTTAGTTTAAGCAGTATTTTTCTAATAATCTTAAGAATTAATGATATAATAAAAAGCAAAATAATAAAGGTTATAATGTATATAGTTGCTATATTTATTACAACTTATTTAATGGCTGATTTTAAACATAATACAATCTATTTTCTTATTATAATTGCTATTCCAGTATTATTTAAAAGTAGAAATATTGAAGATAACAATTTAACTGCAAAAGGAAGTGAGTAATATGGGTTTACTTAAAAGAATTTATTTATTTTACAAAAATGTAATGGATATTTATAATATTGATTTTGTAACTAGAAATACATACATAAAGTTCCCTTTAACCATATTTATGTTAGTATGCTTTATATTTACTGGAGCTGTAATATTTAATATCAATATCCTTGACTACTTTAATTTCATTTATTCTGTTACCTATATACTTATCTATTGTATTTCATTTTTATATCTTTCATTTTTATATATTACACTAAAAAGGTTTATAAATGGGGGAATACCTTTAATATTTATTTTTGTAGTTCCATTTTTAATATTATTTATGTTTTCTCTTGTTCAGCTTGATACAAGTGGCAAAGCTCTTTTTAACCTTCAGTTTCTTAATGCAAAAGTAATATTTTTATTTTTTGTAATATATAATATATTTTTAATATTGCTTGCAGTAACTAAAAAAACATCAAACAAAAGGAATAAAATATATGAAAGCATAGTAAATAATAAACCTTTAAATAAATATATCATTAGACCTATCAACTATATCTTAACATTAAACATAAAAGAAAAACTTACACGCGCAGAATATATAATTGCTTTAATATTTATACCTGCCGCAGCAATATTTACTACTTTTATATCATATAAAATAATACAAGGGTTAAGATATATCTACCGTTTTGATTTTGGTATGAAGTTTTATGGTGGTGATTTTTACGGTGCAACAATTATGATTTATTTCGCTGCTGTGCTGTTATGTACATTTATAATTATTATAAGCAGTTATATTTTACTTATATTAAGGCTTAATGATTTAATAAATAATAATATTATAAAAATAGTAATATGCATTGATATTGCAATTTTTATAACCTTTTTATATATCATTTTAAATATTAACTATATAAGCACATCTCTATTTCTATCATTTTTAATAATCTTATTTATAATACCTGCATTTTTTAAAGGTAAAGCTTTATAATGCAATAAAAAACCCCTGCCATGTTACAGACAGGGGTAGAGATTTTTAACTTATATTTAATATTACCAAATAAGCCCTACTTCACCACCAAAACTAAAGCCTGATAAGTTTTGGTTTACACCACTTAATTTTGGGTTATGGTACATATATTCAGCACCTACACCCACAAATAAGAATTTTAAAGCCTGTAAGCGAACGCCAAGTTTTGTAGAAAAACCCACATCAAAACTTGTATCTGATTTATTAGAAACTCCAACAATATCAGCAGTAGAAGTAAAGCCACTTACAGAAAAAGTAGGACCAATACCAAAATAAGGGCGGATAGATATTAAATCTATTCCTAATTTTGGCTGCAACATAAGATATGGTTTAATATCAAAAGACCATAATGCATTTTTCATATTAATATCTGACCCATCTGGAGCACTATAAATATCATCACCAAGCCTCCATCTAGAACCAAGTGTAACTTCAAGACCTATGAAACGCCAAAGATCGCCACCTATTGTTAAGGTAGCAGGGCCCATAAGTCCGTCAACTTTACTATCTGATGGCACAGTATAGCCATAACCTAATAAAAACCAAGCATCTCTGCTTCTTTCTTTACTTTCTTGAGCATAAGATGTGCCAGTTACTGCAAATAAAAACAATAAAAAAGCAGCTAAAATCTTAATATTTAAAAAAGATTTCATAAAAAATACTCCTATATAAATATATTAAAAGACAGTTCCTATTTCTGCTCCAAAAGCTATGCCTGAAGCATTAAACCTTTCTTTTACTCCGTTATGGTCTGCATCTACATGATTATAAAGATACTCTACTCCCACACCGAAAAGTAAACCGTCTTCGATAAATCTTACACCAACTTTAGCAGAAAATCCATAAGAAAAAATATTATTAGCAAAATCAGTATTGTTTGCAGCAACATGTGGTCCTATACCTAAATAAGGCAGTACATCAAACATACCTGTATCAAAACGTGGTTGAAGTAATGCATGAAGTCTTATTGGCATAGTATTTATATCAGTAGTTGCATTTTTTGGTTTTAAATCCCATAAATAACCAACAGTTAAATCAACTGCAACCCAGTCCATAATCTGACCACCTACTGTTAGATTTGCAGGTCCTAATGGAGCTGTTGCACCAGTTTCTTCTGGTAAATAATAACTGTATCCTACAGTTATCCATGTATTATCATCAGCATAGGAAAGTGATGATAAAGAAAATATAAATAATATTAAAAATAAAAATTTTTTCATAATGCACCTCAAACATAATAATCGCATAAAACAAACATTTGGTTACAATTTAATTGAAACATACTAATTATTCTGCGTAATTTTTTCTATAACAAACTGATAAATTGTTCTAAATAATATATTATAATTTACTGGTTTTGTAACATGAGCATCCATACCTGCTTTTGATGTTGCCTGTATATCTTCAGCAAACGCATTAGCTGTTAAGGCTATTATAGGCACAGTAGCTGCATCATTTCTATTTAAATTTCTAATATTAATAGCTGCGTCGCAGCCACCCATTACAGGCATCTGCATATCCATTAAAATAACATCAATACTGTGTTCCTTTGAGTTTTTAAATATTTCAACAGCTTCTTCACCGTTAAATGCTTTTAAAACATTTATATGCTTTAATTTAAAAAGTTCACTTAACACTTCCATATTAACTTTATCATCATCTACCACTAAAACAGTAATATTTTCAAGCATTTTTTCATTATAATCGTTTTCAGATATAAAATTTTCTTGATTTTCATATACTGGAACAGTAAAAGGTAAAGTAATTGTAACAATAGTCCCCTCACCTATTGCACTTTCTATATTAATATCGCCTGACATACTTTTAACCCTGTCAAAAACAATTGCCATACCAAGCCCTGTACCTTGAACTTTTTTATCATTAAACATTTTTTCTCTTGCAAAAGGTTCATAAATACGAGCTAAAAATGACTGTGACATCCCAACGCCTGTATCTTTTACAATAAATTGAAATTTAGGGGCAGCTCCAGAGCTTAACTGCTTAACAGTAAACTCTATTTTATCTTTTTCATGGGTATATTTAAAAGCATTTGAAAGAAGGTTGTTAATAATATGGCATAATTTATTATAATCACCCAATATATTTTCTATTTCCACATCATAATAAACATTAAAACTTTTATGCTCTGTATCTGCTTGAATTTTAAAAACATCCAAAATCCTATCTACATCTTTATGAATATTAAATTCTACCACATCCTGCTCTAGGGCATTTCGTTCTGTATTAAGTTGCTCAACTATATCATCAACTAATGATTTTAAAAGATTAGCAGACACTTGAATTTTATCAGAATATTCTACAACTTTTTCTTTATTATCAATATTTAGTTTTAAAAGTTTTATAAGCCCGAAAATACCATTAATAGGAGTTCTCATATCATGAGAAATATTTGAATAAAACTGCTTGTTAAATTTAATATCCTTTTGCATAATATTTACATTACTTGCTAAAAGTTTCATATTTTCAAGCTGTTTTTTACGTTCATTATCTACATTCCTAAAGCAAATAAGGGCATCATCTTTACTTAAAAACGAATCAAATAAAACAGTAACATTCATCCAGCTAGATTTACCATTTACTTCCCACTTAAAATCACCACCAAATTCATGAATTTCATCTTTAGATAGCTTTCTAATATTATCAATGGAAAAATGTTTATTAAATTCTTTTTTAGTATCGCTATCCATTATAGTATTAATAGAAGAAATTAGTGAAGCATAATCACCTGATGATAAAATAATATTATAATGAAAATCAGAATGCTTAATACTTACATATTTTCTAGTTTTAAGATTAACTCTAAAAATTGCCACATAAGAGTTGCCAAGAGCCTGTATGGATTGATTTTGGTATTTAACCATTTTATTTAAATGAAAGACCTGTATAAACACTATTATACATATACCAAGAAAGCCTAAAAACATCTCTTTATATCTTATAATAAAAGAAACAATATCATTTTTAACAATATTAAACGATTGTTTATAAAGTACAGTATGAGGTATTGTAAGCACTACAACCATATTATTATGGGTAAAATTATAAAATAGACTACGTTTTCTACCCTCTAAGTCAATAACATATTTATATGCTGAATTGTATTCATTATCACCAGAATATATTTTGCTGATAGTTTTTTTCATAGCTGCTTCAAAATTGGCCATAGGCTGAATTATTGAACTTGCAAGAAGAATAATTTCTCCCTTTGAATCTGTTAAAAAATAAGATGTATCTTCAGGAAGCTTCGTGTTTAAAAACCATTTTGTTCCAAGCTGTTTTGGAAAAATATCAATTGCTAAAACATCTTTGCCATTGTTTAATGCAATAGATAAAGTAAATACCTTTTCACCATTTACAATATCAGTATATACTTCAGAATGAAAAACTTTACCTTTATTTTTAACAGCTTCCACATAAAATTTCATTTCATTAATAGGCTTAGTTACATTATCAAGCCTGCCCTGACCTGAAATCAGCTTACCGTTGACTATACCAAAAACATCTATGCCATTTGTACCAATTGTATTTTCAATATAATCAATATAATTATTCATCCATTCTTGAATATCTTTATCAGAATAATTTTTTTTCATAAAATAAGAAAGGTTTGAGGCACCACTTTCTAAAATAGTAGCGTGTTTATTTATAACTTTTTCTGCTGAATCAGTAAATGAATGCACATAATCAACACCAATACTTTCAGCATTACTAATAAGTTTATATGCTATAAAAAATATTGTAAGAAATATTATTACTATAATTAGGGTAATGGCAAAAATCTTCGTAAGGCTTACAGATTTTAGCTTCACGCCATTTTGCATAAGCACCTCAATAAAATACAAAACTGTATATATATTATATATAAATATTTCTTACATATTGCAACAGGTATTATTAATAAGATAAAAAGATACACCTGCTCTCTCCAAAAGAAAGAGCAGGTAAAAGATTATTTAATAAAGAGCATTTCTCTGTATTTTGGAAGTGGCCAAAGTGTATCAGATACTACTTTTTCAAGGCTGTCTACAACTTCTCTTAATTCGCTCATAGCTTCTAATATTTCTTCATGAAGCCCTTTAACAGCTTTTTCCATTTTTTCTGTTTTTTCAGTTAATTTTTCTAAGCCTTTTCCTAAAAGTTCTACATTTCTTTTTAAAGCATCAACACCAACAGTAATTCCAGCATCTGTTGCTGATTTTACAGCAGATAATTCTGTTTTAAATTCTTCAATAACAGCAGGCAGAATATTATTACGCACGATATTTAATGCTATCTCGCCTTCAATGCGGATTTTTCTGTGGTATTCTTCTAAAAATACTTCAAAGCGAGATTCTAATTCTTTTTTAGAATATACATTGTATTTCCCAAAAAGATTAACATTTTTATCATTTACTAAACTGCGTAATGCATCCATTGTAGTAACAGCATTTGGCAAGCCCCTGCGTGCTGCTTCTTCTTTCCACTCTTCAGTGTATCCATCACCATTAAAAATAACTCTTTTATGAGTTTTAATAATATATTTTAATACTTCTTGTAATGCGTGATTAAAAGCATCTTCATTACCTACATGGGCTTCAAGTTTTTCAGCAATATAGTCAAAAGAATCAGCCACTATAGTGTTTAAAACTGTCATAGGTCCAGAGCAGGACTGGCTTGAGCCCGGTGCCCTAAATTCAAACTTATTACCAGTAAAAGCAAATGGGCTTGTTCTGTTTCTATCAGTTGCATCTTTTGGCAGTGGTGGCAGAGTATCAACCCCTATCTGCATAACACCTGCTTTATGTTTTGCACTGTTTTCGCCTTTTTCAATATTTTCTATTACTTCATTAAGCTGGTCACCAAGATAAATTGAAATAATCGCAGGTGGTGCTTCATTTGCGCCAAGCCTGTGGTCATTTCCAGCATGAGCAACTGTTGCCCTTAACATATCTGCATGAGTATCAACTGCACGGATAATACCAGAAAGTACAGTTAAAAATACTGCGTTTTGCTGTGGGTTGTTGCCCGGGTTTAAAAGGTTAGTATTACCATAATTAATAGACCAGTTATTATGTTTACCACTGCCGTTTACCCCTGCAAATGGTTTTTCATGTAATAAACATACAAATCCGTGCCTGTCTGCCACAAGGCGTAAAGTATCCATGACAAGCATATTATGGTCTACTGCTAAGTTTAAATCTTCAAACATAGGAGCAAGCTCAAACTGAGCAGGAGCAACTTCATTGTGTCTTGTTTTTGCAGGCACACCTAAACGCCATAACTCATGCTCTACATCGTTCATAAAATTAAGCACTCTTTGGTGGATTGAGCCAAAATAATGGTCCTCAAGCTGCTGATGTTTTGGAGGTGTTGCACCAAAAAGCGTTCTGCCAGTTTGTAAAAGGTCTGGCCTGTGAAGGTAAAATCTTTTATCTATTAAAAAATATTCTTGTTCTGCTCCAAGAGTAATTGTTACTTTTTCTTCTTGCATACCAAAACATTTCATAAGCCTTTGGGTAGAAGCAGAAAGGCATTGGATTGAGCGTAAAAGTGGTGTTTTTTTATCAAGAGCTTCACCAGTATATGAGCAAAAAGCTGTAGGAATACATAATGTTGCACCATTTGCATGGCGTTTAATAAATGCTGGGCTTGTAGGGTCCCAAGCAGTATATCCCCTTGCTTCAAAAGTTCTTCTTAAACCACCTGAAGGAAAAGATGAAGCATCAGGCTCACCTACTATTAAGTTTTTAGCAGAAAAAGCAAATATTGCATTGCCCTCTTCAATTTCTAAAAATGAGTCGTGTTTTTCTGCTGTAGAACCAGTTAATGGTTGAAACCAGTGAGTAAAGTGTGTTGCTCCCCTTTCAATTGCCCATTGTTTCATACCGTGAGCCACATCTGCTGCAATCTCAGGGTCAAGCTCTGCTCTATTATTAATAGTATTTAATAATTTTTCAGCTGATTTTTTAGGTAAATACTCCCTAATAGCTTTTGCATTAAATACATCTTCACCATAATTATCTAACGTTGCTTTTTTTGCTTCTGCATACTCTAAAGATTTATTCTCTGCTATAGAGTTGATTATGCTGTAACGTTTAGAATAACTCATATATGCCTCCATAATCTAAAAAATTCAAACCTAATAAATGCAATATAAATGCCAAATTATTTTAAAGGATGATTATATATAAAAAACTACTGTTTTAAAAGCAAAAATATAAGTTTTTATAAAATTTATTTATAGTTAATTTTATTACAAAATTGTAAAAACTAATTTATTGTTTTACAATTTTTACCAAAAATAATTATGAAAAATAACGAATTTACATTAAAAAATTATGGCATACTTTTTGATTATATTATAAAGCGAAGGAATAAATTAATGTGAGGTTTCCTATGTATCCTGAAAATATTGGACTTTATGACAGTCAGTATGAAAAAGATGCCTGTGGTGTAGGGCTTATAGCAGACTTAAAAAATATACCAACTCATAATACTGTAGAAAACGGTATTACAATTTTAAAAAACTTAATGCACAGGGGTGCAACAGGCGGCGACCCAGAAACTGGTGACGGTGCTGGTATACTTGTTTCTATACCTGATGAATTTTTTAGAAAAGTAGTAAAAGAAAAACTGCCAGAATACGGCAATTACGGTGTAGCTGTAGTTTTTGGCGGGCAGGATATTGAAGAAGAAATTGAAAAAATAATAAAAGATAAATGCGGTAATATTATTTGCTGGCGAGATGTACCTATTGATATTAATGCCATAGGTAAAGCCGCAAGAAATACCTGCCCTAAAATAAGGCAGATATTTATTGAAAGCAAATATAATGACCAAAACACATTTGAAAGAAAACTTTTTATTGCAAGAAGATTAATAGAAATTAAGCTTTCAAATGTTTATATACCTAGTATGTCATCAAAAAGTGTTGTTTATAAAGGGCTTTTTATGGCAACTCAAGTTGAAAATTTTTATAAAGATTTAAATGATTTAGATTTTAAATCTCCTATTGCTTTAGTTCACCAAAGGTACAGTACAAACACTTTTCCTACATGGGAGCTGGCTCACCCTTTTAGGTATGTTGCCCACAATGGTGAAATAAACACATTAAAAGGTAACTTAAATAATTTAGCAGGCAGGCAGCCACAGTTTTCTTCATCTCTTTTAGGGGATGATTTAAAAGAAATACTGCCATTAATCAAAGAAGGTCAAAGTGACTCAGCAAGCCTTGATAATATGTTTGAACTGCTTGTTGCAAGTGGAAGAGATTTATGCCATGCCATGCTTATGCTTATACCACAAGCGTGGGGGCCAAAATATCATATGGGTAAAGATGTAAGAGCATTTTTTGAATACCATTCTGCATTAATGGAACCATGGGATGGCCCTGCTGCTGTTGCATTTTCTGATGGTGTTAATGCTGGAGCTATACTTGATAGAAACGGTCTTCGCCCTGCAAGATATACTATTACAAAAGATAATGTGTTTGTACTTGCATCAGAAACTGGCGTTTTAGATATACCAAGTGATAATGTTATGAAAAAAGGCAGACTTCGCCCCGGTGAAATCATATACTGTGATTTAGAAAATAATAGAATAGTAAGTGATGCTGCTGTTAAAAAATTAGCTGCACGCAGCCTGCCTTATAGAAGATGGATAAATGAAAACAGAATATACGTACATGGGCTTTTTGAATCCCTTGCTCCTGACGGTCCATCTGGTGATATGCAGAAACAGCAAAAACTCTTTGGCTATACTAAAGAAGATTTTGAATTTATATTAAAACCAATGGCAGAAAAAGGTGCAGAACCTGTTGGCTCTATGGGTAACGATGCGGCTTTAGCAGTATTAAGTGAAAAACCTCAGCTTTTATTTAACTATTTCAAACAGCTTTTTGCTCAAGTTACTAACCCACCAATAGATTCTATTCGTGAAGATTTAGTTATGAGCCTTGTTACATTTATTGGTAATAAAGGTAATATTTTAGAGGACGGCCCACATCATGCAAGAGTTATTGAGCTTCCTCGCCCTATTATTACTACCGATGAGCTTTCAAGGCTTAAAAATATTAGAGAGGTTGGGTTTAAATCTGCCGTTATAAGTATGTCATTTAAAAATGATTTAGAGCAGGCTTTAAAAAATATTGCAGAACTTGCAGTAGAAAAAGTAAAAGCAGGCTATCCGTTACTTATATTAAGCGATAAAAACCTTGATGATGAATATACCCCTATCCCTTCTATGCTTGCTGTTACTGCTGTAAATAAAGCATTATCAAAAGCAGGGATACGCCCAGAATCTGCTGTAATTGTAGAAACTGGTGAAGCAAGAGAGATTATGCATTTTGCTCTGCTTTTAGGCTATGGGGCTACTGCAATATGTCCTTATATGGCATTACAAAGTATTTCATTATTAGTAGATGAAAATGAAATATCTGTAGATAAAGTAAAAGCTACTGAAAACTATATAAAAGCAGTTGATAAAGGGCTTTTAAAAGTTATGAGTAAAATGGGTATATCCACATTAAGAAGCTATAGAAGCGGTCAGCTTTTTGAAGCTGTTGGATTAAACAGCGATATTATAAAAGAATTTTTTACAGGCACAGCAAGCCGTATTAATGGTATAGGCCTAAAAGAAATTGAAAAAGAAGCGTTAATGAGAAGAAAAAATGCTAACGATAACTTTGAAAGTATTTCTTTAGGCGGCCAGTACCATTTTAGAAAAAATGGCGAAAACCATTTATGGACTCCTGAAAGTATTACAATCTTTAGGCAGGCTGTACAAAATAATGATAAAGAAAAATATAATCAGTATGCAAAACTGATTAATGACCAGTCTAAAAACTTATGTACATTAAGAGGGCTTTTTGAATTTGTAGATTCTGTTGCCATACCTATAGAAGAAGTAGAAAGTGCTTCATCTATTGTAAAAAGATTTGTAACTGGTGCTATGTCACTTGGTTCTATCAGCCCTGAAGCCCATGAAACTATTGCTATTGCCATGAATAAATTAGGTGGTATGAGTAACTGCGGTGAAGGTGGTGAAGACCCAGAAAGATATACTCCTAATGAAAAAGGTGAAGTTAGAAGCAGTGCAATTAAGCAGATTGCAAGTGGCAGGTTTGGTGTTACAATAGAATACCTTACTAATGCAAAAGAACTGCAAATAAAAATGGCTCAAGGGGCAAAACCGGGGGAAGGTGGACAGCTTCCGGGTCATAAAGTTAATCCGTTTATTGCAAAATTAAGGCACTCTATGCCAAATGTTAGTTTAATATCACCTCCTCCTCACCATGATATTTATTCTATTGAAGATTTGGCACAGCTTATATACGACCTTAGAAACTCAAACCCTGAAGCTAGAATTTCTGTAAAACTTGTTTCAGAAGTGGGTGTTGGTACAATTGCAGCAGGTGTGGCAAAAGCTCATTCTGATGTTATATTAATAAGCGGTCATGACGGCGGAACAGGTGCTTCCCCATTAACAAGTATAAAACACGCAGGGCTTCCTTGGGAGCTTGGGCTTGCTGAAGCTCAGCAGACACTTGTACTTAATAAACTTCGTGGTAGAGTTCGTCTTCAAACTGACGGTCAGTTAAAAACTGGGCGAGATGTTATAATTGCTGCCCTTTTAGGTGCTGAAGAATTTGGGTTTGCTACAACTGTTTTAGCCTCTTTAGGCTGTGTGATGATGCGTCAATGCCACTCTAACACATGCCCTGTTGGTATTGCTACTCAAGATGAAAATTTAAGAAAGAAATTTACAGGAAAACCAGAATATGTGGAAAACTTCTTAATGTTTGTGGCAGAAGAAGTTAGGCAGTATTTAGCAAAACTTGGCTTTAGAACATTAGATGAAGCAATAGGCAGAAGCGACTTACTGCAAATGAATAAAGCTGTAGAATTTTATAAAACTAAAAACTTAGATTTTTCTAAAATCTTAAAAACAGTTAAAGGTGATGAGTGTAAATATAATAAAAATACAAAATACACTTTAGAAAACTATGACAGAGAATTTTTACTTGGAGAATTTAAAGAAAGTATTGCTTCAGGCAGTAAAAAATCTCTTGAATTAGAAGTAAAAAATATTAACAGAACTGTAGGTACAGAACTTTCTCATGAAGTGGCTAAAAAATACGGCTTAAAAGGTTTAGATGATAATACAATCACAGTAAACTTTAAAGGCTGTGCTGGGCAAAGTTTTGGTGCATTTTTAGCCCATGGTATCACATTTAATTTAACTGGAGAAGCAAACGACTTTGTGGGTAAAGGTATATCTGGTGGTAAAATCATTATAAAACCAGATGAGAATGCTTCTTTTAAAGCAGAAGAAAATGTTATTGCAGGTAATGTTATAGGCTATGGTGGTACAAGTGGTAAAATATTCTTAAACGGTCAGGCTGGTGAAAGGTTTGCTATTCGTAACAGTGGGTTTACATCAGTTGTTGAAGGAATTGGTGACCATGGGTGCGAATATATGACAGGCGGTAGAGTTGTAATACTTGGTAAAACTGGTGTAAACTTTGCAGCAGGTATGACTGGTGGTATAGCTTATGTCCTTGATATGACAAATGACTTTGACTTAAGATGCAACACTGCTTCTGTGGATTTGGAAAATATTGTAAAAGACAGTGATGATGAAAAAGAACTGCTTTCACTTTTAAAAGAGCATATTTTATATACAGGCAGTGAAAAAGCAAAAAACATTGTTTCAGACTGGGAAAACTACAGAGATATGTTTGTAAAAGTATTTCCTGTAGATTACAAAAAAGCGTTACTTGCTTTAAAAGAACAAGGCAATAAATAAGTTGAGGCTGTATTATGAAAAATATATCAAGAATACAAAATATATATAGAATGGAATCTTCAAGGGTGGAAGACTATCTTGAAGTGGAAAGGAAATTTCAAAGCGATGAATTACAAGAGCAGTCATCAAGGTGTATGGACTGCGGTATCCCTTTTTGCCATGGGCTTGGTTGTCCCCTTGGTAATGTGATACCTGATATGAATGAAGCAGTTAGGCAGGATGATTATAAAAAAGCGTGGAATATTCTTTCAAGCACAAGCAATATGCCAGAATTTACAAGCAGAGTATGCCCTGCTCTTTGCGAAAATGCCTGCACTAAAAATATTGAAAACGAACCTGTTATGATTAGGCAGCTGGAAAAAGCAGTGGTGGAAAAAGCATTTGAAATGGGCTATGTATCACCTATTACTCAAAAAAATAAATATGATAAAAAAGTAGCAGTTATTGGTGCAGGCCCTAGTGGGCTTTATATGGCTTATGAGCTTTTTAAATTAGGCTATAAAGTAACAGTATATGAAAAAAGAAAATATGCTGGTGGGCTTTTAAGGTATGGTATACCTGATTTTAAACTGGAAAAACATATTATCCAAAGGCGTATTGATTTATTAAAAGCTTCAGGCATTAATTTTCAGTTTAATACAGAAATTGGAAAAGATATTTCAGCAGAATATTTAAAGAAAAAATATGATGCTTTAGTTTTTGCAATAGGCACACCACTTCCAAGAGATTTGAATGTTGAAGGCAGGCAGCTTAAAAACATTCATTTTGCATTAGAATTTTTAACAAGCCAAAATATGTTTATTGGTAAAGAGATTGATAAGTTAAATATTGATGTAAAAGGAAAAGATGTAATAATCATCGGTGGAGGGGATACAGGAAGCGACTGCTTAGGTACTTCTATTAGGCAAAAAGCTGCAAATATTACGCAGATTGAAATTATGCCAGAACCACCAAAAGAGCGTTCTGCCTCTACCCCATGGCCAGACTGGCCTTATGAGCTGAAAACTTCTTCTAGTCATAAGGAAGGCGGTACAAGGCTTTGGGCAAAAGTTGTAAAAAAATTCCACGGAGAAAACGGAAAAGTTACGGCAGTTGATATTGTAGATGCTGCATGGGAGTTTTCAGAAAACGGTAAACCGCTATCTTTTAAAGAAATTGAAGGCTCTTTAAAAACTTTAAAAGCAGATTATGTATTTATTGCTATGGGCTTTTTAGGGGTAGATGCAAATTCATTTGTAAAAGATATTAATTTAGAAGTTGATAAAAGAGGCAGAGTAGAAAGCCTTGCTTCTCAAGGTATCTTTACATGTGGTGATATGAGAACAGGTCAGTCATTAGTTGTGCGTGCTATGGCTGATGCAAAAAATATAGCAAAAAATGTAGATGAATATTTAAAAGGATTATAATATGGCAAAGATTAATTCCAACTATTTACTGCTTCCAAACAGTTATCTTTTTGCAGAAATTGCAAGAAAAGTAAATGCTTATATGCAGGCAAACCCAAAGGCTGATATTATTAAAATGGGCATAGGCGATGTGACTATGCCTTTAACTCCTGCTGTTACTTGTGCTATGGAAAAAGCAGTAAAAGAAATGGGCGAAAAAGCATCATTTAGAGGTTATGGTCCTGAGCAAGGCTATGACTTTTTAATTGAAGCTGTAATTAAGGGAGAATATAAATCTAGAAATATTGATATATCAAAAGATGAAATATTTATTAGTGACGGCTCTAAATGTGATGTTGCTAATATTCAAGAAATTTTTGATATAAACTCCACTATTGCTATTGCAGACCCAGTTTACCCTGTTTATTTAGACAGTAATGTTATGGCTGGCAGAAGCGGTGCATTAAATAGTGATGGCTATTTTGAAAAAATTATATATATGCCATCTACAAAAGAAAATAATTTTAAGCCTGATTTTCCAAAACGTCATGCAGATTTAATATATATATGCTCCCCTAATAACCCTACAGGGGCAGCATTAACTAAAGAAGAACTAAAAGCATGGGTAGATTATGCCTTGGAAAATAACTCTATAATACTTTATGATAGTGCATATAGCGCATATATTCAGGAAGAAAATGTATGTGGCTCAATTTATGAAATAAGTGAAGCTCGCAAATGCGCCATAGAGTTTAAATCATTTTCTAAAACTGCTGGTTTTACAGGCATTAGGTGTGCTTTTACTGTTGTGCCAAAAGAGTTATATGCTTTTGATGATAAGGGCAATAAGGTTGAATTAAATAAATTATGGAACAGAAGGCAGACTACAAAATTTAATGGCGTATCATATGTTACTCAACGTGCTGCTGAAGCTGTATATTCAATAGAAGGCATGAAAGAAACAAAAGAAGTTATAAGCTATTATATGGATAATGCAAAAATAATATTAGATGGCTTAAAACAAGCAGGATTTGAAGCTTACGGCGGGGTAAATGCTCCATATATATGGTGGAAAATACCAAATAACATTAAATCTTTTGACTTTTTAGATATACTTTTAAATAAATACCAAATAGTAGGTACGCCGGGCTCTGGTTTTGGACCAAGTGGCGAAGGCTACTTTAGGTTAACTGCTTTTGGAAATAAAGAGAAAACTAAGGAAGCTATGCAACGGATAATAAAAGGTGGCTTCTAAGGTTTATTCCTTCACACATCCCCCTATGTATTAGGGGGATTTATTTAAAAAAAACATAATTATTTAAAATGTAATGTAAATAGTATTATTTTTCTCTTTACAATTTTGTAAAATACAATTATAACCTATTATTCACAATAATTAAGGATTATAAATGGCAGGAAGAAAAACTACTACACATCAGGAAGAAGAACATTCATTAAGTGCTGAGATTACAGTATTACAGGAAATAAGTTATGCGATAGTTCATAAAAAAAATGTTAGTGAGCTGCTGTATCAAATATTAGAAATATTAAGCTTACGCCTTAATATGATACGTGGCACATTCACAACTGTAAAAAACAATAAATTATATATTGAAGCAACTCATGATTTAGAAGAAGCAGAAAAAAAGCATATATCATATAATCTTGGTGAAGGTATAACAGGCCATGTGGCAGAATGTGGCAGACCTCACTTAATTGAAGATATTGTCCATGACCCAAGGTTTTTAAACAGGCTTGGTGCAAGGGATAAAAATGAAAAAATAGCCTTTATATGCGTTCCTGTTATTTATATGGAGCGGGTTATCGGCACATTAAGTGTTGATAGAGTTATGGATGCAAATGCAGACTTACAAAAAGATTTAAAATTTTTAGAAATAGTTGGCAATATTGTAGGTGAAGCATTAATGGCTGTTGTAGCAGAGCATGAAGAAATGCAGCAGCTTTTACACGAAAATAAACAACTTAGGGATATGTTAGATGATACTAACCCTCCAGCTTTAATTGGTAATTGTAAAAGTATGCGTGAAATATATGACCTTATAAAACAGGTGGCAGCAAGTGATGCTACAGTTTTACTGCGTGGCTCTTCAGGCACTGGTAAGGAAATGGCAGCACGAGCAATTGTTTCATTAAGTGATAGAAAAAATAAACCGTTTATTACATTAAACTGTGCTGCAATACCTGAAAACTTAGTAGAAAGTGAGCTTTTTGGTCATGAAAAAGGTGCTTTTACTGGGGCAGTTGCTAGGCGTATTGGCCATGTGGAAAAAGCAAATACTGGTACACTGTTTTTAGATGAAGTTGGTGATTTATCACTTTCATCTCAAGTAAAACTTTTAAGATTTATTCAAGAGAGAACTTTTACCCGCCTTGGAAGCAGCCAAGAATTAAAATCAGATATTCGCCTTATTGCTGCCACAAGTAGAAATTTAGAAGATATGATAGCAAAGGGTCAGTTTAGGGAGGACTTGTATTATAGGCTTAATATTTTCCCTATTACTATGCCAGACTTAAACTCAAGGCGAAGCGATATTATACTTTTAGCAGAATATTTTATAGAAAAACATAATCTAAAATATAAAAAGAATATAAAAAGACTTTCCACCCCTGCTATTAATATGCTTATGAGCTACCACTGGCCGGGTAATGTGCGTGAGCTTGAAAACTGTATAGAACGGGCAGTAATTACTGCAACTGATGACTGTATACATGGCTATAACCTGCCTGCTTCTTTGCAGACTGGTAAAACATCTAACTCTTCCCTTTTACCAGAGGGTAAAGCATCCTTTAATACTTTAGTAGATTCTTATGAAAGAGAATTAATTGTAGAAGCACTAAAACAAAACCATGGCAATATGTCTGCTGCTGCAAGAGATTTAGATTTATCTCCAAGAGTAATACATTATAAAATACACAGATTAGGCATTACTCCAGAATGGTATCAAGATAAGCAGTAAAACTAAGTATTAAAATTTTAATATAAAATATGCTAATAATATAAATCATAACTACCCGTTTAACGGGTAGTTTGCTCTTCGGCTATAAGCCTCTATCACCTGCAGCATCTAAAGGTGCTGACTTGTTCAAGTCACATCGCAGTTAATACTATTTTATCACTAACAGTGATATTATTTTACCAGCTACCCTTTAAAAGGGTCATTATATTCTTTTATCCCTAACTTATCATGTAATATATCTTCTTTTTCTTGGTCTTGTATATATTTTCTTATTGTTGCTTCATTTAATCCAACTGTACTTACATAATATCCTATTGACCAAAAATGACGATTACCAAATTGATATTTTAAATTAGCATGGCGTTCAAATATCATTAATGAACTCTTACCTTTTAAATAGCCCATTATACTTGATACACTATATTTGGGTGGAATTGATAACAGTAAATGTACATGGTCTGGCATTAAATGACCCTCTAATATCTCTATTCCTTTATAAGAACATAAACTTTTTAAAATATCTCTTATACTTTCCCGATATTTGTTATATATTATTTTTCGTCTATACTTAGGTGTAAATATTATGTGATACTTGCATAGCCATTTACTATGTGATAAACTATGTGACATAAAATCTCCTTGTTATTTTTGTTTGATGTAACTTGAACAATTCATCTTACTATAAAGGAGATTTTTTTCTATAAGATTTTATCATCTACTGGCATAGCCAGTAGTTTTTTGTTTCGCTATGCTCAACTCTCTAAAGAGTTAATTAAAAAAGCCTGTATAAACAGGCTTCTTATATGTATATTTTTCTTAATAATCTTTTAAAACTGAACCATAAACATAGAATTGTTTATTGGTGAAACAGATAATGACGGGCTGTATTGAGCATAAACTATAGTAGACATATTTAGTTTATTAAAAAATACAGATGCATGCTCTAAAAATGCTGGTACATCATCTTTTTTAAGAGTTTTAGGTGTTGCCACAAATTTTAATGGGTTTAACCATTTGCCGTTTTTTCTAATACGGTAATCTAGGTGTGGACCAGTTGAATAACCAGTTGAGCCAACATAGCCTATAATCTGCCCTTGCTCCACATGGCTTCCCTGCCTGATTGCTCTGTTAAAACCATTTAAATGAAGATAAAATGTTTCATAACCATTTGGGTGGCGTAAAGCTATATAGTTACCGTTACCTTTTGAACGTGATTTGATTTTAACAATACCACTTGCAGTAGCTTTAACTGGTGTGCCAGTTGGTGCAGCATAGTCTACACCATAATGAGGTCTATGATAACCTAATACTGGGTGCAGCCTTGATGTAGAATAACGAGAGGAAATACGTGAATAGTTTAATGGTACTCTTAAAAATCCACGTTCAAGCCCTTCACCTTTTTCGTTATAGTAACCTTTATTTTTATTACCGTCATTATAATAAACGGCTCTTTTTAATTTACCTTGGTTATAAAAATCAGCAGCTAAAATTTTACCATAACCTGCATATTTATCTTTTATAAATTTTTTCTCAACTAAAACAACAAACCTGTCCCCCGGGCGTAAATCTTTAAAGAAGTCTATTTCCCACTCAAATATACTTGCAAGGTTTGCAGCCAGTTCTGCATCCTCCCCTGCTTTATACATTGCTTCAAACAAGTTGTTTTCAATGGTGCCACGAACTACCACATTCATCATATCATGTTCATATATATTTACTGTAACAGTAGCTGTGCCGTCTGCTAATTTTTCTATTATTACGTCTTTATCAATAGCAGCATTGAGTAATACTTTATCTTTCTCAAGAGTAAGTTTCATACCAGGTCTTAAAACAAAGCCTTTAATATCTTTCTTAATTTTTGATGTGATTTCTGCCATTTCCTGTGGAGTAAATCTATCTGATAAGATACCATATAAAGTATCGCCTGATT
The DNA here is from genome assembly GCA_944324495.1 of uncultured Mucispirillum sp. Lineage (GTDB taxonomy): Bacteria > Chrysiogenota > Deferribacteres > Deferribacterales > Mucispirillaceae > Mucispirillum. The sequence goes on along the minus strand of CALUWN010000009.1, from coordinate 46,404 downwards.
TTACTTCATAAGTTTCTGCATAAACTGATGTGGAAATAAAAACAATTAATAATAAAAAAATAAACTTCTTCATAAACTTACACCTATTGTGAGACTGTTTCTCTGCGTTTTCGGTATTTATATCTTAAAATGTATAATATTACAAGCAAAATTAATGCCGGAAATACAAAAATCATAATGTGGTCAATATTTTCTTTAATAATGTCAATGTTATTACCAACATAATAGCCCACAAGTGCAAGAATTGTACACCATATGGCAGCCCCTAAACCAGTGTAGAATATAAACTTTTTCAAATTCATACGCACAAGCCCAGCAGGAAAAGAAATATACTGCCTAATAACAGGGATAAGCCTTCCTACAAATGTGGTTATTTCACCATGAGTATTGAAAAATACTTCAAACTTATCAAATTTTTCCTTATCAATAAAGAAATATTTAGAATATTTTAATAAAAAATCTCTGCCAAAACGAGAAGCTATCCAGTAGTTAAGAAGTGCACCTAATATAGAACCTACAGTACCTGCAAGAATAACAAGAAATAAATTCATCTCACCTTTTGAAGCCAAATAACCAGCAGGTGGCACAACCACTTCACTTGGAAATGGTACAAAAGAGCTTTCAAGAGCCATTAATAATACTACACCTGCATAACCAAGTTTTCCAACGGTATTAACTAAAAATGTAACAAACACTATGCCTAATGCTAAAATATCGTGGTATATACCCTTTAAAAACTCCACTAAATATTACCTCTATTAATCATATCTTCTGCCTGCTGCAACGCTGTTGGAGTAGCTTCACCAGAAATCATTGTCGCTATTATATTTATTTTTGATGATTTGTCAAGTTTTAAAATATTAGTAGCAGAAACGCCATCTTTATCTGATTTTGATATGTGAAAATGGCTGTCGCCCATAGCTGCAACCACAGGTAAATGTGTAATTACAATTATTTGTTTTTTCTTACTTAATTCTTTTAATTTTTTTGCAACACTTTGGGCTGCTTTTCCGCTGATACCTGTATCTATTTCATCAAAAAGCATTGTGCCTACATTATCAAAATCTGCAAATACTTCTTTTAATGCAAGCATAACACGTGATACTTCACCACCTGAAGCAACTGTAGCAAGTGGTGCTGTTTGAAAGCCTGCGTTTGTGGAAATATAAAACTCTGCTGATATTCCTGCTTGATAATCAAGGCTTTCATTATCTTTAAACTTAACTTCAAATTTAGCAGATTTTAACTCTAATTCTGCTAATATGTTTTCAGTTTTTTTGCATAATTCATCAGCTGATTTTTTTCTTGCTGCATTTAAAATATCTGCTTTTTCTTTGGCTTTTTTATAAAGTTCTTCTACTTCCTTTTCTAAAGATGAGAGCATATCATCCTGATTATCCATACCTGCTAAATCACTTTCTAATTTTTTCATGTATTCAACAGCACTTTCAAGTGAACCGCCATATCTTTTGCAAATATCTTGTAGTTTATATTTTCTATCTATTAAATGGTTTAAATCATCGCTTGTATTTTCATCATCTTCTTCACTAATAAGCCCTGTAATATAGCTTTGAGCTTCAGTAATATTAGTAAGGGCTGCATTTAAAAATTCTTCTGCTTTTAATGCATCGCTTGACATATTGCTTATACCATTTAATGCTCTAATAGATTTTTCTATTAATTCGGTAGCTGAAATCTCACCGTCACTTAATGCATCCATTGATGAAGATACTGCTTCCTTTACCTTTTCAATATTAGATAAAAATTTAATACGCTCTTCTATCTCACCATCTTTTTCTAAATCAATATTATACGAGGAAAGTTCACTATACTGCATCTTATACATTTCCTGCATTTTTATAATATTTTCTTTATTTTTCTTTATATCTTCAAGCTTATCAAGTTTTTCTCTATATATTTTATATGCTGACATAAAATCATTTTTCAAACTTTCTTCAACAAAATAATCTATAAAAGTTAAATGCCTTGCTGGGTTAAATAAAAACTGGTTTTCGTGCTGGCCGTGAATATCAATTAATGATTCTGATACATCTTTTAATTTATTAACAGGAGCTGCCCTACCATTAATAAATGCTTTATTTTTCCCATTTTCATCTGTTTCTCTAAATAAAATAAGCTCATCATCTATTTCATACTGCTCTTTTAATTCTTCTTCAATATTAAGCTTATCTGTAAAAATACCCTCTGCTGAAAATTTCTCACTAGCGTTTCTTGGGCTTACTCTGCCAAGTCTGTCCCCTGTTAAGTATTTTAAAGCTCCCACAAGTACAGATTTACCTGCACCTGTTTCACCTGTAATTACATTTAAACCTTTTTCAAACTCTAAACTTACTTTTTCTATAACCGCAATATTTTTTACAGCAAGATATGTTAGCACGGCATACCTCCCCAGCCTAATTTATCTCTTAAAATACTATAGTAATTTCTATTTGGTGATACAACTAAATTTAAATCTCCACTGGATTTTGTAACTCGCAGAATATTTTCGCTGTTAAATGGACGAACTATCTGCCCGTCAAATGTAGCATAACATTCCACATTAGATGTTTCCACTTTTATTTCCACCTTGCTTGTTTTGGGAAGCACTATTGGGCGTATATTTAATGAATGTGGGCATATTGGTGATAATATAATATTATCTAAATCAGGGTGCACAATAGGTCCACCTGCTGAAATTGTATAACCTGTTGAGCCAGTTGGGCTTGATATTATCGCACCGTCAGAACGATACCTTGTAACAAAATTATCATCAATATAAATAGAAAGCTCAATCATACGAGAGGGTGCACCCTTATTTATAACTATCTCATTTAATGCATCTTCTTCATATATTTTTTCGCCACCACAAATTATCTCGCCAGAAAGTTTCATTCTTCTTTTAATAAGAAATTTATTTTCAATGTAAGATTTCATTACTTTTTCAAAATCTTCCATATGGTGTTCCATAATAAAACCAAGCCTGCCAAGATTAAACCCTAAAACAGGCACTTTTAAAAATCTAAAAATACGTGAAGCATATAATAATGTACCATCCCCACCTAATACAACAACAATATCTGCCATATTACGCATTTCCATAATTGTATAGCTTGGCATATCTAAAATAAGACGTTCCACTGTTTCATTTTCCAGTAATGGTATTATCTTATACTTCTGCAGTATAGATATAGCATATTCTACCTGCTGTTTTACTTCACCTTTTGGTTTAACTATTAACGCTGCTTTCACTGTTATAAACTACCTTTTCTATTAGATTTTCTATATTATCTATGCTTTTTATACCTTTATACACAAAATAACATAAATATTCAATATTTCCTTTTGCCCCTTTTATAGGTGAAGTAGTTATTCCTTGAATAGTAAACCCATAATCAAGAGCAAAATCAATAACCTTTTTTATTACTTTTATATGCACATCCTTATTATGTACTATACCGCCTTCATCCACCTCATGTTTTGCTGCTTCAAACTGAGGTTTAATCAATGGTACAAATATTGTACCTTCCTTACAAAAATTTACAGCATTTGGTATAATAGCACAAAGGGAAATAAAAGAAACATCTGTTACAATAAAGTCACAGTATGAATTTATATTTTCAAAAGAAAAAGTTTTAAAATTAGAATTCTCAAAAGATTTTACTCTATTATCAGTAAGCAGTTTATTATGAAGCTGTGCAGTACCAGAATCAACTGCCACCACTTCATATGCCCCTTTCTGCAAACATACATCAGTAAAGCCACCTGTTGATGAGCCAATATCTAAAACTAAAGCATCTTTTAGATTAAGCTGAAAATAATCTATAGCATATTTTAATTTTAAACCACCACGGCTTACATATGGCAGGCGTTCTTTTAACCTAATATGAGCATCACAAGGCACCTTATCCCCTGCCTTATCTATCCTTTTATCATCAGCTATTGCAAGCCCTGCCATAATCACACGCCTTGCTTCATCAATGCTTTTTACTAAACCTTTTTCAAAAAGCATTACATCCATACGCTTTTTTTTCATAATTTTACTATTTTTTTGCCTTAAGCATATAAGATTTTATTTTTTCATAAATAGAAAGAGCATCAATACCAGCATCATGGCGAAGTTCTGCAACACTGCCATGTTCATAAAATTTATCTTCTACAGCTATATTTCTGCAAGGAATATCAAGCTCATTATTATTCACTAATGCTGTTATCATCTGCCCAGCACCACCAAGTAATGCACCCTCTTCAACAGTTATCACCATTTTTTTATCTTTTAATAAGCTGCATAGATAATCGCTGTCAATTGGTTTTGCAAACCTTAAATTAATAAGTGATACATTTTGATTTTCTTCTTTCAATTTATTATATGCCCTATATACTTCTTCAAAAATATGCCCAATAGAAATAATAACAATATCTGATGAGTTATCTATAACTTCCACTTTACCAAGCTCTAGTTTATTTTGTGGTAAGTTTTTATTATCATACACATTGCCCCTTGCATAACGAATGGCTACAGGGCAATTCAGCTCATAACTTAATTCCAGCATGGCTTCAAGCTCATATTTATCTTTTGGAAGCATAATTGTAAGGTTTGGTACAGCTAATAAATATGCAATATCATATATACCATGGTGAGTAGAGCCATCAGCACCAACAAAACCGCCTCTATCCACACATATTGTAACAGGAAGCCCTGCAATAGCAATATCATGTATTATCTGGTCGTAAGCACGCTGTAAAAATGTAGAATAAATGGCACAGTATGGTTTCATACCAGCAACAGCTAAACCAGAAGCAAAAGCTAAAGCATACTGTTCAGCTATACCCACATCAAAAAATCTATCACTATATTTAGAAGCAAATTCTGTTAAACCTGTGCCGTCTTTCATAGCAGCTGTTATGGCTGCAACATTTTTATGTTTTTCTGCCATGCAGCATAATTTATTACCAAAAACATTTGTCCATGAAAGGCTTGTACTTTTGCCAAGAGCAGCACCTGTTTCCTTATTAAATGATGATACGCCATGAAAAATATCTGGCTTATTTTCAGCATGGGCATAACCCTTGCCTTTTTTTGTGGCAATATGTACTAATACTGGACGTTTTTGAAGTTTTGCATTAGTAAGTGCAGTTGCCACTTCTTTTATATTATGCCCGTCTATTGGACCAATATATCTTATACCTAGATTTTCAAAAAATGAGCCGGGAGATACAGCAGAAATCATTATTTTTTCCATTTTTTTGGCAATTTTTAATACTGTACTTCCAAAAGGTGCATCCCCTGCTGCCTGTTTGAAGTCATAACGCATTTTTGTAGCAACAGCACCAGTTAATGATTTTGAAAGATAAGCTGAAAACCCACCTACATTTTGGCTGATAGACATTTCATTATCATTTAAAACAATAATAATATTTTTCTTAAAAGCACCAATATTATTTAATGCTTCGAGCGCAACACCGCCAGTTAAAGCCCCATCGCCAATAACTGCTACAGCTTTGCCCTCATTTCCTAAAATATCATTAGCTAAAGTAATACCAATGGCAGAAGAAATAGATGTGCTTGCATGGCCTGCAATTGTAGTATCATATATGCTTTCCTCAGGTCGTGAAAAACCACTGATGCCACCATACTGACGAAGGGTGTGAAAATCTTTTAACCTGCCAGTTAAAATTTTATAAGCATATGCTTGATGACTAACATCCCATATGATTTTATCCTTAGGCAAATCAAAAACTTTTAAAAGTGCAAGAGTAAGCTCCACAACACCAAGGCTTGGTGCAATATGACCACCATTTTTAGATGTTACATCTATGATTAATTCTCTAATTTCATTTGCTATTCTTTCTAAATCACTATATGATAAATCTTTTATACCATTAGGTAAATCAAGTGTATTTAGTAAAGAAGAATTTTCTATATTATCTATGAGTTACGCTCCGTAATAAAGCTAGCAATATCCCTTAAAATATCTGCCCGTTCTCCAAAGATATCTAGATGATAAAGTGCTTTATTAATATATTCATCTGCCTTTTGTTTTGCACCTTCTAAGGAATAAACAGCAGGATAAGTTGCTTTATTACTTTCTATATCTTTTTGCACATTTTTACCTAAAACTTCAGATGTGGATGTTATATCTAAAATATCATCTACCACTTGAAAAGCAAGCCCAGTATATTTACCAAAAGCAATTAAATTATCTATTTCATTTTCTTTAGCTTCTGCTGCCACAGCACCTAAGTATATGGCACATTCAATTAAAGCAGAAGTTTTATTTTTATGAATATAATCTACAAGCTCTATTGTAGGTTTTCTACCTTCTGAAGTAATATCTGCAAACTGACCACCAACCATTCCTTTATCACCTGCTGCTCTAGCAAGCTTATATATGGCTTTTAATCTTATATCTACTGGCATCTGGGGGCTGTAGCTTGTATCAGACATTATTTCAAATGCTTTTGTTAAAAGAGCATCACCTGCTAATATGGCTTCAGCTTCGCCAAATGCTTTATGGTTAGAGGGTTTACCTCTACGCATATCATCATTATCCATAGCTGGTAAATCATCATGTATTAAAGAATAAGTATGTATTACTTCAATAGCTGCTGCAAAAGGTGTTACATAATCATAGTCATCTTTAAATAAACTATAACTTGCATAAACTAAAGCAGGACGAAGCCTTTTACCACCTGCAAAAAGGCTGTAACGCATACCTTCATTTAAACCTGAAGTAAAAAGTGATGAGTTTGTTATATAACTTTCTAAGAAAGTTTCCACTCTTTCAGAACTTGTTTTAAAGAATTCTTTTATGTTATTCATCGGTTTTTAAATCACTTGTAACAACATTAGAGCTGCCGTCTTCATCCATTACCTGTTTAACAGATTTTTCCACTTCCTGTAATGCTTTTCTGCACTCTTTAGAAAGGTTTACACCCTCTTGAAATAATTTTACAGTATCTTCTAAAGACTGCTCTTCCTTTTCTAAAGCGGAAACGATAGCTTCTAAACGTTTTAAGTTATTTTCAAAATCTTTTGTAGCACTCATTATAACACACAATCCAATACTTTTTTAGCATGACCTGCTGCTTTAACTTTATAGTATGCTGCTTCTATAACACCATCTTCATTAATAATAAATGTAGAACGTATAATGCCTTTATATACTTTGCCATACATAGTTTTATCACCATAAGCAAAATAAGCTGAGCTTACTTTATTTTCAGGGTCAGAAAGTAAAGTAACTTTTAAATTATGTTTTTCTATGAATTTATGGTGTTTTTCAATACTATCAGGGCTAACACCAAACACTTTTACTGACTTTTTGCCAAATTCATCAATTAATTCAGTAAATTCTATGGCTTCTTTAGTACAGCCTGATGTATTATCTTTTGGGTAGAAATAAAGTACATATTTTACCCCTTTTAAATCATTACTGGAAATTTTACCACCGTCTGTGGATTCTAATTCAAAAAAAGGTGCATTATCACCAACTTGTAACATACATAGCTCCTTACATTATCTTGCCTGCCCCTTTATATTCTGCAGCAAGCTGCCCACAGGCACCAGATATATCCTGCCCTAATTTTTTTCTAATAAAAGAAGTAACATTATTATTAATTAAATATTCTTGAAATTGCAATACATTTTGTTCTGCAGGTGTTTTAAAAGAAGAAAAAGGCGAACCATTAAATGATATAAGGTTTACTTTAGCTTTAACACCTTTTATAAGCTGGCAAAATTCTTTTGCATGGCTTAAAGAATCATTTATTCCACCTAATAAAACATACTCTAATGTAATGCGTTTTCGTTTATCTATATCTACATTTTTTAATGTATTTATTAAATCTTTTAGTGGATATTTATTAGATATAGGCATAATTTCCTGCCTTAAAGCCTGATTAGCTGCATTAATTGATACTGCAAGATTAACAGGAGTATCCATTTTGAAAAATTCATTAATACCATCAATCAAGCCTGATGTGGAAACTGTTATTTTTCTATGAGAAAACCCAAAAGCATTATCATCTAAAAGGATAGTTAATGCTTTTTTAAGATTATAAACATTATCAAGGGGCTCACCCATACCCATAAATACAAGGTTTAAAAGCTTTTCATCAAAAAGCTCTTCAGCACTTTTTCTTAAAACTGCCACTTGGTTTAATATTTCACCAACGGTTAAATTTCTTTTAAACCCAACAGCAGCAGCTGTAGCACAGAATTTACAGCCCATTTTACACCCTACTTGAGTGGATATACAGCCTGAAATCCTGTTTCCGTCACGCAGAAGTACTGATTCTATATTTTCGCCGTCTTCCAACTTAAATAAAAACTTAATAGAACCATCGCTTGAAGTAAGCCTTTTAACTTCTTCAAAATAAGTAAATTCATACTCCTTCATTAAATTCTCACGTAGAGAAGAAGGAATATTCGTCATCATATCAAAAGAAGACACATTATTATGGTAAAGCCAGTTATATATCTGCTTACTGCGAAAAGACTGTTCGTTAAATGACTTAACCACCTCATCTAACTCTATAGCAGATAAACAATCAATTTTTTTCATAAAACCATTACCTAAAAATGATTATTTCATTAGCTTTGTGCGTGCCTCATCATCATCACTAACAATAGTAAAAAGCCTATTTAAGTTAGTATGTACAAATATTTTATAAATATCATCACTTACATTTGAAAAAATAAGTGATTTATCTTTCTCTTTCAACACTTTAAAAAGCTGTATTAACTCTCTTAAACCACTTGAGTTTAAATAAGTGATATCAGAAAAATTAATAACTACACTGTTTACATCTCCAATAATACCTTCAACAAAAACTTTGAGTTCTTCTCCATTAAAAGAATCAATCTCATGAATAGGGAAAATAAACTCTACATTAATATTTTCACCTATTGTTTCACGATGGCTGTTAAAAGACATTGTTCCTCCTAATTATCATTTAAGTTTTCTCTGCTCTGATTGACGCATAAAAACTCGTTTCACTATTTTATCTCTATCTGACTCTGATAAAGATGTAAACATTATGCCATAAGCATAATATCCATCTTCTGAATCTATCTGCCTAACTATAGTTCCCTCTACTTTTCCTATACCGTCAATAAAGCCACTTAAATCTATATCAAGCTTATCATCAACATGTAAAAGTACTGGGCTTAAAAGTTTCATACCGCCGCCAGAAATATCGGTACAAACCATTGTAACCATTTCGCCTTTTTTAATATACCTATCGTTTGGCTTATCATCAATATCCTGCCTAACAAAAACAGGTAAATGGTGTAATATATCAACTCTATAAAAAGCACGCATTTCATTTCTAACTATCTCTTTAGGTAAGTTGATAGCTAAAAGCGTCACTTTATCTTTTACTATACCTATTGCATTAGTAGTAAAGTAGTACTTGCCACTATCCATCATAAACATAAATTCCAGATTTGTTTTCTTTGTAACAATAAGTTTTTCCCCGTTATCTGTGGGTGGGTATATGGTAAATGATTCTGCATACACATCATACACTTTCGTTAAAAACAAACGAGATGTACCTTTGATATTTACCCACATTTTCATATCTGGTGTAATATATTTTTTTATATTGGATATGGCTTCCATTATTCACCTTTATTTTGTAAAAACACGGCTCCCGGGCTTAACACATGGTGTTCCTTCTTTACACATTGGACATTCTTCTGCTGTATAGCTTTTTACTTCAACTGCTGCCAGTGGGTAAAAAGGCACACTAAATCCTGCTGTTCCAGAGCTTCTATCAATAATAGATGCAACACCAATTACAACCCCTCCAGCATCTTCAATAGCCTTCATACATTCCTTTGTAGATTTCCCAGTTGTAACTACATCTTCAGCAACTAAAACTCTTTCGCCTTTTTGTAAAGTAAAACCACGGCGAAAAGTCATTACACCGTCAACCCTTTCAGTAAAAAGGCTTCTTTTATTAAGCTGAGAAGCAAGTTCATAACCAAAACGTATACCGCCAATAGCAGGGCTTACAATAGTATCAAACTCTACATCTTTTAAAACTTCTTTTAAACCACTGATAACTTTTTTTGCATTAGCAGGGTTCTGCATTATAAGTTCAGACTGTAAATACGCATCTGAGTGAAGCCCTGAAGAAAGTAGAAAATGCCCCCTTAATAATGCACCGTGGGCTTCATAATTTTTTATAACTTCATCACTATTCATAATTAACCGTTTATCTCCTTAATAATACTTGCAGCTGCTTTTGCTGGGTCTGCTGCTTTTGTAATAGGCCTGCCTACTACTATATAATCAGAACCTAAAAGAAGTGCATCTTTTGGAGTAACAACTCTTTTTTGGTCTGTAACATCATCAACTAATGGTCTAATACCCGGTGTAACTGTAATAAAATCTTTCCCAAGGTTATCTTTTATAACTTTAGTTTCTTTAGCACTAGAAACTATACCATCAAGCCCGCACTCTTTTGCTAAAGTGGCAAGTTTTAAAACATAGCCTGCTGAAGAATAATCATTAATATCATATTCCCTTAAATGTGCATCATCTAAACTTGTAAGCAGTGTAACACCTATTAATAAGGGACGATTTAGACCTTTTTTACTACACTCATTATTAAGCTCGCTAACACACATCTTCATCATATCCACACCACCTTGAGTATGGATATTTATAATATCCGCACCGTAATTAGCAGCAGCTGAAACTGCACGGGATGCTGTATTTGGTATGTCATGAAATTTTAAATCTAAAAATACTTTTTTATTTTCTGACTTTAGCCAGTCTATAATAGCAGGACCAGAAGATACGAAAAGCTCTAACCCTACTTTATAATAGTTTATATGACTGCCTATACTTTTTACAGTTGCCTTCGCTTTATCAATACTATCAAAATCCAACGCTGTAATTACTTCCATATTGCTTCCCATAATATAATCATTACTTTTGTTTTATCATAATTATAAAAAAACTTCAATTATATTTTACTTACGAAATATTATTTTTTAAAAACGTTAAAACTTAATAACATCACAAGGGCAAACTTCTATACACTTCAGGCATTTAACGCATTTATTATAATCTATATATGCAAGAAAATTATTTACTTGTATTGCTCCATATTCACAGGCTTTTTCGCATTTTTTACACCCTATACAGCCAGTATTGCAAAACTGTTTTTGCACTCCGCCCTTTTCTAAAGAATTACACGCCACATATACATCTTTTTCACCACTTAAAAAGATAAGGTTTTTTGGGCACTCGCTGACACATACACCACAACCTGTACATTTATCATACACAATCTCTGCTATTTTTTGTTCGTTAATAATAATAGCATCAAATGGGCAGGCTCTTAAACAGCTGCCACCACCAACACAGCCATAAGAGCAGCTTTTAACACCGCCGTCATACTGGCTCATACATATACAGTCTTCTGGTCCAAAATATTCATATCTGTTTTGGCAGTTTGTGCCACCAACACATTTCATATACGCTTTTTTACGTGCACTTTCAGTTACTGTCTGCCCTAAAAGGCTTGAAATATTACGTATTTCATCTTCTTTTAAAGCGGCACACATACTAACCTGCACTTCGCCACTGCAAACTGCTTTAGCAAGAGCAGCACAGCCTGCATACCCACATGCTCCACAGTTAGCACCGGGTAAAAGTTCTTTTACTGCTTCAATTTTTTCATCTTTTTCCACATGAAAATATTTTGAAGCAAAAGCAAGAGCAATACCTGCAACAAGCCCCATAGTTCCTAAAACTAATATTGTATTAATCATCTATTTCACCATTCCTGAAAAACCCATAAACGCAAGTGATAATATACCTGCTGTAATAAAAACTATAGGCATACCTTTAAAATATTTTGGTACTGTGGAATGTTCTATTCTTTCCCGTAATAATGAAAATAATACAAGAGCAAGCCCAAAGCCTGCTGCTGTGCCAAAGCTGAAAACTATCATCTCTAAAAATGTATATTCATACTGTACATTTAATAAAGCAACCCCTAAAACTGCACAGTTTGTAGTAATAAGTGGCAGGTAAATTCCAAGCCCAGCATAAAGCTGCGGCAAAGTCTTTTCTATTACCATTTCCACAAACTGCACCAATGCTGCTATAATTAAAATAAAAACTATTGTGCGTAAGTTTTCAAGCCCTAAAGGTATTAAAACATACTTATCTATTATAAATGATACAGTAGATGAAATTGTCATAACAAATGCAACAGATAAACTCATACCCACAGCAGTTTCAGAACTTTTAGATACTCCCATAAACGGGCATATCCCTAAAAACCTGCTAAGAACTATATTATTAACTAATGCTGCACCTAAAAAAAGCAGTAAAAAATGTTCCATTATTTTTCACCTTGTATTTTATCATCTAAAAACTGTTTTCCTGCAAAAATAAACCCTAAAAATAAAAACGCACCCGGTGGCAGTATTGCTATTAATAATGGATTATATGATGATAACATTACAGGCATATTAAAAAATGTACCTGCACCTATTATCTCTCTTATACTTCCTAAAATAAACAGTGCTAATGTAAACCCTAAGCCTACACTTATTCCGTCAATTATAGAATAAAGAGGTTTGTTTTTTGAAGCAAAGGCCTCTGCTCTGCCTAATACAATACAGTTTACAACTATTAATGGTATAAAAATACCTAATACTTTATGTAAAGAGTACATATTAGCTTTCATAAGCTGGTCTATAATAGTTACAAAGCAGGCTATTATTACAATATATGAAGGAATACGCACATTTTTAGGAATATATTTTGCAACTATTGATATTACAAAATTAGAACCTGTAAGCACAGCAGTAGTGGCAAGCCCCATACCAACAGCGTTTAGGGCACTGGTAGTAACTGCTAATGTTGGGCATAAACCAAGCATCTGTTTAAAAATTGCATTATTATTATATAATCCATTCATTATAATATTTTTAATCATTTCGAAAATCCTGCTGCTTCATTTATTACTTTTAAGCTGTTATTTACTGCTTTTGCAACAGCTCTTGGGCTGATTGTTGCTCCGCTGAACTGCTCTATGCTTCCACCGTCTTTTTTCACTGCTATTCTATCATTTATTTTTAAGCCCTCAAATGACTGTAAAAATTCTTTATCTTCTATTTTATCACCAAGCCCCGGAGTTTCTGAATGATAAATTATAGCAACCCCTGTAATTAACCCTTTCCTATCTACTCCTGTTAATACAGATATTGCACCACCATAACCAGATGTTTCTATTACATTTACAGCATAACCTGTTACTTCACCATCTTTTTTAGCTACAAAAACTTTCAATCCGTCTTTTAAGATAATATCTTTATCTGGCTCGTTATTATGCAGAGGAAGCACAGATTTTAAAGCATTTAATACTTCCTGCCTTTCCTGATAGGCTATTTTATCTTTTGTAGCGTTATGAGATAATGCAAGCATTACCCCTGCTGTAATAGTTATAATTGTAATTGTTAAAACAGATTTAAAATAACTTTTCATCTCTGTCTCCAAAAACATTTGGTCTAAAAAATTTATCAAACATTGGCACAAAGGCATTCATAATTAATATGGCAAACCCCACTCCTTCTGGGTATCCTCCATAAACCCTTATGGCAACAGTTAAAAACCCACAGCCTATACCAAAAAGTATTTTACCAGTATTAAACATAGGGCTTGTAGAATAATCTGTTGCCATAAAAAATGCTCCTAACAAAAGCCCGCCACTTAATACATGATGATATGCTGAAATTGTTATATTATCATCAACCTGATTTAATATAAAAGTAAAAATAAATACAGTACCAATAAAAGCAACTGGTATATGCCATGATATAATTTGCTTGTATAGTAAAAATAAACCACCTATTATTAATGCAATAGGCGATATTTCACCAAGGCTGCCCCCTGATGTAAAAATAAGATAATTAATATTTATTGGATAATGGCTGAAATATCCGTAAGTTGATAAATCTGTCTTAACGTTTCCTAAAATAGTTGCTCCACTTAAAGCATCAATAGTAGTATAGACTGGGCTTTTAAAAGATGTCATAAGTGCAGGAAAAGAAATAAGCAGTATCATTCTTCCTGTTAATGCTGGGTTAAAAGGGTTCTGCCCTATGCCACCAAACACCATTTTACCTACAACTATTGCAAAAAATACACCTACAACTGCTGTCCATATGGGAAGTGTTGGTGGTAAAGTCATTGTGAAAAGTATGCCAGTAACAACAGAACTTAAATCTGTAATACTGCTTTTTTTACCTTGTATCTTACAAAATATATGCTCAAATATTACAGCTGATAATATACATACACCATATAAAGTAAAAGCATAAAGCCCATAATTAATAATGGAAAGTGAGGCAGCAGGCAATAGTGCAATAATAACATAAAGCATTATGTTAGATGTGGTCATATTGCTTCGTACATGGGGTGCAAATGTAACATTCATCAATTCTTTCATATTACTTACTATCCTTTTTAGCAGATAAATATATGGATGCCCGCTTTTTACCTGCTTTTATAGTTTCTGCTAAAAGACGCCTTGAAGGGCATATATATGAGCAGCAGCCACATTCTATACAGCTCATAATTTTTTCATCTATATTTTTTAAAGTATCATTTACTAAAAAGTTTTGCTCTAGCTCTCGCGGCACAAGCCCCATAACACATACCTGACTGCATTTACCGCACCTTATACAAGGAAGCACTTCCTGTTTTTTGATTTTTTTAAGAAGCAGAACTCCACCAGTTGTTTTAATAAGTGGAATTTGAAGTGAAGCCACAGATGAGCCAGTCATAGGGCCACCAAAAACCACTTTATATCCTTTTGTATATTTATTGCTTGAACGCTCTAAAAATCTTTCCGCAGGTACACCTATTGGCATACGGTAATTGGAAGGATGTTCCACATCACCAGAAATTGTAACAACTCTTTCATAAAGTGGCTTTGAATAAATAGCTGCTTCATATAAGGCATTTGTAGTTGCTACATTTTGGATTAATACTCCAATATCAGCAGGCAGCCTGCCTGAAGGCACAACTCTTCCAAGTATTGAATAAATAAGCTGCTTTTCGCCCCCTTGAGGGTATTTTACAGGCAGCCCTATAATATCTATATTATAATTTTTTGCTTTTTGTTTTAACAAGGCAATACAATCTTTTTTGTTATTTTCTACAGCAATAATACAGGCAGAAGCTTTTACCTGTTCTTTTATCATTACTGCTCCTTGAAGTATATTTTCGCCTTTTTCACGCATTAAAGCATGGTCGCACATTAAATATGGTTCACATTCTGCACCGTTAATAATAACAGTATCCACAGGCTTATTTGGGCTTAATTTTATATGGGTTGGAAACCCTGCTCCCCCAAGCCCTACAATACCTGCTTTTAAAGCAACTTCTGCTAAGTTTGAACCACCT
The DNA here is from genome assembly GCA_944324495.1 of uncultured Mucispirillum sp. Taxonomy (GTDB): domain Bacteria; phylum Chrysiogenota; class Deferribacteres; order Deferribacterales; family Mucispirillaceae; genus Mucispirillum. The sequence goes on along the minus strand of CALUWN010000009.1, from coordinate 30,967 downwards.
TCTATTTTCTTAAAATCATCATTTTTACCATCTGCACTAATAATACAGCCTTGAATATGCCCGATAGCAGGGTGAAATACTGTTGAAATATCTTTAATAACCCCAGAAACTGGGCTGTGAATATTTGTGGAAAGCCCTTTGCCACATTCTGCAATAAGAGAGCCTTTTTCTACGTAGTCACCAATATTAATAACAGGTACAGCAGGTGCACCTATATGCTGAATAAAGGGGATGAAAAAATCATCCCCTTCTAATATTTGAAATTCCTTAACAGCAGATACATCAGCTATTTTATTACCAGCAGGATGTATGCCACCTTTTAAATGAAACTGACCTAACATTAATTTTCTTTCTTAAACTTCAGTACTCTAATATCTGTATCTTTTAATAATTCATCTGCTAAAGCATCATCATAATGTTCTTCATACACTATTCTTGATATTTTTGCATTAATAATCATCTTAGTACAAATTGAGCAAGGTTTAGTTGTGCAGTAAATTGTAGCCCCCTCTGTAGAAACCCCATGGAGTGCTGCCTGTATAATAGCGTTTTGCTCACCATGAAGCCCACGGCAAAGCTCGTGACGCTCCCCACTTGGAACGTTTAGTTTTTGCCTAAGGCAGCCTGTAACTTCACAATGGGTTACACCGCTTGGTGCACCATTATAACCTGTTGCAATAACTCTAGTATCTTTTACAAGTACAGCCCCAACTTGACGGCGAAGACAGGTAGAACGTTTTGCCGTCAGTTTTGTCATCTCCATAAAATATTCATCCCAGCTGGGTCTTTTCATATTAATATAACCTGCCTTTATATAAAGGGAAAGCAGCACAAAGCTCTTTTACTTTACCTTTTATTTCTGCAATTTTATTATCATCATTAATGTTTTCAAAAACATCAGCAATATAATTACCGATTATTTCCATTTCTTTTTCTTTCATACCTCTTGTTGTAACAGCAGGTGCACCGATACGGATACCGCTTGTAACAAATGGAGATAATGTTTCAAATGGAATAGTGTTTTTGTTTGTTGTGATATTTGCTTTATCTAATGCAAGCTGGCAGTCTTTACCAGTTAAGCCTTTAGATTGCACATCTATTAATACAAGGTGGTTATCTGTACCGCCTGATACAATTCTAAAGCCTCTATTTTTAATAGTATCAGATAACTGTTTTGCATTTTTTACAATTTGAGATTGATATGCTTTAAATTCATCGCTCATAGCTTCTTTTAATGCAACAGCTTTACCAGCAATAACATGCATTAATGGTCCGCCCTGCATACCCGGGAAAACTTGAGAGTTAATAGCTTTTTCATACTGAGCTTTTGCAAGTATCATACCGCCTCTTGGGCCTCTTAAAGTTTTATGAGTTGTAGTTGTAACAATATCAGCATAAGGAACTGGGTTTTGGTGAACGCCTGCTGCTACAAGCCCTGCAATATGAGCCATATCCACCATTAATATTGCACCTACTTTATCAGCAATTTTTCTAAACTGAGCAAAATCAATAGCTCTAGGGTATGCACTGGCACCTGCTATGATTAATTTTGGTTTATTTTCAACTGCTAATTTTTCAACTTCATCATAATCTATTGTTTCTGTATCTTTTGTAACACCATAAGGGATTACATTGAAAAATTTACCAGAAAAGTTTACTGGGCTGCCGTGAGTTAAGTGGCCACCGTGAGATAAGTTCATACCTAAAATAGTATCACCACTTTGTAATACTGAAAAATAAGCACCAAAGTTTGCCTGGCTGCCAGAGTGTGGCTGAACGTTAACATATTCTGCACCAAATAATTCTTTTGCCCTGTCAATTGCAAGCTGTTCTGCAATATCAACAAATTCACAGCCACCATAGTAGCGTTTAGAAGGATAACCTTCTGCATATTTGTTAGTTAAGATAGAACCAACAGCTTCTAATACAGGAAGGCTTACAAAGTTTTCACTGGCAATAAGCTCAATGTGTTCTTCCTGACGGTTTGCCTCTTTCATAAGGGCATCATAAATTTCTGGGTCAAATTTTTTTACATTTTCGTAAAGGCTCATATTTTTTTAAACTCCTTAAAGTTAAAATTGTATTAATCTAAATCTAATTTACAAACTCTGCGTTCGTGTCTGCCGCCTTCAAAACTTTCTGAAAGCCAAACATTTATCATCTCTTTTGCAAGTGGCAGTGCCACAATATTTGCTCCCATAGCAAGCACATTTGCATTATTATGCTGGCGGCTTAATCTAGCACTATAAATATCAGTACAAAGAGCGGCCCTAATACCTTTATGCCTGTTTGCTGCAATAGAGATACCGATACCAGTACCGCATATAAATACACCACGTTCTGCATTGCCATCAAGTATTTTTTTTGCTGCCACATCTGCAAAATCAGGGTAATCTACAGAATCTTTAGAGAAAGTGCCACAGTCTATTACTTCATGGCTTAAGCTTTCTAAATATTCTTTAATACTCTCTTTTAATTCAAAGCCTGCATGGTCTGATACTACTGCAATTTTCATATAATCCTCATTAATAAATTAAGATTCTATACTTTCAAAGGTTTCGTTTATTAATTTATATTCCCTTATAATATTATCATCATCTATTGTAAAGGAAAAACCATTAAACAAAACACTTCCTTTTGTTTCCGCTTTAAACCTGTGTGGCATATTGGTTACAAATTTTTCAATAATACTTTCTTTTTCCATACCTAATATGCTATCAATTGCTCCACACATTCCAGCATCTGTTAAATAAAGTGTATTACCAATAAGCCTTAAATCGTTTGTCTGCACATGGGTATGAGTTCCAGTTACCACATTAGCCTTATTTGAAGCATAGTTTCCAAAAGCAATCTTTTCACTGGTTGCTTCCCCATGAAAATCAACTATTATAAAGCAGTCTTTATCAATACTTTCATATATAGTATCAAAACTTTCAAAGGGGCAGTTACTCATATTCATAAATACTCTGCCTAAAAGGTTTATAACACATATTTTTTTACCATTTACTTCAAATATATTAAAGCCTTTGCCTGCTGCTTTACTGCTTATATTTGCAGGGCGTATAAATTCATCCCAACTCTCTATTAATTCTGCTGTTTCTTTTCTATCCCAAGTATGGTTACCTGCTGTCATAGCATTTATTCCCATACTTTTCAAGTCATTATATACTCTTTCTGTAATACCAAAACCAGCAGCTGAATTTTCCACATTTGCCACAACAAAATCATACTTATTATTTTCAAGGTGGCATCTAACAGCTTTTCTTCCGCTTCTGCCTACAATATCCCCAATAAATAAAAACTTCATTTATTCCTCAGGCATAAGTCCATGGTTATAAAACTGGCGTTCTAGTATTCTATCATACTGGCTCCAGCCACCTTCTACCACATTTTCTTTTTCAAATGCGTTATTAAATGCATTGATTTTTGCATCAATATTATCTACATAATGTAAAATAAATGCTTCCTTAGTTTTAGGGCGTTTTGGCGAACCATACTCTAATAACCCATGGTGGCTTGCTATTAAATGAAGTAGTAAATCCCTTGCTTTTTTAGGAAAATCAGGTATTGAAGCAATATATTTATCTACAATATTCATACCCATGATTAAATGGCCTAAAAGTTTGCCCTCATCTGTATATTCAAAAGAATTATCTAAATCTATTTCCTGAGTTTTACCGATATCATGAAAAAGTGCACCCATAACGGTAAGTTCTTTATTGCATACATCTTTACCGTAAAAATCGCATATTAAAGCAGAAAGTTTTACCATAGATAAAGTATGCTCTAAAAGTCCGTTAATATAAGCATGATGCACACTTTTTGCCGCAGGGCTTTTTACAAAAATATTATATATATCTTTATCTGAATAAAATGCATTGCAAAGGCTTTTAAAATATGAGCTTTTAATATGTTTTTGTAATACTGCTTTTAATTCTTCTTCCATAGCTTTTGCATCTTTATCAGATTTTGGGAGAAATTCGTTTGTATCTTCACCTTCAAGCAGCACCATATCGCTTACTTTTAACTGTGTTACACCATTATACTGCTGTAATGCTCCAGATACTTCTACAACATGACCACGTTCTGGAGTAAAAGAAAGCTTGTTGCTGTCAAACATTATAGCATTCATACTTGCCCCTTCCGTATCTGTAAGGGTCATACGTATAAAAGGTCTGTTATCTTTTGTGGTATTTGTTACAATACCAAATATCATATATTTCTTGTTTATACCTAAATCCATAATCACTTCCTTTTATAATGCAAATTCATCAACAGATTCAGTTTCATCAACAATTATATCGTGAATAGATAACCCTTCCTGTTGCAGAGCTTCCATTACTTTTAATGTGGTTTCATACATTGAGTTAGTTGTAAAAACAGCACAGTTACACTTTTCCTTATCAAGCGTGCGGATAAGCCCTAAACCACCATATGAATCTATTATAGAATTCACTATAATTATATCTTCCTTACTGCATGAAAACCTTATTCTAACTGTATGAAGGTTATTTTCCACTTTCTTCACTTCCAAAATTCATAAGTATTACTTCTACATTTGTTAGTTTTTCCACAACTGGAAGAATATTATAATGTTTTGAATTTTCCACATATATTTTAGTAAATTTTAAATCCTGCACCATTTCAATAAATAACTGGTGGTTATTGACAATCTGGCTAAAATCAAGTAAAAAAACGCCTTTTTCAAAAAATATATTATCTTTTTTCAGGAATACTTTATTATCAAAAGATATGCCGTCTAAAGAAGAAGATATCATTCCATGGGAAAAGAAATCTATCCTGCTTGAACCTCCACGAGGGCGTTTGTTTAAAAAATCATAGTCAATAATGGCTGGTGAATAATCCACCTGACCATAGTCAATATAAAGGATGTTATTATTTACTGTCATTGTTCATCTCTAATGAAAATTTATTTTTTACATTTTCTAATATACCATTTACAAAGGATGCAGATTTCTCATCGCCATATGATTTTGCAAGTGTAACATAATCATCAATTACAGCATAATATGGTGCATCCCCTTCAAAAAGCTCAGATATACCAAGCCTTAATATACATCTTTCAAGCAGCCCTATTCTATCAATAGTCCAGTTTTTAGCAATAAATTCAGAAATCAATGTTTCATCTTTTTCTTTATTTTTATATGCTGTATCAAAAAGTTTATCTGCAAAATCTAAGATTTCAGGCAGCTCTTTTTCATATTCCAGCCTGAAAGATGATTTTGTTTCTTCTGGCGTGTTTTCTGTCACTGTTGAGCTGTAAAGCATCTGAACAGCATAATCACGCCCTTTAGTTCTTTTTCTTACCATTTTATTTATAGTCCTTTATAAAGGTTTATCATTTCAAGGGCAGCCATAGCAGCATCGCTTCCTTTATTACCTGCTTTTGTGCCTGCTCTTTCAACTGCCTGCTCAATAGTATCAGTTGTTAATACACCAAATATAACAGGTATATTATACTGCATAGCTACAGTTGCCACACCTTTTGAAACTTCTGCTGCCACATAGTCAAAATGAGGGGTAGAGCCTCTAATAACAGCACCTAAAGTAATAACTGCATCATATTTTTTGCTTTCTGCTATTTTTTTACAAACAGAAGGTATTTCAAAAGCACCCGGCACTCTATAAACATCAATATTTTTAGTATCAACATTGTGGCGAACTAAAGTATCTTCTGCACCACCGATTAATTCTTTAGTAATAAATTCATTAAATCTAGAAGCTACTATTGCAATTTTTGCCCCTTTACCATCAAAATTTCCTTCAAAAATATTCATTTTGCAACCTCAATTATTTTTATATATTCAGTTATTTTTTATATATCTAATATATGGCCTAATTTATCTTTCTTAGTTTGCATATATTTTAAATTTTCTCCACCTATTCCACACTGTATAGGCACTCTTTCAGTAATTTCAAGCCCGTATTCTGATAATCCTGTAAATTTCCTTGGGTTATTAGAAAGCAGCCTCATTTTTGTAATACCTAATTTTCTTAAAAGTGCTGCCCCAAAAGAATAATCACGCTCATCATCTAAAAAACCAAGCTTGATGTTTGCTTCCACAGTATCATAGCCTTCATCCTGCAATTTATATGCTTTTATTTTATTTAAAAGCCCTATGCCCCTGCCTTCTTGGAACATATAAAGGATAACGCCCCTGCCTTCAGATTCTATCATCTGCATAGCAGTATGAAGCTGATTTCCGCAGTCACATCTTAAAGAAGCAAAGCCGTCCCCTGTTAAACACTGAGAATGAACTCTCACAAGTGGCGGATTACCTCCATTAACATCACCTTTAATAATGGCTACAGCTTCCTTGCCGTCTGCTTTATTTTGGTAACCTTCCATTTTAAATGTACCATATTCAGTAGGAAGTATAGCCTGAGATACTTTTTCTATTAAATTATCATTTAATTTTCTATACTCTATTAAATCAGCAATAGTCAATATTTTTAATGAATGAATTTTAGCAAATTTTTCTAAATCATCCATTCTTGCCATGGTGCCGTCATCGTTCATTATTTCGCATATTACTCCAGCTTGGTTTAACCCTGCAAGGCGTGCTAAATCAACAGAACCTTCAGTCTGCCCCGGGCGAACTAAAACGCCACCATTTCTTGCTCTTAGTGGAAAAATATGCCCTGGCCTGTTTAAATCTGTACTTTTTGAAAGAGGGTCTGCTAAAACTGATATGGTTTTTGCTCTATCATAAGCAGAAATGCCTGTTGTAACCCCCTGCCTAGCTTCCACTGATACAGTGAAGGCTGTACCAAACCTGCATGAGTTATTTTCTGACATAGGCTTTAACATTAGCTCATCACATCTTTTTTCAGAAAGAGATACGCAAATAAGCCCTCTGCCATATGTGGCCATAAAATTAATTTTTTCAGGTGTAACAAATTCGGCAGCAAAAACTAAATCGCCTTCGTTTTCTCGTGCCTCATCATCTGTTAAAATAATCATTCCACCTGATTTTATTATATGCACAGCTTCTTCAACTGTTGCTCTAACACTCATATCCATTTAAAACTACCTTTTAAAGTTTAAAATCATTGATTTTAATTTTTCATCTTTATTATCTGATAATATCATTTTTTCTACATAGCGGGCAATAATATCTGTTTCCAGATTTATAATATCACCATTTTTTCTATATTTTAAGTTTGTATTCTCAAATGTATGGGGAATAACTGCCACTTCAAAAGTATTATTTACCACATTTACAACGGTTAAGCTTATACCGTCTATAGCAATTGAACCTTTTTCTACAATATATTTATCAAGCTCATTAGGGTATTCTATAAAAACTTTATAAAACTCACCATATTTTGTAATATTTTTTAATATGCCAGTTGCTTCCACATGGCCTTGAACCAAATGACCGCCAAGGCGTGAAGATAAAGTCAATGCCCTTTCTAAATTTAAAACAGCACCTGTAGAAATATTTTTAAGTGATGATTTTAATAGTGTTTCATGGCTAACATCTGCTTCAAAATAATCTGCACCAAAATTAACGGCAGTTAAACATACACCGTTTACTGCCACAGAATCACCTAATGAAATATTTTCCAGTACTTTTGCACAATTAATTTTTAATTTAGCAGAATTACTGTTTTTTGTAATATTAATAACTCTGCCTGTTTCTTCTATAATACCTGTAAACATTTTACTCAACTTGAAAGTTTTTAGTAAACTCTATAACTTCTTTTGTATAATCATTTATTCTGGCAGTAATATGAATATCATCACCAGATTTTCTCATAACACTAGACTTAAATGTATATGCCTGACTCATAGATGCAATACCTTTGCCACCAATGCAAGATACTGCATTTTCTCCACCTATGATTTTTGGTGCAATAAATGCTTCTAATTTATCCACAAGCCCCAAATCAAAAAATGAACCATTTACTTTTGCACCAGCTTCCACAAGCACATTCATAAACCCTTTATTATAAAGGCTTTTTAGTACACTTTCCAAATCAAGCATACCGTTATATTCATCAACTTCAATAATTTCTACATTATTACTTTTTAATAAATCAGCCTTTTTATTATCTATATTTTTTGAAGTATAAATAATAACAGGTGAAATATCTACGCTTTTTATAATATCTAAATCAACTGGTGTTTTTAAAAAGCTGTCTAATATAACACGTGCTGGCTGACCAAGTTTTTTATATATCCTGTTTGTCATAAGTGGGTTATCTGCTAGTACTGTGCCCACCCCAGTAATTACAGCATCACATTCACCACGAAGCTTATGTACATACTGCCGTGATTTTTCACAAGTAACCCATTTAGAATCCCCTGTGTATGCTGCAATCTTACCGTCTAAACTTATGGCAGTTTTTAAAGTAACATAGGGAAGCTGTTTCCTATGGTACTTAATAAAATCTTCTATTAAAATACTGCTTTTATCTGGCAGTATGCCATATTCCACATCTATGCCTGCATTTTTCAGTATGGAAATACCTCTGCCTGCATGTTTTGGGTTTACATCAAGCACACCTACATATACTTTTTTTATGCCAGCATTAATAATCTTATCTACACATGGCGGTGTCTTGCCATAGGTAGAACAGGGCTCTAAAGTAACAAAAAGCTCGCTTTTAAAAGCTTTATCACCTGCATTATTAATTGCATTAACTTCTGCATGGGCAAATCCATATTTTTCGTGTATTCCAAAAAATACATCATCACCTGTGCAGACAGCAGCCCCTACTAAAGGGTTTGTTTTTGTACTACCCTTTGCCTTATAAGCATTTTTAATACATTTGCTCATAAGGGCTTCATTTTTATTCATCTTCTTTCTTTTTCCTAACAAACTTGTTTTCTTCGCCTTTTATAATACGCACAATATTTGAACGGTGCTTAAATATTACAAAAAATACGATAACAGCAGTTAAAACTTTTAATGCAAACCAGTTACTCATTAAACATACTGCAATTAAAAGTGTAATAGAAGCAAGTATTGAGCCTGCTGAAACCATTTTTGTAGCAAGAAAAACTATAATAAATACCACAAGCCCGATACCAATTTCAGCAGGAGCTAAAGCTAAAAATACCCCTGCTCCAGTAGCTACACCTTTACCACCTTTAAAGCCTAAAAACACAGTATATGTGTGGCCAAGCACTACAACAGCAGCCACAATTAAAGTAATCATAGTCTGCCCATAGTAGTGAAGTGATATAAATACTGGTAAAAAGCCTTTTAAAGCATCCAATAAAAATACGCTAATAAATCCCCATTTACCAAGCACTCTTGCTGCATTTGTAGCACCAGCATTACCACTGCCAACAGTTCTAATATCTATTTTTTTAACAAGTTTTACTATAATATAAGCAAAAGGAATAGAGCCTATGAAATAAGCTGCAATAATTAATAATATTTGGTATAAATCCATTATTCAAAACTCTCCGTATTATTTTCTTCTAATTCATGATTTTTAAAATAATCTCTAAAATATACAAACGCTGAATATATAGAAAGCACTAATGCAATATACATTAATACCTGCCCTAATATATACCAGTTAATACCAAGCCATACGTTTTTAAATGAAATCATACCTATTGCAACCATTTGGAAAGTAGTTTTTAATTTACCCCATATACCTGCTGCAATAATAATACCTTTACTGGCTGCCAAATTTCTTAATGCTTCCATAGTAAAATCTCTTGCAAGCATAATAACAGCTATCCACCAGTAAAGCCTGTCTAAGTCAATTAAGGCTATTAAGGCTGCTGCCACAAGTATTTTATCTGCAATTGGGTCTAATATTTTACCTAAATCAGTAATCATATTATATTTTCTTGCAATATAGCCATCAAGAAAATCAGAAACTCCTGCAAGTATAAATATGATAGTGGCTGCCACATTACTCCAGTCTTTATTAATATATAAAACAAGTAAATAAAGGGGGATAGCCACAATTCTAACAATAGTAAGCTGGTTAGCTATATTTAATTGAAGTTTCATAATAAGCCTCCAGAAAAAAACTTATTCTTCCACAAACTCTATTTTGATGATTTCATATTCAGTATCACCTTTTGGTGCCTGCACAATAAAATCATCACCAACTTCTTTTCCAAGCATAGCTTTTGCAAGTGGTGACATAATAGATATTTTACCGCTGAAAATATCTGCCTCATCACTGCCTACAATAGTATATACTTTGCGTTCTTCTGTATCCATATTTTCTATTGTAACAGTTGCACCAAATGCAACTTTATCTCCTGCCATTTTAGAAATATCCATAATTTCAAAAAGGCTCATTTTATATTCAAGTTCGTTAATCCTAGCTTCTATCATACCTTGGCGTTCTTTTGCAGCATCATATTCTGCATTTTCACTTAAATCACCATGGCCTCTTGCTTCTTGAATGGCTAATATTACTTCGTTTCTATCCACATTACGAAGTTTATCAAGCTCTGCTTTAAGTCTGTCATAGCCTGCTTTAGTAATAGGTATTCTGCTCATTTTTTTGCTCCTCATCATCTATCTTAATGTTATTATAAACAAATATAAGCCTTAAATAAAAGGCTTTTTAAAATATTTTGCTAGCATATCATAATTTTTTATAAAACGGTATAAAAAATTTTTATTTCACTATTTTTTCTTGCTCCGTTGCTTCCATATTATTGTTATCTTTTAATATTTTTTCTGGCAGAGCAAATACTTTACCGTCTTTTAAATGTATTTTTAAAGATGCGTTTAAATGTACATCATCAATACTAGATACTACCTTTTCATCCTGAGTAACAAGAGCATAGCCCCTTTCCATAACATTTTTAGGGTCAAGCACTGAAAGTTTGCTCTCAAGACGCGATAAATCAGCATATTTATTAAAAAGATAGTTTGCAATAAACTGCTCTAAAGAATTTTTATGTTTATCTAATATAATGCTGTATTTACTTTCCTTATTGGTAGTAATATTTATAAGCGAAGCAGAAAGGTTATCAATTTTATGGTTATAGCGTTCAATTAATTTAAGTGGGTTATTAATTTTTATTCTGCTTGATTTTTCATTTATATTGTTTGTAATTTTAGTAACCCTTGAAAGAACTGCTGAATATAAGTTTCTACTGCTGTTATTAATACGCAGTTTATAGTTTTCAAGTTTATTTTCTGGGTTATTATTTTTTACTTTATTTTCAAGCTTTAAAAAGTATTCTTTTATGCTGTATATTCTTTTTGTCATCTTATTATCCAATATTTTTTCATACTGGGAAATAATATGGTTTAGCTTATTTATTTTTAAAACTGGTGATTTATTTTCAAGTTTTATATTCATATAATCAATATACTGAGCATACTTTTGCATAACATTTTCCATGTGCCTGTTTATGCTGTTATAGTATTTTTCTATATCAGTAACAGCTGCTTTATAGTAAGATGAAAGCATAATAGCAGCAGCTGTAGGGGTAGCCGCCCTTTTATCTGATACAAAATCTATTATGGTATAGTCTGTTTCATGGCCAACAGCACTTATTACTGGCACTTGAGAAGCAGCAACAGCTCTTGCTATTACTTCCTGATTAAAAACAGATAAATCTTCCATACTGCCACCGCCACGCATTACAACCATTACATCATATCTGTCTGATAATTTGCCTGCTTTTTCAATGGTTTTAGCTATTATTGGAGCATTTTCCACATTCTGCACTGGTATATTCCATACTTCTATTAAATATCTTCCTTTTTCGTTATTTGTTGTTACAATAAAGTCTTTAATAACTGCTCCGGAAGTAGAAGTAAGCACAGCAACACGATAAGGATATTTTGGTATTTCACGCTTTCTTTCTTCCCTAAAAAGCCCCTCCGCTTCTAGTTTCTTTTTAGTTTCTTCAAACTGTTTCCATAAAAGCCCTTCAGAATCATATGTAATCTTCCGCACATTTATCTGGTACTGGCTGTATTTATCATATGTTTTAAGCTCACCTATTACCTTTACTTTATCACCATTTTTAGGTATAAACGAGCCTGCTGTTTGGTAAAATTTAAAATACGTAGCACTTAATGTTACATCGTTTTCTTTTAAACTAAAATAAATATGTCCGCTGTTTTGGCGTGTTAAACCGCTTACTTCACCAGTAACAGCTATCATATCTGGAAAAGCATTTTTAAAAACTGCTGATAATATTTTACTTAATTCTGCAACGCTAAATTCCTGCATAATATATTATATTTCCTTACTTTTCTTCTGTATTAGTTTTATTATCTTCTATAATATAGACATCTTCCCCATTTTTTTGTAACCCCAGCTCTCGCCTGATAATACCTTCAAGGTATTCGTTATTTTTCTTCGCCAAATCCAGCTCACGCTCTTTTTCTGCAATTTCTTTTTCCATTTGCCTAATACGTTCTTCATTTGTCTGGCGAACATTAACAAGTTCTATATACTTTAAAACCCCATTATGACCAAATACTATATAAAAAACTATAACACCTATAATTATTGTAAATATAACAGCATATCTCATAAACTGCTCCTTTTACCGTTTATTATTTCTATTAAATTATTTTCAAGTTTTTCTTTATCTTCATACATTATAACATTATATCTATGCCTAAACCAAGTAAACTGTCTTTTAGCAAAATGCCTTGTTTCCTGAGCTATTTTATTTATGACATCATCACTTCTGCCACCGTTTGTAATATAATCTGCAATAAGTTTATAGCCTATGGCTCGAAATGAGGGGCAGTCTGCATTGTATCCTAAGTTTAAAAGAGTTTCCACCTCTTTATCCCAGCCCATTTCCCACATCTGCCTTGTGCGTTCATTTATTTTTTCATAAAGTTTACTGCGTTCAATCCATAATACGCCAATGCTGTATTTATATTTTGGCTTAACTGCGTATTTTTTATGAGCCTGTGTAAATGTCATTCCAAGCCCGTAATATACTTCTAAAGCCCGCACTGTTCGCACAGGGTCATTACTGCTGATTTTAGCTGCATATTCAGCATCTACTGATTTAAGCTCATTATAAAGGCTTTCTATACCGTTTTTTTCAAGTTTTATCTGCAAATCTTTTCTAATATTTTCATCAATATCTGGACAGTTAAAAATACCTTCTGTTAATGATTTAATATAAAGCCCAGTGCCACCTGCAATAACAGGAATATTGCCTCTATTTAATATATCTTCTATTAACTTTTCAGCCTGAAATCTAAACATACCAGCAGAATAACATTCATCAGGGTTTATTATATCTATTAAATGGTGCTTTACCTGCTGTCTTTCCTGCATACTAACTTTTGCTGTACCAATATCAAGCCCTTTATATACCTGAAAAGCATCAGCACTTATTATTTCCACTTTATTTGTTTTAAGCCCTGCATTATATGCAATACTGCTTTTTCCAGATGATGTAGGGCCTGTAATTATGGGTATTATCATCTGTAAAATTTCCTTGCAAGCTCATCTACCCTCATAAGATAAATAATAGGTCTACCATGAGGGCAGGTTCCAAAATTTGTTGTATTAAACAGTAGTTTCACAAGATAATCCATTTCTGCATATGTAAGCTCATCACCTGCTTTAATGGCAGATTTGCAGGAAAGCATAGCTCTTGGAGCTTCCTCATGCTTTGATTTACCTGTTAAGCATAAATCTATAACAATATTACGAAACTCTTTTGCAATATTTTTTCTAACAATATGGTATGGTATTCTTATAATCTCAACTTTATCAATCCCTGTGATTTTATAAGCATACCCAAATGATTCTATAATAACATTAAACTTATCAATCTGCTCTATTATTTCATCAGTTAAAATAACTTCAATTGGCTCATGAAGCACAATAGAAGGCTTTACTGTTTTTTTGTTTTCTGCCTGTAGTTTTTCAAAAAGTATTCTTTCATGGGCTGCATGCTGGTCAATAAAAAGTATCTCTTTATTTTCGGTTTCTATTATAATATATGTTTTATCCACCTGCCCTACAACCCTAAATTCGCCTTTTGCTATTCTATTATCAATTGTATCATCACTATTTATATTAGTATTTTCTATACTGCTGTTATTATTTATGCTTTCATAATCAACATGGGGCTGCTCCAGCTTTTCATCAATTTTAAAAGTATATGCAGGCTTTTCAACTGGGCTGTTAATTTGTTTACTAAAATTATTATTTTTAGCAGCAGATAAATTTTCATATGGTTTTTGTATCTGTTGAATATTATTTTCTTTAATATTTTCTTTTTTATTTTCTTCTATTAAAAAAACACCTTTATTTTCAGCATGGTTATAACTTGTATTGACCCCTTTGCCTGAAAACGCATTACTACAGGCATCACTAACTAAAGAAAACATTTCTCCGCCATTTAAAAACCTTACTTCCATTTTAGCAGGGTGCACATTAGCATCTAAATTAGATGGGTTCATACGAATATCAATTACAGCAAGTGGGTATCTGCCTTCTGGAATAAGCCTATGGTATGAATTGATAACTGCTTGAATAAGGCTTGTATCTTTAATAAGCCTGCCGTTTACCCCAATTACTATTGCATCACGTTTTAATCTATCACTGGCTGAAGGCAGAGTAACGCAGGCATTAACCTGCTTATCTTCATATTTTGCTACGCCTTTGACAAATGCTTTTCCAGAAAACACTTTAGCTGCCCTAATTACTACATCTTCAGAAAGCTTTGCATGGTATAAAGTTTTATTATCACTAATAAGTGATATTTCAATATTTTCATTAATAAGGGAAAAATGTTTTACAAGCCTTAATATTTCACCTTCTAAGCTTTTGGAGCTTTTTAAGAACTTTCTTCTTGCTGGTAAGTTTTCAAAAAGGCGGGCAGCTTCAATAATAGTGCCTTTAATGGCAGCTGTTGGCTTTATTTCACCAACATTGCCATAGTGGCTTGTAATTTCGTATGCTTTATTATCTTTACCGCTTGTAATCTTAAAATCGCTTACAGCTGAAATGGCAGCTAGTGCTTCCCCCCGAAAACCAAAGGTAGTAGCAGAATAAACATCATCAACTGTTTGGGCTTTACTTGTAGCAAACCGTTCTAAAGCAAGTGGCAAATCATCTTGTTCAATACCTGAGCCATTATCTGTAATTTTTATTAAATCAAGCCCACCATTTACTATTTCTACAGTTATTTTTGAAGCCCCAGCATCACATGAATTTTCAATTAATTCTTTAACTACATTAAAAGGCTTTTCTACTACTTCCCCTGCTGCAATTTTAGAAGCAACTTCTGGGGATAATTTCTTAATTACCGCCATATATATTCCTTAAAAATAATTCTATACTATTTTACAAGATATTTCATTTTTTTACAAGTTAATAAAGCAAAACTTTAACAAAAAAACCCCTGAAATAAATTCAGGGGTTATATATATTAATGTTTAATTAATCTATTCTATATTTTCTAATAATTTTTTTAAAAGTGGTGCATCAAAGCCTTGGATAACTTTTCCATTAAAATAGAAAGTAGGAGTAGAGTTTTCACCCAACTGGTGAGCTTGTTTTTGGCAGTTTTTAATTTTTTCTTCTATTGCTTTAGATGCAACTAATTCTTTAAATTTTTGAGCATTTTCTGTTTTAGACGCAAACATATTAATTAAATCTTCCTGAAAAGATGCAATAATCTTATCTATATCAGCTTGTGTAAACTCTGTAATGTTATTAGCCTTAATATATTCTTTAGCTTTCTCTTCAAGTAACTTTGGTGTATCAAGCTCAAAAAGGTCATTTTTAAAATTCTTGCCCATTTGAATACCTGCTTCAAATATCTTAGCCATAAGCTCTGCATTAGGGTGAAGGCTTGGTATTGGCATATGCATAATGTATAAAGCATAGTCTGATTTATCTGCAAGCATTTGTTTAAATAAACTGTTTGCTCTTTTGCAGTATGGGCATTCAAAATCAGTTATTTCAATAATTACATTTTTACCGTCTTTTTTACCACCTGCTAAAGTAAGGTTTGAAACATCAATAGTTTTTGGTTCTGTATTTTTAAAATTTAAAATGCTTGTAAGGAAAATTTCTTCCTCTAAATCAAGCACTAAAGACTGGTCAGCATCTATAAAAATTCTGCCATTTGTAATAGCATTTCTTACTTTTTTTGAACCATCTTTATCAGTTGTAACTTTTACATATACATAGCCAGGCATTTCTTTTACATCTACAAGTTTTTCTACTTTTACAGTAACTTTTGCTTCTTTATCATCTGCTGATTCTATGCTTGTTAAACGTTTTTCCAACTGAGCTAAATCAACCTTAGCACTGGTATTGTCTGCATTATTTTTACACCCAAATACAGCAAACATTAATATAGGTATAATCAATAATAATTTTTTCATCTATTGCTCCTTAAATAAAATAATTTTTTTAGTTTTTTAACACAAATACACTGCTAATTAAATAAGCACATATTAATATCACATATTTTCTACAAATTTATTTTAAAATAGAATAACATGAAGTGATTTCAGTGCCATTATCCACTTCCTGCATTTGAAAATAATATCGTTCTTTATCAACAATCATTTCAAGGTTAGCTTTTTTGCCTTCTTTTATGTGTATTTTTTTAGGTATAATTTCATAAAAAAGCATTACATATGAATTATTTACATACTTCTTGTCAACTGTATATTTTTCATTAGATTCTGGTAAAAACCTTTTCCAGTATTCTGCATATTTATGGTTTGGCACAAAGTATGCACCAAGCTCTTCATAAGACTTGCCTATTCTTTTCTTTTCAAAAAAATATTTAATATACTCTGTGCAGTTATCTTTATTTTGTGCTTTTTCTATAACGTAAAAATCACAAGTTGGGCAGGCTTTATCATATGCAAAAGCTGAGAAACATATAAAAAGCAAAATAGCGGTAGTTAAAAATATTTTCATAAATTACCTCAAAAAAGAAATTAAACTTTATGTAATGTATAATATTTTAAAGAAAAAGGGAAGAAAAAAGAAAGGCGACGTCCGGATTTGAACCGGAGTACAAGGCTTTGCAGGCCTCTGCCTAACCACTCGGCCACGTCGCCATAAAAATATAAAAAAAGCGGGTGACGAGACTCGAACTCGCGACCTCAACCTTGGCAAGGTCACGCTCTACCAACTGAGCTACACCCGCGTGGGAATTATTATATATATTATTTCTAAAGTAATGTCAATAAAAAATTTTATATTTTTTAAATTTGTAAATTATGCAAATATATCAATAGGTTATAATATTATTATTTTATTTTATTTGCATCTGTTGGCTCTAAATCCAATAAATATATATAACACTCATCTTGGTTAAGTTCACTGTTATGTTCACACTTTGGTTTTAAAGCCATTTTCATATCATGACTAACAACAAAATTATTATACAACATCATATAATCTTCTATTAATATTTTATATGCTGTATCATCTTCTATTTTATGATAAATATTTTTTATATAATTATTCAAAAAATTAAACTTTATATTATCCCCTGCATATGTATATTCATCTGGTTTTGTAAAATCATTAATTTTATATAGTTTAGATGTAGCCACATTAGAATCATAGCGAATTACATTTAAGTAACCATTATCAAGTAAAAATAAAGCTGTTTTATCACTTTTTGCTGCTATATCTGTCAACACATTAGTTTTTATAGATTTATTATCAAAAGTGTAAAGCCTTATTTTATTATGCTTTTTATCTACCATGGCAAACTTTGTTATATCCTGCGACATACTAAATGGCAAGCCACCCTTATTTAAAGGGAGTGTATATAAACCTATACATGAATTATATTCATCTTCTAATAATACTTTATCATCTGATGTAATTAAAAACCTGCAACCATCTCTATTTTGCTCATATAGTAAGTAATATAAATAATATATTTCTGCATTATATGAATAGTTGTTCGCTAAAGGTTTTGCTTTGATAACACCTTCATCATATAATTTATTATAAATATATTCACCAGTACATGATACATTTTTTATTGTATCAGTATTTATATACCCATTATCATCTAAAAATGATAATTGAACTTTAGATTGACTATTGTTATCTGATTTGCAGCTGCTTTTATCTATCATCATTAATTTATCTTGATATTGTGTAAAGCAGCAATCCTCACATGGTATTATAGAGGATACATTAGGGTTAGCTCCACTCGCAAATATATCATCATTTTGATTTTTTTTATCAAGCTCTTTTATATTTTTCAATGGTAATACTGCATACTCTCCACCATTAGCCTTGCTAATTATCACAGAATTTTTTGTAAAACCATAGCATCCTATATTAAAGTTATTCTTATATGTATCAATATTTAATTTGCCTATATATTTTTCATCAACAACTTTTAAATATGTTTCTTTTAGCTTGATGACACCTTTGTTGCTGGCACTAAAATTAACATACAAGCCTATAATAAGTAGAAATAATAATAAGGGAATAGTAATTACATATATAAGCTTTTTCATAAGTTTATCTCCCTGTATAAACCTTTTGTAGTAGAAAGAATATCATAATATGATTTTTACTTTTTATATTTTTATGAATTTATATCTAATTTCGCTATATATTATCAATAATACCAATAATTTTTTTTATAATATTTACAACCAATTTACCCTTTACGCAGGTATTCTTCAATTTCTTCTTGCAATAAATGGCATATTTTAATTCTACCTTTATGACTGCTGACATAATATGGCTCATTATCAAGAATATTTTCACTTTCAAAACTATAATCTAAACTTTGATTATACTGCATTTTAAGCAAAAGTGAAGGGCTAACACCTAAAATGAATAAGCTTTTTAATGTATCACGTTTAGATAAGTTCATATTTTTTATAGCACGCATTTTATACCTCCTCATTATTTTATATACCACAATTATAACTATTCTTACAAAATTTTTTAATACCATGTTGGGTGTTTTTTATATACACTTGCTGGATATATATACGGTCTGCCACTTGGGTAATATAATGGGTTACTTCTTAATTCCCTTAATTTTAATACATTTAAGTAACCAAATAATAAATCTGTACCCTCTGGAAAATATTTATAGCTGTCACAAAATGAATCATATTTATCTATTAATTGTTTCTTCATTTCTTCCATATGTTTTGGTACAACATATTGTGCCCACCCACCACCTATGTAGTAGCCATTACCTTTAAATACTTTTCTATGAAGCTCTTCTCTAAAACGTAAAATATCTGCCTCGGTTGCTGTCTTATCTAAGGGATGTTTTAAGTCCTTATTATGTTTAAACATTAAATCTATATAAGTTGTCATTCCATAAGGGCAGTGGATTACTGGCTTCGGTGGATATATCATATCTAAATCTGGTATTAAGCCATCTTCCCTTAATTTGCCTGTTTCTCCATAAAATCTTTTATAGATATTACCGCGGTAGGACTGCTCATCATCTGGCATATATATTCCGCCCTTGGGGTAGCCCTGTAATATCATATGGGGAAGACCTGCTACAAAATTACCTGTAGGACCAAAGGTTAATAAATGTAATGCTGTAGCGCTGCCCCACATAGCTGCTAAGCGGACTATAGCTAAATTACGGGGGCTTGCCATTTCCATATCCTGGGTATCAAAATTACCTACATATTCATCAAAACATTTATAATCAAGGCTTGATATCATACCACATAATGCCCACTCCATATCAGTATAAGTTGTAGCTAAGTGTGAATAGGCTTGATAAGAACCATTGTTGGCTGCACGCATTATGTGCTTTACATAATCTGGACGAAATCGCCTGTCAAACCTATTTATACCAATTAGTAACATATGCCAATATGCCATAGCTTGAATATATGCTCCTAAGGGTAAGCCACGGCGTTCTAATGCCTTACCATACTCTAATACTTTACCCATTTTATATTGAAATTCTTTCACTACTGCATCGCTGCTTTCTAATTGTAACAAGTATTTTAAACTTGGATTGCCTCCTTTATCAGAATATATTTTATTATAAAATGAATTAAATTTTATATCTGTTAAATCATGAAGATATATATCGCATATTAACTGAGTGGCTAAATAGTTACCTTTGGATGATGGACCTTGTAAATATTTTAAGGATGATGTATAATCACCTGCATTAAATAACTTTATTCCCTTTTCAAAATCTGATTTTAAGCCTATATCTATTGGCATATCTGGATAATTTATCATCTCTTTTTGATATTTTATATGGGGAATATATACACTGCTTAATAATCCACTTTTTTCTAGTATTTTGTAGCGTTTGGATTTTATATCTGATAACCTGTCTAGTTCCTTTAATTCTTCTGCACTCCATTGTATGCCTATTGGTGCTTGGCGAAGCTGCTCGCGGTACTTTACCATATGCTCATGTTCTATATCATAAGGTAGTTTACGGTATAAGTAATAGCTCCATAATTCTGTTTTAGGGTGGCCGGAGGCTATTGCCTCAAACTCTGGCTCTAGTTTCTCCTTTAGGGGTAAATATGGTGTCACTTCCTGTAATTTTAATAATTCTTCTATTGTATCTGTTAAATAAAATTTCTCCTGTTGGGCTATTACATTAAAATCAAATGCCATTATTTTAACCTCCTAATATACCTTTAGGTAATACCCATAAAGTAACTATACATATTACACTCCATTATTTTATATACCATAATTATAACTATTCTTGCAAAGTTTTTTAATACCATGTTGGGTGTTTTTTATATACACTTGCTGGATATATATACGGTCTACCGCTTGGGTAATATAATGGGTTACTTCTTAATTCCCTTAATTTTAATACATTTAAGTAGCCAAATAATAAATCTGTACCCTCTGGAAAATATTTATAGCTGTCACAAAATGAATCATATTCATCTATTAATTGTTTCTTCATTTCTTCCATATGATTTGGGATAATATTTTGTGCCCAGTATCCACCTACATAAAAGCCTCCCAGTTCCAATACATCTTTATGAAGCTGCTCTCGAAAACGTAAAATATCTGCCTCGGTTGCTGTCTTATCTAAGGGATGTTTTAAGTCTGGATAATCCTTAAACATTAAATCTATTAATGTTGTCATTCCATAAGGGCAGTGGATTACTGGCTTCGGTGGATATATCATATCTAAATCTGGTATTAAGCCATCTTCCCTTAATTTGCCTGTTTCTCCATAAAATCTTTTATAGATATTACCGCGGTAGGACTGCTCATCATCTGGCATATATATTCCGCCCTTGGGGTAGCCCTGTAATATCATATGGGGAAGACCTGCTACAAAATTACCTGTAGGACCAAAGGTTAATAAATGTAATGCTGTAGCACTGCCCCACATAGCTGCTAAGCGGACTATGGCTAAATTACGGGGGCTTGCCATTTCCATATCCTGAGTATCAAAATTTCCTACATACTCATCAAAACATTTATAATCAAGGCTTGATATCATACCACATAATGCCCACTCCATATCAGTAAAATTTGTGGCTAAGTGTGAATAGGCTTGATAAGAACCGTTATTGGCTGCACGCATTAAATGTTTTACATAATCTGGACGAAATCGCCTGTCAAATTGGTTTCGACCAACATTAAGCATATGTTCATAGCCAAGTGCTTGAATATATGCTCCTAAGGGTAAGCCACGGCGTTCCAGCTCCTTACCATACTCTAGTACTTTACCCATTTTATATTGAAATTCTTTTACTACTGCATCGCTGCTTTCTAATTGTAACAAGTATTTTAAACTGGGATTGCCTGATTTATCAGAATATATTTTATTATAAAATGAGTGAAATTTTATATCTGTTAAATCATGAAGATATATATCGCATATTAACTGAGTGGCTAAATAGTTACCTTTTGATGATGGACCTTGTAAATATTTTAAGGATGATGTATAATCACCTGCATTAAATAACTTTATTCCCTTTTCAAAATCTGATTTTAAGCCTATATCTATTGGCATATCTGGATAATTTATCATCTCTTTTTGATATTTTATATGGGGAATATATACACTGCTTAATAATCCACTTTTTTCTAGTATTTTGTAGCGTTTGGATTTTATATCTGATAACCTGTCTAGTTCCTTTAATTCTTCTGCACTCCATTGTATGCCTATTGGTGCTTGGCGAAGCTGCTCGCGGTACTTTACCATATGCTCATGTTCTATATCATAAGGTAGTTTACGGTATAAGTAATAGCTCCATAATTCTGTTTTAGGGTGGCCGGAGGCTATTGCCTCAAACTCTGGCTCTAGTTTCTCCTTTAGGGGTAAATATGGTGTCACTTCCTGTAATTTTAATAATTCTTCTATTGTATCTGTTAAATAAAATTTCTCCTGTTGGGCTATTACATTAAAATCAAATGCCATTATTTTAACCTCCTAATATACCTTTAGGTAATACCCATAAAGTAACTATACCTATAAAAGGCTGCTGATTTACTACAATTTTTTTGTCTTTTTTACTTGTAGTATCTTGAAATTCACGTTTTTCTTCCTGCATATATGCACTACGCAGGTTTTGGCGTGCTATTTCATAAATACTTTCCACAAATGTGTTATTACGAAGCTGTTGCTGGTTATTATCCTGCTCTACATTTATTTGCTTTTTAGGTACAAGCTCATTTATTAACTTATATTCATTTGTATAAGCTACCACATGGTAAAAGCTTTTAGCTAATGTGGTTGCTGGTGAATCAACTGTTTTCGTTTTCCTTCTAGCATTTATATTATTGTTATACATATTACTATTGTTATGTAAATTATCATCAGTATGTTCTAATTCATCTTTCAAACATAACTTAGCTTTTATTGTATTAATATCTATATCTAAAATTTTATCTTTTTGTTCGCTTTTATTATATTCTTGGTATTTTTTTTGTATATATAGCCATGCAGCATATGCACCAACACTTTCGTCATTATCTTTTGCCAATTTATCTTTATAATACATTTCTTTATACTTATTTAACAATGGGTTTTCAAGACCTTCAATATTATGACCTGTTACATATGTAAATATCTTATTTCTAAATATTTCAGATGCTTTTTCTGCATCATGTATACCAGCTAGAAAACTTTTTGAATCATATAAAAAATTTATATCCATATTTTGGTTTGCTAAAAGTATATGGGTTTTATCAAAAATAGAAATATTATCCGTCAGCTCATATGGAGTGCATATACAGTATTGGTTAATAGTAGTATGTGGCGGAAGCATACCCGAATCAATATATAATGTATGCATTAATTTATTTATATTTTCATTCTCTTTAATATCTGCAGTTGGGTATATACCATCCATTAATTTAGTATATGTTAGTTTTAATATACCTTTAAAAAAATCTTGTATATCAAACACATACCTATATTTTCTGACAATACTAACTTGATTTGATATGTCAAACAGATTAGGTTTGTGAAAATATTCCTTTTTAATAGAAACTGAAACTACATCACTAAACTCCAATATGGTTTTAACTAATGATTCTAAACTTATTTTATTTTTCTTAAAAATTTTACCCTGCTGCATTGATTTAAAAGAAGAATTTATAAAAGTTTCATCAAACACATACTGGTTCATAAGGAAAAACGAAATTACAGTATCCCTGTATATTTCCTGCGATGTTTCTTTATAAAACTCCTCATAAAATATTCTGATAAAAGATGTATCCAGTTTAAAATTATCTTGTTCTTCACTTGTATCATTATTATGTATTTTATCTATATTAATATAATCACCTAATACTCTAATATAATCACTAAAGAGCAGTTTCATATTTTCAATATAACTATCTATATTAGCAACTACATTTTCATCAACAGGCTTTAATAATTCACTTATTAATTTATTATTGCTTAGTATATTATCATATATAAACTTAGCTATTTGGTATAATTCATTATAATAATATAAATAATTACCTGCTTCATGGGGCATATTTTGATTAGAATATTTTTTATATTTAACTTCAAGAGCTTTAAAACAAATATAAAACAGCTCATTTTTCATATCATATACATAGCTTTTATTTACCCTATAATAAGATATTATATATGGATTTATATTTATCATAGATAAAAGTAATGAGTTATATATTTCCATAACAGTATTATTTACTTTTAATAATAACTTATTTTTAAAAATTGCACGAAGTTTTTCATGCACCTGATAATATTCTTTTTGAAAAAAATTGCTTTTTTTATATTCATATTCATAGCTAGAAAGTCTATCTATACCAAAAATATATAAAAAAACATTTTTATATAACTTATGTATAGTTGGTAATGCCAAAGAATATGTTATATAATTAAAAGGCGAATATTCGTTTTCAACAAGTTCATTATAACAAAAATCATTTAATGATGAATAATGCATAAAATAAGAATATAATTTAATAAATTTAAATGACGTAAAAGAGATTATTCCTGTACGAAAAATACTATCTATATTCTCCTCTATTTTTTCCACAACTTTATCTATTGGCACTCTGTTTTTGGACTGCCACACTGCAAAAAAATAAGATAACCTTTGCAATATGTGGTTTAATTGTTCTTTTATGTGTAATAATTCATAATAACCATATGCATCATAAGTTAAATCAAATATTTCATCTACTATTAAAAATATTTGATAAAGTGTTTCTATATTTATATCATCAAGTTCAGTATTTTTTATATCTTCTAACTCTTCTAATAAATCCCATTTATAAAAATAATGCATAAAATCATGTGAAGATAATCTACTTGTTTCTAATATTTTCTCTAAACCTGTACATAAATCATTAA
The DNA here is from genome assembly GCA_944324495.1 of uncultured Mucispirillum sp. Lineage (GTDB taxonomy): Bacteria > Chrysiogenota > Deferribacteres > Deferribacterales > Mucispirillaceae > Mucispirillum. Next base: position 6,198 of record CALUWN010000009.1, on the reverse strand, counting down.
TCATAGTTTTCTTTGATGCATAATGAAAACATGACAAAAACATTATATTTGCAATTTTATTATTATTATCAGAAATAACTCTATCATACTCTGCATAATCTTCCAAACCATACTTTCTCATCTTATGATATTCACTTGGAGCACACGACATAAAAGGGGCTATTTTTTTCACACTATATATTATCTCATCACGCATACTATCTTCCTTAACTGTGGTATGAGTGTTCTGTATACTTAAATTATGCTTTAAATCTTTTCCTACAAAACTAACTGCTGTTTCTTTTAAAGAATTTGTAAAAATTAGTATATTTATATCTTTATTTACACTATTATTTTCAACTGTATGCAATTTACTATCTATTATTGCACTAAGATAAGAAGATGTATATGAAGGCGTTTCTATAAACAAAAGATGTGATAAATTACTAATATAGTTATCATACAACTCTTTATGGCGAGATTCATATATTTCACCATATCTAGTGTCTATTTTTTGCAATAACATAGTTTTGTCAAATAATTTATCATATGAATCGCCTAAGATTGTTTTTAAAATATCTAATTTATTATCAGATTGAAAATAAGTATTAAATTCAAATGAATAATACCACTGATTTAAACTACTTTCTATTACCTTGGCTTTATTAAGAAAAGTAAGTTTTCTGTATTCACCATTTTCCTGATATAAATAACAGCCTTTAATACCACTTGAGTATTCTGATAAAATATGGAGCTTATAACCAAACTGCATAGCTAATAAAAGAAAATATCGTGAATTCATAAGAGAATATAAATGATATTCTTCCTTTTTAACATAAGTAGATTGATGGATTAATGTATATAAATCTACAAAAAATTCACCCAGTGAAATATAAATATAAGGTACAGTTGCACCTCCTGTAAATGCTGCACTTATTATAGCTAAATGAAACTTAACATAACTCCATGCAGCTTGCTGAAGATTTTTTTTATTAACTTTTGATGCATAATCTTTTACATATTTATCAATATATTGGTATAAATCTACTATTATTGGTTTAAAACCCTTTATATCTTCTTCCGTAATAAAACCACTATAATTTTCTCTATTAATAAATTTTCCGTACTTACTATTGAAATCTTGTATTTGACTATATATATCTTTTAATAACTCATCTACCCGAGCTTCAAGGTTTTCCTTAGTATAATTTAACTTTTTCATTTGCTGTAATAAATTATCTAATATAGAATATTTTTCCACATATACTATTTTTAACTCTACCATACTTTTGCCATTTATAGGAGTTTCACGTTCACTAACGCTCTTTGCCCCACTAACGACTGCACTAATTATTTCATTGATTGTTATACTACCCATATCAAAATAAAAATATTTCTCATTTTTTTTCTTATCTACAGCAACGCCTATATTATCTGATTTATTTGCACCACCAATTTCTAAATTATTATCTTCATCTGTACTATCTTCAACTTCTGTGCTGTTTATTATTATTTCAACACTACCTTTATCATTTAATAAAGATAATAATAGTTCAGAATAGTTATACAATTGATACTCATTTTCTACTATCAGTACACTGCGTTTATTATCTGAAGAATTTTCTATTATTTGTTTCTGATACTTTACAGTACAAGTTATATCTCCAATAATAGAATTATTTTGAGGAGCTTCAATATCATATACAATTTTATTTTCTGCAAGATTTGTAGCTTTATGCATTATATACCTAACTTATCACAAGATTTACTTCTTCATACATTTTGCTAACTTTATACAGCTCTGTTACAACTGTTTTCTGGGGTGTATTATCATCATTTTTATATACACGTAAAAAACGCTCACCAGTAGATAGATAACCAAAATTTGATTCATATTTTTTCTTTTTCGGTACTAAAAATATATATTCAAATATGTTTGCTCCAATATCTAAAGATAATGCTTTATACGAATATACATCTTCTGAATAGGTAGATTTTAAATAATCTAATAATTCACCATATATACCATTATCACTTTCTTTTACCTTGCCCATATCTATTTTGTATGGGTTTTCAAAATCTGTCTCACGAAAATTATATAAGCTGCTTTTAGCATTAGTATTTTCTACTGAAGAATTATAAACCTTAATTTCATAGGCTGTATTTATAATATCATTATTTATTTTACTTAAACAATACCTTATATGAAAAATATGATTATAGTCTTTTATATCAGTATTACTGCCAGCAGCAGATGATGATGTGCTTACTGGTGCAGAACAAGCAAGTTTCCATTTATTTGGTTTTGGGCTGCACTGTAATGGAACACCTTTATCTGTTAATATCATACTCACGTAGTCTTGTATAACGGCACGTTCATTGTTTAATTTTTTTATGCTTAATGCCGCAGGGGGTATGTTTACAACCATAGTGCAAGGAGCAGGAACACCTAATACTGAATTTGGACACCCTGTAATTACTGCATTCTGTAAATCAGATTCCAATATTAATGATATATCACCACTTTTAAAAGGTTTACCCTTGATAGATTTTAACTGCACTATGCCACCATGTGCACACATTAAAATATCATTCTCTACTACAGGGTGAAGCATTAATGTTGATACATTTTCATCAGGCATATATCACCTTTTTATTTTTGAGAATAATGTAATTATATTTGTAAAAATGTATAATGTCAAATAAAATAACGATAAATGTTTTTGTTATTTTTTGCAGCTTTTGTGGCTGGTTGATAACGAGAGCCAAGGGAAGTTAAACTTGAAATTTGAAAGCCTGCATTTATAAAACTTTCTTTTATGGTTTTGCTTGATGCATAAGTGGTTAATACCCCATTTTCACGAAGTAAAGAATAGAGCTTATTAATCATCTTATCGCTCCACATTTCTTCGTTATGCTTTTTTGAAAATGGGTCAAAATATATTACATCAAACTTATGGTTTAATGAGTATATAAACTCTACTGCATCTTGAATATAATATTCTAAAGAAAAGTTGTTATATATACCATTACTTATAAGCTCCCGCAGTACTTTATACCCTGCATTAGGCATTAAAATATGGGTGTTTTTTACAATATGCAAAAGGCTTGCATCTTTTTCAACGGATACTATATGTATCCTGTTTGTTATATTATGTTTTAATGCTTCATCTAGTGTAACAGCAAGATTTAACCCTAAACCAAAGCAAATATCTAGTACTCTTATATCGCTTTTTTCTGCCCGTTTTATAATTTCTGTGCCATTTACAAATTTATGCAGACTTTCAGCATAAGCTCCCACTGATTTTGTTTTGTAGGATTCATTATACTCCATACTGTAAAATGTATAAGAGCCGTCGTATGTGTTTATAATCTTTTTATCGCCATATATATTTACTGGCAGGTTTCTATTAAATATGGCTTTTCCCCTTTTTTGGCGGCCTTAAATCAGGATAACCTGTAGGCGTATGAAAATCTTTTTTCATTCTATTAAAATAACCAAACTGAATCTCAGGTCTGCGTTTTTTTATTAACTTCATCATATTTTTAAGCCCGTGTATTTCATCTGGTTTTAAATTTAAACTTTTATATAAAAGCTCTGCATCTATATTTAAGTTACGCATCTGTATTAAATCTACTTTATATTTTTCCACAAAATCAAGTAAAGCTGATGTTTCTGATGCTCTATCATTAATACCCGGAAATGTAAGCAGATTAAGTTGTAAAAATACACCTGCTTCTTTTATTAATTCTACACTTTTTACAACATCTTGAAATTTATATGTACGCGGTCTGTAATAAGCATTATATGTGCTTTCTATTACAGAATTTAAGCTTACACGCACACTATCCACCCCAGCATCTAATACCTTTGCCACATTTTCTGGTATGGAGCAGTTAGAATTAAAATTAACTGTTAAATTTGGGTTTTCCCTTTTTATAATTTTCACTGCTTTTGCTATATTATCAGCAGCAAGGCATGGGTCACCTTCGCACCCCTGCCCAAAACTTACAAGTGGGTCTTTTGCTTTTTCACCATGAGCTAAAGCAACCTCTGCTATTTCTTCTGCAGTTGGTGCAAAAGTTATTCTATCCTGCGGAGACGGGCAGCATTCAGAAGCCTGTAAAGAAATACAGCCAACACAGGCACTGTTACAAGCTGGGCTTGTAGGTATAGGGCATTCCCACCTAGGATAAAATACATTTTTAGCAGCTGTGCAATGGTAAACTGTAGCACATTTTCTAAGCTGATTGTATAGCCTGTTTTCTGGTGCGTTTTTTATAAACTCATCAACCTGTTTATCAAAATTACAGGAAAAATCATAATTTTTTGGGTCCCATTTAGATATATTATCTACTTGTATAGCAGGCACAACAAAATGGCCGTCTAAAAAACCAACAGCAGTATATGCAAAAAGCGGCATAGTATAATCTTTCGTTTTCTTATAAGCTGGTAAATAAAGCCTTAAAAACCCCGGTGATAAAAAAACACTTACAGCATACCCCTCTTTAAAATCTACTAAGTTTGCCTTGTTTTCATCATAAGCTATAGGGTGAGTATGGGGCATAAAATAAAGCCTTGAAGATTCTGGAAGCCTTATTAACTCTGTTTCATAAGGGATAAAATTATAACCACCACTAGAAACTGCCATTTTAAGCTCTGGGTGGTCAAATATTTCGCCTTTTTCATTGGCATATACTAAATTTGGTACTTTATACAATGGATTACCTCATTATTAATAAACTTAAATATATATATCAAAAAATTTTGATTTTTTAAATAGATTTTTTACGAATTTTATTGAACTTTATACAAAAAAATAATAGAATAGATTAATTTAATAAATGGAGGTTACAATGTCTGAAATTATTGATGTTTTTGCCAGAGAAATTATTGATTCTAGAGGCAACCCAACTATTGAAGTAGATGTTATTACAAACAATGGTATTGTAGGCAGAGCAGCAGTACCGTCTGGTGCTTCTACAGGTAAATTTGAAGCTGTTGAGTTAAGAGATGAAGATAAATCACGCTACCTTGGTAAAGGTGTTCAAACTGCTATTAAAAATGTAAACGAAACCATTTCAAATGAACTTGATGGTGTTGATGTTTGCGAACAAAAATTAATTGATGAAACACTTATTCAGCTTGATGGCACTGATAATAAATCTAAACTTGGTGCAAATGCTATACTTGGTGTTTCTATGGCTTGTGCAAAAGCTGCTGCTGAAGAATGCGGGCTTCCACTTTACAGATACTTAGGCGGCGTATTTGCTCACACTCTTCCGCTTCCTATGATGAATATCTTAAACGGTGGTAAACACGCAGATAATAATGTGGATATCCAAGAATTTATGATTATGCCAGCAGGGGCAGGCTCTTTTAAAGAAGCACTTAGAATGGGTGCTGAAACTTTCCATGCTCTTAAAAAAGTTCTTCATGATAAAGGATTAAATACAGCAGTTGGTGATGAAGGTGGGTTTGCTCCTAACTTAAAATCAAATGAAGAAGCTTTAGAAGTCATTATAAAAGCAATTGAAACAGCAGGTTATAAACCGGGTGATGATATATTAATAGCATTAGATGTTGCTTCCAGTGAACTTTATAAAGACAGCTTTTACTACTTAAATGCAGAAAGCAACCCTAAAAAATCTGCTGAAGAAATGATAGAATATTACACTTATCTTACAAGCAAATACCCTATCATATCTATTGAAGACGGCTTACAGGAAGAAGACTGGGAAGGCTGGAAAAAATTAACTCAAGCCCTTGGTAAAAAAGTACAGCTTGTAGGGGATGATTTATTTGTTACAAATACCAGAAGGCTTATGCAGGGTATAGAGCAGGATGTTGCAAACTCAATACTTGTAAAAGTAAACCAAATAGGCACAATTACTGAAACTTTAGATGCTGTAGAAACTGCTAAACGTGCAGGTTATACTGCTATTATTTCACATAGGTCTGGCGAAACAGAAGACACTACTATTGCAGATTTAGCTGTTGCTTTAAATGCAGGTCAAATTAAAACAGGTGCACCTTCAAGAACAGACAGGGTTGCAAAATATAACCAGTTATTAAGAATTGAAGAAGATTTACTTGATTCTTCAGACTTTTTAGGAAAAGCAGCTTTTTATAATTTAAGATAAAAATCATAACTACCCGTTAAACGGGTAGTTTGCTCTTTGGCTATAAGCCACTATCACCTGCAGCATCTAAAGGTG